>AYNO01000012.1 GCA_000500915.1 Rhodobacter sp. CACIA14H1
TGATCATGTGGTTCTTCGCGCCGCCGAAGCACTGCACGCGCTTGCCGTTGGAACAGCCGCGCCCGTAGATGTATTCCGCGATGGGGGTGGACCCCACGAAGCCGATCCCCGCGATGACGGGGTTGTCGAGGATCGCATCCACCGCTTCCTTGTCGCCGTTGATCACCTGCAGCACGCCATCCGGCAGCCCCGCCTCCTGCATCAGTTCGGCCAGCATCAGCGGCACCGAAGGATCACGCTCCGACGGCTTCAGGATGAAGGCATTTCCGCAGGCCAGCGCCGGCCCCATCTTCCACATCGGGATCATGGCGGGAAAGTTGAAGGGCGTGATGCCCGCCGCCACGCCGATGGGTTGGCGCATCGAATACATGTCGATCCCCGGACCCGCGCTGTCGGTGAATTCGCCCTTCAGCAGATGGGGGGCGCCGATGCAGAACTCCATCACCTCCAGCCCGCGCTGGATGTCGCCCTTGGCGTCGGGGATGGTCTTGCCGTGTTCGCTGGACAGGGCTTCCGCCAGCTTGTCCATGTCGCGGTTCAGAAGGCGCACGAATTCCATCATCACCCGCGCACGGCGCTGCGGGTTGGTCGCGCCCCATTTCACTTGCGCGGCGGCGGCATCGGCGGTGGCGGCGTCCAGCTCCGCCTTAGTCGCCAGTGCGACGCGGGCCTGCACCTCGCCCGTAGCGGGGTTGAAGACGTCGGCAAAGCGGCCCGACGTGCCCTTCACATGCTTGCCGTTGATCCAGTGACCGATCTCTTTCATGGGAACCCCCCTCGATTTGCTGATCGCAGAATAGGCTTGCGGAAATGCGGGGAACAGAGAAGAAAGGGCAAAAGCGTTTTGCGATTTTGCAATGGTGCGAGGGTAGGGCGGTGGCCGTCACGCCGGGGTGGACGCACGGATCCCGTGCGGCCGCCCCGGGGGGGCGGACGGCCGCCGCCCGTGGCTTTGGGCCACGGGCGATGACCAACCGTCGCGCCCATGGAGCAGAGAATGGACTGGGACGACCTCCGCATCTTCCTCGCCGTCGCCCGCAGCGAAAGCCTGTCGGGCGCCGGCAAGCGGCTGAAGATCGACGCCGCCACTGTAGGCCGCCGCATCGCCCGTCTCGAAGATTCCATGGGCGCCCGCCTCTTCGCCAAATCCCCGCAGGGGTATGCCCTGACCGAGGAGGGCACCCGCCTCCTCCCCCATGCCGAACGCGCCGAAACCGCGCTGGACGGCGCACGCGAGGCGCTGACAGGCCCCGAAGGCCTGTCCGGCCAGATCCGCATCGGCGCCCCCGACGGCTGCGCCAACTACCTGCTGCCGCAGGTGCTGGCCCAGATCTGCGACGCCAACCCCGGGCTGGAAGTGCAGATCGTCGCGCTTCCCCGCGTCTTCAATCTGTCGAAGCGCGAAGCCGACCTTGCCATCGCCGTCAGCCGCCCCACCGCAGGCCGCCTGACCGTGCAGAAGCTGACCGATTACCACCTCCACCTTGCCGCACATCCCGATTACCTGTCCCGCGCCGCCCCCCTGCAATCGCCGCAAGACCTGCGCCACCACCGCCTCGTCGGCTACATTCCCGACATGATCCACGACAAGGAACTGGACTACCTTGCCGAACTGGGGGCGGGCACCGTCGCGCTGGCCTCCAACTCCGTCTCGGTGCAGCTCAACTGGCTGCGGGCAGGGGCAGGGGTGGGCGTCGTCCACGACTTCGCCCTTCCCGCCGCGCCCGAACTCGTCACCCTGATCCCCGATCAGGTCGCGCTCACCCGCAGCTTCTGGCTGATCCGCCACGCCGATGATGGCCGCGTCGAACGCCTCAACCGGTTTGCCGACCTCCTCGCCACCGGCCTCCGGCGCGAGGTGCAGCGGCTCGAGTCCCGCACTGCGAATCCCTGACTTGACAGGAATCCCTGCCGGACCGACCCTTTGGCATCGGAAAGGGAGGTCCGCAGATGCTTGTCCAGCAAATCCTCAAGGCCAAATCGGATGACGGTGTGGTGACGGTGACCCCGGGAACAACGGTCGCCAAGGCGGCCGAACTGCTCTCCAGCCGCCGGATCGGGGCCGTGATCGTCTCGCCCGACGGCAAGCGCGTGACGGGCATCGTCTCGGAACGCGACATCGTGCGCGAACTCGGCCGCCGTGGCGCCGCCTGCATGGCCGAAACCGTGGACAGCATCATGACTTCGAACATCGTCGGCTGCCGCCGCGACGAACGGGCCGACGACGTCCTGCAGAAGATGACCGATGGCCGCTTCCGCCACATGCCGGTGATGGAGGGCAACCAGATGGTCGGCCTCATCTCCATCGGGGACGTGGTCAAGGCGCGGCTCACCGAACTGGCCATGGAAAAGGACGCGCTGGAAGGCATGATCAAGGGGTTCTGATCCCGCATCCCCCGCGTCGGTTTTGCCCCTTGCACTCCCCCGCGCAATAATGTTGCGTCAATCCAACGCGACCGACGGGAGGGGGGCACCCATGCGCATCGGCCTTTATCCGGGCACCTTCGACCCGATCACGCTGGGACATGTGGACATCATCCAGCGGGCCATGGCCCTTGTGGACAGGCTGGTCATCGGCGTGGCGATCAACCGCGACAAGGGACCGCTGTTCTCGCTCGAGGAACGAGTCGCCATGGTCCGCGCGGAATGCGACGCGATCCAGCAAAAGACGGGCGGCGAAATCGTCGTCCACCCGTTCGAAAACCTGCTGATCGACTGCGCACGCGACGTTGGCGCCACCGTCATCGTCCGCGGCCTGCGGGCCGTGGCCGATTTCGAATACGAATTCCAGATGGTCGGCATGAACCGTGCGCTGGATGCCAGCATCGAAACGGTCTTCATGATGGCCGATGCCCGCCGTCAGGCCATCGCATCGAAACTGGTCAAGGAAATCGCCCGTCTGGGCGGCGACGTGTCGAAATTCGTCACGCCCCCGGTGCAAGAGGCGCTCGCCCGTCGCTTCCCCCCCAAATGACGAAGGGGGCCACAGGGGCCCCCTCCGCGCCGCGATGGCGATATCCTTACTTGCCGTAAACGGCAGCCCAGGCGATGCGATGCGCATCCTCCGGGAAGATCCCAAGGTCCAGCGCCACGTCGCGGGGCATACTGGCGATCTCGTCGCGGGTCCGCTTGTACAGCGCATGGTTGGCGGCAGCGGCTTTCAGCGTGTCGATCAGTTTCATCTCTCGTTCCTTTCACGAACTGCCAAGGGCTTCTCGGTTATCCCTTCGGCATGGCGTCAAGATGGGGCTTTCCGTTAGCGCCAACAACGCCCGATCCGTGGAAGCAGCCATGCGCCCGGCGCATGGGTCGCGCAAAAACGAAGGGGCGACCCGAAGGCCGCCCCGAAAGCCGGAAAGGGCAGGGCGATCAGATCAGCTTGCCCATCGCCACGGCCGTATCCGCCATGCGGTTCGAAAAACCCCATTCGTTGTCATACCACGACAGGATCGAAACAAAGGTCCCGTCCATCACCTTCGTCTGGTCCATGTGGAACACCGACGAATGCGGATCATGGTTGAAATCCGACGAGACATTCTTGAACTCGGTATAGCCCAGGATGCCCTTCAGCGGCCTGTCCGCCGCCGCCTTGATCGCCGCATTCACCTCTTCCACGCTCGTCGCCCGCTTGGCGATGAACTTCAGGTCCACCACCGAAACATTCGGCGTCGGCACGCGGATGGCAAAACCGTCCAGCTTTCCCTTCAGCTCCGGCAGCACCAGACCGACGGCCTTCGCCGCACCGGTGGAGGTGGGGATCATCGACAGCGCCGCTGCGCGGGCGCGGTACAGGTCCTTGTGCATCGTATCCAGCGTCGGCTGGTCGCCGGTATAGGAATGGATGGTCGTCATCATCCCTTTCTCGATCCCGATCACGTCGTTCAGCACCTTAGCCACCGGCGAAAGGCAGTTGGTCGTGCAGGACGCGTTGGAAACGACGATGTCATCCTTCGTCAGCGTGTTGTGGTTCACGCCATAGACGATGGTCTTGTCCGCGCCGTCGCCGGGGGCCGAAATCAGCACCCGCTTCGATCCGTTCTCCAGATGCGGCAGGCACTTCTCCTTGGACGTGAAGATGCCCGTGCATTCCATCACGATATCCACATGGCCCCAGGGCAGTTCGGCAGGGTTCTTGATCGCCGTCACCTGCATCGGCCCGCGCCCGACATCGATCCAGTCCGGACCGGTCGTCACCGTCACCGGAAACCGCCCATGCACCGAATCGAAGCGCAGCAGATGGGCGTTCGTCTCCACCGGCCCAAGGTCGTTGATCGCCACGACCTCGATATCCTTGCGGCCCGACTCGATGATGGCCCGCAGCACGTTGCGCCCGATCCGGCCGAACCCGTTGATGGCGACTTTGACGGTCATGGCTTGTCCTCCATTGGGTGGGCGACGAATCCGCCGCCCCGATAGCGCTAACATCCGCAGAACGCGTCGAAGATCAACCCGACTCAGGCGGGCTCAGCGCCAGAATGTCAGGAATTCCACGAAGACGAACAGTTTTCGCATCAGGAAAAGCAAAGCCTCGCCGCCATTGGCGACGAGGTCCAGCAGGACAAGCCCTGCAACGAAAGCGGCCAGCGCCAGCGCGATACGGTCGGTCACGACCCCTCCATCAGTGGAGGAGCCGCCCCATCACCCCGGCCACATCGGCCATCCGGCAGGAGAAGCCCCACTCGTTGTCATACCATGCCAGCACGCGCACCGTGCGGCCGCCGACCACCTTGGTCTGGTCCGGCGCGAAGATAGACGAATGCGGCGTGTGGTTGAAGTCGATCGACACCTTGGGTTCCGGATCATAGGCCAGAACCATGCCCATATAGCCCGCCGCCGCCTGCCGCACGATCTCGTTCACGTCCTCCACGGTCACCGACTTGCCCGCGACGAAGGTCAGGTCCACCGCGCTGACATTCGGCGTCGGCACGCGGATCGCGGTCCCGTCCAGCTTGCCCGAAAGCTCCGGCAGCACCTCGCCCAGGGCCTTCGCCGCCCCCGTGCTGGTGGGGATCATGGCCATCGCCGCCGCGCGGGCGCGGTACAGGTCCTTGTGCCGCCGGTCCAGCGTCGGCTGGTCGCCGGTATAGGAATGGATCGTCGTCATGATCCCCGATTCAATCCCGATCGCGTCGTTCAGCACCTTCGCCAGCGGCGCAAGGCAGTTCGTCGTGCAGGACCCGTTCGACACCACCAGATGCTCTGCCGTCAGCGCACGGTGGTTCACCCCGTAAACCACCGTCTTGTCCGCCCGCTTGGCCGGCGCCGATACCAGCACCCGCTTCGCCCCGCGTCCCAGATGCACCGCCGCCTTGTCGCGGTCGTTGAACTTGCCGGTGCATTCCAGCACCACATCGACCCCGTCCCAGTCCAGCTCTTCCGGATTGTAGGTGGACATCACGCGGATCGGCCCGCGCCCCAGATCCAGCGTGTCGTCCTTCACCTTCACCGTCCCGGGGAACCGCCCATGCACCGAGTCGTATTTCAGAAGATGCGCATTCGTCTCGATCGGACCCGTGGCATTGATCGCCACCACCTGAACGTCGTTACGGTTGCTTTCCGCGATATGCGCCAGCGTGCAGCGCCCGATGCGACCGAAGCCGTTGATGCCGATGGTGATGGTCATATGTGCCTCTCCAAGCCGATGCCGTCTGCGGGATACGCCCGCCTTAACGCAGGGGAATTCGCGCGAACAGCCTGAAAACGACATTAAATCAATATGTTACCGCAAACATCCAAGGTTTGCGCTAACACGTTCTGGCCTTTGCCAAAGGGCGGGGCACAGGCTAGGTAAAGGCACCAACCCTAAGGAACTGCCAGCATGAGCGGACTTCTTGCCCTTCTCGACGACGTGGCGGCCATCGCCAAGGTCGCAGCCGCCTCCGTCGATGACATCGCGGGGGCCGCCGCCAAGGCTGGGGCCAAGGCGGCGGGCGTGGTCATCGACGACGCCGCCGTCACCCCGAAATACGTCCATGGGTTCGAGGCAGACCGCGAACTCCCCATCATCTGGCGCATCGCCATCGGCTCCATCCGCAACAAGCTCGTGATCCTGCTGCCGGCCCTTCTCGCGCTGGACCATTTCCTTCCGCAGCTGATCACGCCGCTCCTCATGCTGGGCGGCGCCTATCTCTGCTTCGAAGGTGCCGAAAAGGTCTGGCACGCGCTGTTCCCCCATGCCGATGCACATGTCGAAGCCGATTTCGACACGAAGGACCCGTCCCATCTGGAAGAGGAAAAGGTCGCAGGCGCCATCAAGACCGACTTCATCCTGTCCGCCGAAATCATGACCATCGCCCTTGCCACGATCGAAAGCCCGTCCTTCTGGATGCAGGCCGTGACGCTCGCCGTGGTCGGCATCCTCATCACGGTGGGGGTTTACGGCGCCGTCGCCCTGATCGTGAAGATGGATGACATAGGCCTCCACATGGCCGCCACCAGCCGGACGGGGGCAGGGCGGTCCTTCGGGCGCGGGCTGGTCAAGGGGATGCCGAAACTGATGGCCTTCCTGTCCACCGTCGGCACGGAGGCGATGCTCTGGGTAGGGGGCAACATCATCACCCACGGGCTCGAGGTGCTGGGATGGCCGTGGCTCTATCACGAAATCCACCACCTTGCCGAAATCGCGGCCCATGCGACGCCGGTGCTGCCCGGCCTTGTCGGCTGGGCCGTCACCGCGACGCTGGACGGCATCTTCGGCCTCGTCCTCGGCATCCTGCTGATCCCGGTCGCCACGCGCCTGATCGGCCCCGCCATCGCCGCCGTCACGGGCCGCAAGGCCGCGCATTAGGGCAGGGGGAACCACCACCCCCGACCCGCCGTTTCCCCCTGTGACCAGAGGGGGGAAACACCATGGACCGCCGCGCCTTCGCCGCACTCGAAGACCGCATAGCCAACCGCGCCCGCCAGATGTGGGAAGATGCGGGCTGCCCCGACGGCGGCCCCGACCGTTTTGCGGACAGGGCGCGGGAACTCGTCGCCATCGAGGAAAACCCCGGCGCCGGACGCCGCGACCCCGACAAGGCCGCGGAACCCGCCATCGAACCGCTGGCCGCCATCGAAAACCAGGGCGAATTCCCCGGCCTGACGGATCAGGGCGAGGACCAGCTTTTCCCCGACGAACAGGCCACGGTCGAAGCGCCCGTCACCCGTAAGTAGGGCCCCCGCAAAGGAAAGGGCCGCGCAAAGCGCGGCCCCCAAATTTCTTCGAAGAAATTTGCAAAAGTTTTCGAAAACTTTTGCCTTCCCCCGTCACAGCAGCGACTTCGCCACCGCCACCGCATTCTCTGCCGTGATGCCGAATTCCTTGTACAGCCGTTCCATCGGCGCGGACGCACCGAAGGACGACATCCCCACGAACCCGGCCTTCGACTCTTTCCCGCGCTCGCCCAGCAGCCAGCGGTCCCAGCCCTGCCGCACGCCCGCCTCGATCGCCACCCGCGCCGGACCACCGGGCAGCACGCGCTTGCGGTAAGCCTCGTCCTGCTGCGCGAACAGCTCCATCGACGGCATCGACACGACCCGCGTCCCGATCCCTTCCGCCTCCAGCATGTCCCGCGCCTTCAGCGCGATCTCCACCTCGGACCCCGTGGCGATCAGGATCACCTGACGCTTGCCCGTGGCGTCCGCCAGCACATACGGCCCCCTTGGCCACAAGGTTCTGGTTCACATGGGCCTTGCGCACCGCAGGCAGGTTCTGACGGCTCAGCGCCAGCACCGTGGGCGTGGCCTTCTGGGTCAGCGCGACTTCCCACGCCTCCGCCGTCTCCACCAGATCGGCAGGCCGGATGACCAGCGTGTTCGGCGTCGCGCGGCTGATCGCCAGATGCTCCACCGGCTGGTGCTCGGGCCATCCTGCCCAGACCGATGCTGTCATGCGTCATCACATAGACCACGGGCAGCCCCATCAGCGCCGAAAGCCGCATGGACGGGCGCGCATAGTCGGTAAAGCACATGAAGGTCCCGCCATAGGGCCGCACGCCCCCGTGCAGCGCCATCCCGTTCATCGCCGCCGCCATGCCATGTTCGCGGATGCCGTAATAGACATACCGCCCCTTGCGGTCCTCGGGCGTGAAGACGCCAAGGTCCGCCGTCTTGGTGTTGTTCGACCCGGTCAGGTCCGCAGACCCCCCCATCGTCTCCGTCAACACCGGATTGACCGCCGCCAGCACCTTTTCCGATGCCGCCCGCGTCGCCAGCTTCGGCAGGGACTCCACCGCTGCCTTCTTCACCCCGCGGATGACCGAGGCCAGCTTCGCCGGCGCCTCGCCCGCAAAGATCCGCGTGAATTCCGCCTGCTTCGCCGCCGACAGCGCGGCAAAGCGGGCCTGCCATTCCGCATGGGCCGCAGCGCCACGCTTGCCTTTCGCCTCCCAAGCCGACTTCACATCCGCAGGAATCTCGAACGGGCCGTAGTCCCAGCCATAGGCCGCCTTCGCCGCCGCCATCTGCGCCGCATCCGTCAGCGCCCCGTGACCCTTGGACGTATCCTGCGCCGCATGGCCCAGCGCGATATGCGTCTTGCAGGCGATCATCGTGGGCCGGTCCGATGCCTTCGCCGCCACCAGCGCACGGTCGATATCCTCGGGGTCATGCCCGTCGCAGGACAGCACGTTCCAGCCCGAAGCCGCAAACCGCGCCTTCTGGTCCGTCACATCGGCGATGGAAACCTTGCCGTCGATGGTGATGCCATTGTCATCCCACAGCACGATCAGCCGGCTCAACTGCTGCTTGCCCGCCAGCGCGATGGCCTCCTGGCTCACGCCTTCCATCAGGCAACCGTCGCCCGCGATCACATAGGTGTAGTGATCGACGATCTTCGCCCCCCACCGCGCCCGCAGGTTTTCCTCGGCCATGGCAAAGCCGACCGCATTGGCGATGCCCTGACCCAGCGGCCCGGTCGTCGTCTCCACCCCCGCGACATGGCCGAATTCGGGATGTCCGGCGGTGATCGCCCCCCACTGGCGGAAGTTCTTCACCTGCTCCAGCGTCATGTCGGCATAGCCGGTCAGATAGAGCAGCGAATAGATCAGCATCGACCCGTGGCCCGCCGACAGGATGAACCGGTCGCGGTTCGCCCAGCGCGGCGCGGCGGGGTCGAAGTTCAGATGCTTCTCGAACAGCACCGTGGCGACATCTGCCATCCCCATCGGCATCCCGGAATGTCCGGAATTCGCCGCCGCCACGGCATCCAGCGTAAGGGTGCGGATCGCGCAGGCGCGCTTCCAGTGGTCCGGGTGGCGGGCGCGGAGCGTCTCGATATCCAAGGCCGTGATCCTGTCTGACAAGGGGTTCCCGGCCCCGCTTTAGGCAACCCGTCCGGCAAGATCAAGCAATCCCCGCAAGCCCTTGGGTGCAAACAGATGAGTAAAGCCTTATTGTTGCGCTACACTCCTTGTCAGTCTGTGCTGTGGCGATTCGTCTGCCCGCCACCGCATCCAAGGCGAAGAACGAAAAGAAACGACACGCAGGACAGAAAGGCCCACCATGCACGACCTGGCCGAGCTGGAACGCCGCATTTCCGCCGCACTGGCCCGCATCGGGACGGGGATCGAGTCGCTCCATGCCGCGCCCCCTGCCGACACCGCCCCCGCCTCCGACGATTCAGGGGGCGAGGTTGCGCAACTCCGCGCCGCTCTGGACGCCGAACAGCAGACCACCGCCGCCCTCCGCGCGGAACTGGCCGCCGCCCGCGCCGCCGCGCCGCCCGAGGCGGGCGAAGCCGCGCTCCGCGCCCGCATCGACCAGATGACGCGGCAACTGGACGTGCAGGGCCTTGAAATGCACCGGATGCGCAAGATGATCGTGCAGCTCCGCGAAAACCTCCGCGGGATGCGCCGGTCACAGGCCGCCAACCTTGCCGATCCCGAACAGATCAACCGCGCCATGATGGCCGAGCTGGAGGCGATGCGCGTCACGCGCCTGTCCGAAGTCGCCGAACTGGACGAAATCCTGACCGAACTCACCCCGCTGATCCGCGAGGAGCCTGCCGATGCCTGAACTCACCATCACCATCGGGGGCCGCCCCTTTCCCGTCGCCTGTCAGGATGGCGAGGAACATTTCCTCCGCGCCGCCGCCGCTCTTCTGGATGCCGAGGCGCAGCCGCTGGTGGCCCAGATGGGCCGCCTGCCCGAAGCACGGATGCTGCTGATGGCGGGCCTGATGATCGCCGACAAGGCCGCCGCGACCGAGGATGAGATCCGCAATCTCAAGGCCCGCATCGCCGAACTGGAAGCCCGCCCCGAAACCCGCGTGGAAGTGCCCGTCATCCCCCCGCAAGTGACCGAAACGCTTGCCGAAATCGCCGCCCGGGCCGAAGCCTTGGCCGACCGCATCGCAGACCGCGCCGGCACCTGATGCGTCTTTGGCCCATCCTTGCCCTGCTGGCCACGCCCGCGCTGGCGGAAACGCAGGTGCAGAACCTGACCTACACCTGCGACCGCGACGTTGCGGTGCCGGTGGTCTATGTGAACGCCGACGACACCTCGCTGGCCATCCTGCAGGTCGAAGGCCGGCAGATCCTGCTCTACACCGAACCCGCCGCCTCCGGCGCCCGCTACGGCTGGCCCTCGGACGGGTCGAATTACGTCTGGTGGACGAAAGGCGACGCGGCGACGCTCTACTGGAAGGATGGCGCGGCGGGGACCGAAACCGCCCTCCTCTCCTGCATGGCAGGCTAGGGCATACCGCTTCCGATACGGTATGGAATGCGGTATCCTTCCCCGGTATCCCTGACGGAGCCGCCCATGCCCGCCCCCCGCCGCGCCACCTCCATGACCCTCGACGCCGCCCTTCTGGACGAAGCCCGCACCCTTGGCATCAACCTCTCCCGCGCCGCCGAAGAGGGCATCCTCGCGCAGGTCCGGGCCGAACGCGCCCGCCGCTGGAAAGAGGAAAACGCCGCCGACATCGCGGCCTACAACAGGTGGATCGAAGAGAACGGCATCCCGAACCTCGAAGTCCGTATCGTATGAGTAGCCAGTTCGACCTGTACCGTGACCCGCAGGGCGGTCTTCTCCTCGTCCTGCAAAGCGATGCTGTCGATACGCTCGACACCCGCGTCTTCGCCTCGGTCGTGCCTGCGGGCAAGGGCGGCATCTCCGCACTCGACCGGCTTTCCGTTCCGCTGATCTTTGCCGAACGCGAGTACCGCGTGATGCTCAACCTTCTGGGCACCGCGCGCCTTGGGCGCATGGGGGAACGGGTTGGCACCTATCCCCATTTGCGGGACCAGATCACCCGCGCCTTCGACCTGCTCTATTCCGGTCTCTGAAAACGAAAGGCCCGCCAGAGGCGGGCCATCCGTCACATCCTGCAAAGGCCCTCAGGCATTCGCCTCGCGGATCTTGTTCGCCGCGTCCTTGTCATAGGCCACGCCCTTGCTGTCGAACAGCGCGTCCAGCTCGCCCGACAGCGTCATCTCGGTCACGATATCGCAGCCACCCACGAATTCGCCCTTCACATAAAGCTGCGGGATCGTCGGCCAGTCGCTGAAATCCTTGATGCCCTGCCGGATTTCGGGGTCCGCCAGAACGTTCACATCGGCGAAATTCACGCCCATGTAGTTCAACACCCCCGCCACGCGGGACGAAAACCCGCATTGCGGCATCATCTTGGTGCCCTTCATGAAAAGCACCACATCGTTCTTCTCGATCGTGTCGCGGATCGTCGCCTCAGCGCTCATCTTCCCGTCCTCTCAATCCGGCGCCTTGGTCGTAAGCGCCAGCGCATGGAGTTCCCCATGCGCACCATCCATCTTGCCCTTCAGCGCGGCATAGACCGCCCGCTGCTGCTGCACCCGGTTCATGCCCTTGAAGCTCGCGTCGATCACTTCCGCCGCGAAATGCTGCCCGTCATCGCCCTGCACCACGATCCGCGCCTCGGGAAAGGACTCGCGGATAAGGTTCTCGATGTCGCGGGCAGTGATGGGCATGGGCGCACTCCGGTAGTCCTGACCGAAGATGTATGCCTAGGCGGCAGGGGCCGCAAGTCCCCGCGCCCCTGCCCATTCGTGCCGCAGGATGCCATACAGCATCACATCCACATTCCGCCCCAGCACGGGCCGGAACCAGTGATCCACCAGCCGCCCCTCCAGCCGGTATCCCGCCCGCGCATAGACCGTCTGCGCCCGCAGGTTCTCGCCGCTCGCATCCAGCCAGACCTTCCGCGCCCCCAGCACCCGGAACCCGTAATCCGTCAGCGCATCGACGAAGCCCAACCCCCGCCCGCCGCCAGCCTCGGCCAGCGCCAGACGCCGCAACTCCACCCGCCCCGACGGATCGCCGATCTCGGCCCAGAGCGCAAAGCCCGCCGCCCGCCCGTCCTGCTCCCAGACCAGCAGCCGGTGCGCAGGGTCGGTGGCATAGAAGGCCAGCCGCCCCTCGTCCTCGTCCGTGATGAAAGGCGCGTAATCCGGCCGCTGCGCCAGCGACCGGATGAAGGCGAAATCGCCAGGCAGGGCAGGGCGCAGGCTCACGCCACCGCCTTCGCAAAGGCCGAACGGTACAGCGCCGACAATTCCGCCAGCGCCGCGACATCGCCACCCAAAGACACCGCATCCCCGCCGAACCGCCCGACCACCGCGACCGGAACCCCCGCCGCCCGGCCCGCCGCAACCAGCGCCTCGGCCTTGTCCGTGGCCACCAGATACCGCGCCTGATCCTCGCCGAACAGGAACCCGGCCTCGCCGCTTTCCACCGTCACGCCGACCCGCGCCCCTTCGGCCATCTCGAAAGTCGCCAGCGCCAGCCCGCCATCGCCAATGTCCGTGCAGGCCCGGATCAGCGCACGGTTGGCCCGTACGAATTCCCCGTGCCGCTTCTCGGCCGCCAGATCGACCGCAGGCGCATCGCCCGCCTCGATCCCGAACATCTCGGCCAGCACCGCTGATTGCCCCAGATGCGACCCCGCCGCCCCGATCAGCACCAGCGCGTCACCGGCGGCAGGCTTGCCGTGGATCACCTCGTCCAGCGAAGACAGTATCCCCACTGCCCCGATCGTCGGCGTGGGCAGGATCGCCTTGCCATCCGTCTCGTTGTAAAGCGACACGTTGCCCGACACGATGGGCATGTCCAGCGCCGCCACCGCCGCGCCGATCCCTTTGATCGCACCGACGAACTGGCCCATGATCTCGGGCTTTTCGGGGTTGCCGAAATTCAGGTTGTCGGTCGTGGCCAAGGGCTTCGCCCCCACCGCCGTCAGGTTGCGATAGGCTTCGGCGACGGCCTGCTTGCCGCCCTCCACGGGGTTCGCCTTCACATAGCGCGGCGTCACGTCGGACGTGAAGGCCAGCGCCTTGCCCGTCCCGTGCACCCGCACCACGCCCGCAGGCAGACCCGGCGTCACCACCGTATCGGCCCCCACCTGGCTGTCATACTGCTCCCAGACCCAGGCCTTGTGCGCATAGGTCGGGCTGCCGATCAGCGCCCGCAGCCCCGCAATCGGCGCAATCGCCGGAACCTCGCCCAGAGGCGCAGCCTTCGGCGTCTCCACCCAGGGCCGGTCATATTCCGGCGCGGACGAGGACAGCTTGGACAAAGGCAGATCCGCCTTTACCACGTTCCCGTGCACGATCAGGAAGCGGTCCTCGGGGATCGTCTCGCCCACGATGGCGAAATCCAGATCCCATTTTTCAAAGATCGCGCGCGCCTCCGCCTCCATCGACGGCTTGAGCACCATCAGCATCCGCTCCTGCGATTCCGACAGCATCATCTCATAGGCCGTCATGCCCGTCTCGCGCTGGGGCACGTTGTCCAGTTGCAGCCGGATGCCCAGACCGCCCTTGTCGCCCATCTCCACCGCCGAACAGGTCAGGCCCGCCGCCCCCATGTCCTGAATGGAAATGACCGCACCCGAAGCCATAAGCTCCAGACATGCCTCCAGCAGACGCTTCTCGGTAAAGGGGTCGCCCACCTGCACCGTGGGACGCTTCTCCTCGATCGTGTCGTCGAATTCGGCGGAAGCCATCGTCGCCCCGCCCACGCCGTCGCGGCCCGTCTTGGCGCCCAGATAGACCACCGGCATCCCCACGCCGGAGGCCGCCGAATAGAAGATCTTGTCCGCATTCGCCAATCCGGCGGCAAAGGCATTGACCAGACAGTTGCCATTGTAGGCGCGGTGGAACCGCACCTCGCCCCCCACAGTCGGTACGCCGAAAGCATTGCCATAGGCGCCGATGCCTTCGACCACGCCCTTCACCAGATGCGACGTCTTGGGATGCGACGGCTCTCCGAAGGACAGCGCGTTCATCGCCGCGATGGGCCGCGCCCCCATGGTGAACACGTCGCGCAGGATGCCCCCCACGCCCGTCGCCGCCCCCTGATGGGGTTCGATATAGGACGGGTGGTTGTGGCTCTCCATCTTGAAGATGACCGCCTGACCGTCGCCGATATCCACGACCCCCGCATTCTCGCCCGGACCGCAGATCACCTGCGGGCCGGATGTCGGCAGCGTCCGCAGCCATTTCTTCGACGACTTGTAGGAACAATGCTCGTTCCACATCGCCGAAAAGATGCCCAGCTCCGTAAAGGTCGGCTCCCGCCCGATGATGTCCAGTATCCGCTGGTACTCGTCCGGCTTCAGCCCGTGGCTGGCGATCAGGTCGGGCGTGATGGCAGGCTCGGTCATGGCATCCCCTCGGGCTTCGTCCTTGCTGGCGCGAATAGGCGAAACGGGGCCGGAGGGAAAGGGGGAACCGCCCCGACCCTAGCGGAGCCTGCGTTCCGCAGGCACGCCTTCAGGGTCGCCTGCGCGGCGCAGGCGCCGCTTGTCTCCGGCGGGGCATCCTGCCCCGCACCCCGGGGGGTATTTGGACCGGGATGAAGCGCGCAGCGGATTGCAGCAATGCCCCCTTTGCGGGCAGCGCCGCCGGTTTTGCGGGCATCTGACCGGAAAATCGCGCCGCGGGCAAAAAAAAGGCCGAGCTTTCGCTCGGCCAAGTCCAACAGGGAGGTATGAGGCGTTGAGAGTTTCCTCGATCACCGCCTCGCCGCTGGATGTAGGCGCAGTGGTGATTCCGTGCAAGGGCAGGAATGCCGCAACTGCATCATGGCCGCTATGCGCCTGCTGCATGGCTCTCGCTTTGACTGTGGAAACGTTCCCCGAAACAGCCGCGCTCAGGCCTGTTCCCGCTTGCGGTACTTGAAGATTTCCTCGCTCACGAATTCGCGGAAGGCCGCGACGCGCTTGGAATGGCGCAGCTCCTCGGGATAGGCGAGGAAGACCGGCACCTCGCCGCTTTCCACATCCGGCAGCACGCGTACCAGATCGGGGAAGTCCTCGGTGATGTAATCGGGCAGCACGCCGATGCCGATATGGTTCAGCACCCCCTGCAACACCCCGAAATAGTTGTTCACCGTCAGCGTGGAGGGGATGTCATGACTCATGAGCTGCTGCACGAGGCTCGCCCCTGCCGCCACCTGCGCCGTTCCCGGATGCTGGCAGATCAGCCGGTGCGAATGGAAATCCGCCATGGTCTGCGGCGTGCCCTGCTGCGCCAGATATTCCGGCGTCGCATACATCCGCATCCGGATCTGCATCAGCCGCTTGCGGATCAGGTCGGCCTGCGACGGCTCCTTCATGCGGATCGCCACATCCGCCTCGCGCATGGGCAGGTCCAGCACCTTCTCCTCGAGCATCAGATCGATCTTCAGGCCGGGATATTTCTGGTACAGCGCCGCCAGACGCGGGGCCAGCCACAGCGTGCCGAAGCCCATGGTCGTGGTCACCCGCAACTCGCCGAACACCTCGTCCTCGCTGTCGCGGATGCGCGCGGCCGTCGCCTCCAGCCGCTTGACCATCTGCGTCGTAGCATCGAACAGCAATTCCCCCTGTTCCGTCAGGATCAGCCCCCGCGCATGGCGGTGGAACAGCGTGACGTTCAGGCTTTCCTCCAGCGCGCGGATCTGGCGGCTGACGGCCGACTGGCTCAGATGCAGCACATCGCCTGCATGGGTCAGGCTGCCCTTGTCGGCAACCGCATGGAATACCCGCAGTTTGTCCCAATCCATCGGCAAGCTCTCACCTGAAATCCCGGGCACGCTACCACGGAAGCCCCCACATAAGAAGTATGGCTGCCATGTAAAGGATGCATGGCTCCGAAAATGCCGCGCCGCGGCCACAACCCTTTCGCCCCGCCGCCATCTTGCCTATGCTCCGGTCCGGCAGGGCGAAACCGGCAGCAGGCCGGAAGGGGGCAGCGATGGCGGTGGGCATCTTCGATTCGGGTCTGGGCGGGCTGACCGTGCTGGATGCTGTGGCGCGCCGCCTGCCGGATGTGCCCTTTGTCTATCTGGGCGACAATGCCCACGCCCCCTATGGCGTGCGCGACGCCGATGACATCTTCCGCCTGACCTGCGCCGCGACCGAACGGCTCTGGGCCGAAGGCTGCGACCTCGTCATCCTCGCCTGCAACACCGCCTCTGCCGCCGCGCTGAAGCGGATGCAGGAAACCTGGGTGCCGGCCGACAAGCGCGTCCTCGGCGTCTTCGTCCCGCTGATCGAGGCGCTGACCGAACGGCAATGGGGCGACAATCCCCCCGCGCGAGGTGGCCGTGAAACACGTCGCCCTCTTCGNTACCCCCGCACCGTCGCTCCCGCGCCTTCCAGCGCGAACTGGCCTTCCGCGCCATCGGCGTGGATGTCGAGGCGCAGCCCTGCGGCGGCGTGGTGGACGCCATCGAACAGGGGGGACGAGATCCTGGCCCGAAGCGCTGGTCCGGTCGCATGTCGAGGCGCTCAAGCGCCGGATGCCCGCGCCCGAGGCCGCGATCCTCGGCTGCACGCATTATCCGCTGATGGAAAGGGTCTTCCAGGACGCGCTGGGGCAGGGGGTCAAGGTCTATAGCCAGGCCAATCTGGTGGCGGAATCGCTGGCGGATTACCTGACGCGGCGGCCGGAGTTTCTGGGGGCAGGGCGGGAGTCGAAGTTCCTGACGACGGGGGACCCGAAGGCGGTGTCGAACAAGGCGACGCAGTTCCTGCGGCGGCGGATCGAGTTCGTGGCGGCCTGAAGGCGCGGACCAAACCTGCCGGAGTCGCGCAGTTTCCTTGCCGACACGGGTCGTGTCTCCGCGGATCGGCTAACCTCCCCTTAACCATCCGCGCTGCAATCTGGCTGGACCGGCCATTTATTGTAGTGACGCAAATTCAGATAGAGTATGATCCGGCCAAGCGCGAGGAAACTCTGGCGCGGCGCGGGATAGACATGGCCGATGCGGCAGAGGTCTTTTCAAGCCCCTGCATGACGGTCGAGGATGCAGGTTCGACTATGGCGAACCGCGCTTCCACATCGTCGGTTTCCTGCGGCAGTGCCTGATGATCGTCGCATGGACCCCGCGCGGCGATACCTGCCGCGTAATCCGCATGAGGAAGGCAAATGACCGCGAAATCGCCCGATACGCCGCCGCACTCCGCACCAGTGACGGATGACGACCCCGCATCCATGCCCGATGACGACCTCCCCGACCTCTCCACCCCCGACTGGGTCGAACGCTTCGCCAAAGCGAAGGTCACCCGTGGCCGCCCCAGGGCGACCGTGACCAAGGTCTCCACCACCCTCCGCCTGGACCCCGACATCCTCGCCGCCTACCGCGTCACCGGGCCGGGCTGGCAGGGCCGCATCAACGCCGACCTGCGCCGTGCGCTCGGTCTCTGACCGGCGGGGGAAAACTGGCCCTATCCGCCGAAAGAACTGGACCGATCGCCCCGCGTCAGCGTTACCGGAATCCTGCCGGACCGCCCGCTGCGTGCTGACAGTTTGCGGTACACTCTGCGGCACAGCCCTCTGCACAGCCGTTTGACCAAAAAACCCTTGCCCTCCGCCCCCGCCTGCCCCATCAACGCGGCATCTGGAAAAGGGGGTCGCCATGACCAAGAAAGTCGCCATCCTCGGGGCATCCGGCTATACCGGCGCCGAACTCGTGCGCCTGATCGCCACCCACGAAGGCCTTGAAATCGCAGCCCTTTCCGCCGACCGCAAGGCCGGGATGGACATGGCCGACGTCTTCCCCTTCCTGCGCCACCTGACCCTGCCGCGCCTGCAGAAGATCGACGAGATCGACTTCTCCGGCATCGACCTGTGCTTCTGCGCCCTACCGCACGCCACGACCCAACAGGTTGTGTCCGCCCTCCCGCGCACCCTCAGGATCGTGGACCTTTCCGCCGATTTCCGCCTGCGCGATCCGGCCGAATACGCGAAATGGTACGGCCAGCCCCACACGGCGACCGACCTGCAGAAGGAAGCGGTCTATGGCCTGACCGAATTCTACCGCCCCGAAATCACCAAAGGCCGCCTCGTCGCCGGAACCGGCTGCAACGCGGCGACGGGGCAGTACGCGCTTCGTCCCCTGATTTCAAAGGGTTGCATCGACCTTGACGACATCCTGATCGACCTCAAGGCCGGCGTCAGCGGGGCAGGGCGGAGCCTGAAGGAAAACCTGCTGCACGCCGAACTGGCGGGCGGCACCCACAGCTATTCCGCCGGTGGCAAACACCGTCACCTTGGCGAATTCGATCAGGAATTCAGTGCGATAGCGGGCCGCCCCGTGCATGTGCAATTCACCCCGCACCTCTTGCCGATGAACCGGGGCATCCTTGCGACGGTCTATGTGAAGGGCGACCCGAAACTGGTGCACGAAACCCTCGCAACCGCCTATGAAACCGAACCTTTCCTGAAAGTGCTACCCTTTGGCGCACTCCCCTCGACACGCGATATCGCGGGGTCCAACTTCTGCCATATCGGCGTGACCGGCGACCGCATCCCCGGACGGGCGGTGGTCATCGCCGTGCTGGACAACCTGACCAAGGGCTCTTCCGGTCAGGCGATCCAGAACGCCAACCTCATGCTGGGCCTGCCCGAAACCCAAGGGCTGATGCTCGCCCCCGTCTTCCCGTAGGAGGGATCATGGCAGGTCTGAAAGGGCTTAAGAAACAACGCCGTATCCAGATCATCGTCCTTGCGGCGGTGGCCTTGCTGGGCGCGACCGGCCTTGTCGGCTACGCGATGCGCGACGGGATCAACTTCTTCCGTTCTCCCACGCAGGTCGTCGAACAACCCCCGTCCGAGGGGGAAGTCTTCCGCATCGGCGGTCTGGTCGAGGAAGGCTCCATCATCCGGGGCCAGGGTGAAACCATCACCTTCCGCGTGACCGACATGAACCAGTCCGTTCCCGTGGCCTATACCGGCGTCCTGCCCGACCTCTTTGCCGAGGGGCAGGGGATGGTGGGCACCGGCAGCATGGTGGACGGCACCTTCGAGGCCACGGAAATCCTTGCGAAACATGACGAAACCTACATGCCCAAGGAAGTCGTGGACGCGCTGAAGGAACAGGGGGTCTATGTTGACCCCAAGGCGCAGCCGGACAGCTGACCGCACGCTGCCCATCGCAGCCATTAACCTTTCTGCGGGACGCTTCCGGCCAAAGCCAAAGGAGCGCCCCGTGAAACCCATCCTCGCCCGCCTCGTCGCCGCAGTCTCCGCGCTGTCGTCACCCCGCAGTCAGACCGCCGCGAAAGGCCGCTACGACCGCCTCATCGACGCGACGAACCGCCTGCCGCGTCCCGTCCTTGTCTTCGGGACGCTGGCGCTTTTCGCACTGGCCCTGATCGATCCCGCCGCCTTCGACCGCGCCATGGACAGCCTGCGCCGGATGCCTGATGAACTCTGGTGGCTCGTCGCCGCCATCCTCGCCGGCCATTTCGGCGCGCGCGAGGCGCATCACCTGCGCGAACGGCCGTCCCAAAGGCCCGAAAAACCTGCAAGCACGCAGCCCGACAGCCCGTCCTGACGCGCCGTCCTTGACCTGTCACACCGCCTCTGGCATTGCCGGAGGCAATCAGACAGGAACTTGATCAAATGAACCTCTTCTCGGACATCCGGGACCTCGTCATCGCTTCCCTGAACGCCCTTGCCGCCGAAGGCGTGCTTCCGCAGGGGCTCGACCTTTCCGCCGTCGCGGTGGAACCGCCGCGCGACGCGTTGCATGGCGACATGGCGACCAATGCCGCCATGGTGCTGGCCAAACCCGCCGCCATGCAACCCCGCGCCATCGCCGAGGCGCTGGCCGCCCGCCTGATGTCCGACCCGCGCATCGCGGGGGCGGATGTGGCGGGGCCCGGTTTCCTCAACCTGCGGCTCGATCCGGCGATCTGGCACGGGCTGGTGCGGGCGACACTGGCGCAGGGCACGGATTACGGGCGCTCCACGCTGGGGCAGGGGCTGAAGGTCAATGTCGAATTCGTCTCGGCAAACCCCACCGGCCCGATGCATGTCGGCCACACGCGCGGCGCGGTCTTCGGTGACGCGCTCGCCCGCCTTCTGGCCTTTGCCGGCTGGGACGTGACGCGGGAATATTACATCAACGACGGCGGCGCACAGGTCGATGTCCTTGCCCGCAGCGCCTATGAACGCTACCGCGAGGCGAACGGTCTGGAACCGGCCATCGCCGAAGGCCTCTATCCCGGCGACTACCTCATCCCGGTGGGCGAGGCGTTGAAGGCCAAATATGGCGACAGCCTGCTGGACCAGCCTGAATCCGTCTGGCTGAAGGATGTCCGTGACTTTGCCACCGACATGATGATGGCGGAAATCCGTAACGATCTCAAAGTCTTGGGGGTCGAAATGGATGTGTATTCCTCCGAAAAGGCCCTCTATGGCACGGGCGAGATCGAAGCGGCGATTTCCACCCTGCGGGATATGGGCCTGATCTACGAAGGCACGCTGGAACCGCCCAAGGGCAAGGAACCCGAAGATTGGGAACCCCGCGTCCAGACTCTCTTCCGCTCCACCGCGCATGGCGATGACGTGGACCGTCCGGTGCAGAAGTCGGACGGGTCATGGACCTATTTCGCCCCCGATATCGCCTATCACTACAACAAGGTGAAGCGCGGCTTCGACCAGCTCATCGACATCTTCGGCGCCGACCACGGCGGTTACGTCAAACGGATGAAGGCCGCCGTTTCTGCCCTGTCCAACGGTCGCGTGCCGCTGGACATCAAGCTGATCCAGCTCGTCAAACTCTACAAGAACGGCGAACCCTTCAAGATGTCCAAGCGGGCAGGGACCTTCGTCACCCTGCGCGATGTGGTGGAACAGGCGGGGGCCGATGTGACCCGCTTCGTCATGCTGACCCGCAAGAACGACGCCCCCCTCGACTTCGATTTCGACAAGGTGCTGGAACAGTCCAAGGACAACCCCGTCTTCTACGTCCAATACGCCAATGCCCGCATCAACTCCGTCCTCCGCAAGGCGCGCGAGGCGGGCATCGATGTCGCGGATGCGATGCTGGAAGCTGCCGACCTGTCGGTCCTAACGCACGAGGCCGAGGTGGCGATGGCGAAGAAGATTGCCGAATGGCCCCGCCTCGTGGAAATCGCGGCGCGGAACAACGAACCGCACCGCGTGGCCTTCTATCTCTACGAACTGGCCTCCGAATTCCACGGTCTGTGGAACCGGGGCAACGACGACACCACGCTCCGCTTCATCCAGGACGGCGATCCGGCCACATCGCAGGCGAAAATCGCCCTCGCACGGTCCGTTTCCGTTGTCATTTGCAGCGGTCTTGGTATCTTGGGCGTCACTCCGGTCGAGGAAATGCGCTGATCAACGGCGCCCCGTCCGGTCGGGCAGGCAATCAAGACGGGTGCGGCACGTATCGCATCGCGCAAGAGGCATGGCATGGCGGACGTGGACTTCGATGATTTCGATGGCGCCTATGATCAGGCGTGGTCCGGGGCATCCGGGCGACATGGGCGTGTGTCACGGATAGTCAATCTTGCCGGGGCGGCCTGTTCCGTGGCCCTTGTGGTGGGTCTGGGCTGGTGGGGCTACAAGCTCGCCGTGCGGGACGTGATGGGCGTTCCCGTCGTCCGCGCCATGGAAGGCCCGATGCGCATCGCCCCCGAAAATCCGGGTGGCGAGGTGGCGGATCATCAGGGCCTGGCCGTCAATACCGTAGCCGCCCTCGGCACCGCAGCGCCGCCGCCGGACCGGCTTGTCCTTGCGCCGCGTCCAGTCGAACTCTCGCTGGACGATACGCCGGGTCTCGCCGCCCTGACCGCGGCACCTGAACAGGTGACACCCGCCTTGGCTGCACCCGCCATACAGCCCTTGGCCTCCCCTGCGCCCATGCCGGCGGCAGCACGCCAATCCTCCGCCATGCAGCCCGAGACGCTCGGTCCCGATCCCGACGCCGTCGCGCAGGCCTTGGCCGAGGCGCTGGCCGCACCTCTGGAAGACGGCATCGTTGTGGAAGAAGCGTCCGCCGAAACGGCAGCGTCCACCACGGTGCGCCCGCGGGCCCGTCCCGTGACGGCCGGTGATCCTTCTCTGTCCGCGCCATCCGGCACGCTGGCCCTTTCCGGTCCGGAATCCGCCCGGCCCCCGGCGCGGCCGAGATCGATCCCGCGCTGATCCCTTCAGGAACACGGCTGGTCCAGCTGGGCGCCTTCGACACGGCCGATCAGGCCCGCGCCGAATGGGTAAAGCTTTCCAACCAGTTTGGTCCCCTCATGGACGGCAAGGCCCTTGTGGTGCAGGCCGCCGAGAGCGGGGGGCGCACCTTCTTCCGCCTGCGTGCCCACGGTTTCGCCGACGAGACAGAGGCGCGGGGCTTCTGCACGACGCTTCTCGGTCAGAACGCCTCCTGCATCCCGGTCGAGCAGCGATGACTGGCGCAACCGGTCCGGGCGCAACCGGTTCGGGCGCCACGATCTTCGGTTGTTCCGGTCCCGTGCTGACAGCGGACGAGTCGGCCTTTTTCCGCGACGCCGACCCCTTCGGTTTCATCCTCTTCGCCCGCAATGTCGAAACGCCGGAGCAGGTCCTTCGCCTGACCTCGGCCTTGCGTGAGTCGGTCGGCAGGGACGCCCCCGTTCTGGTCGATCAGGAAGGCGGTCGCGTCCAGCGTCTCCGTGCCCCCCATTGGCGCGAATGGCTGCCGCCGCTAGATCAGGTCGCCGCGAGCGGTGCGCAGGGGGTGGTTGGCATGGCGCTACGGTCCCGCATCATCGCGCATGAACTTCGCGCGGTCGGGATCGACGCGAATTGTGCGCCCTGTGCCGACCTCGCCACGGCAGATACCCACCCCTTCCTGCGCAACCGTTGCTACGGCACCGACCCGTTACAGGTCGCCGCCATCGCCCGCGCCGTAGCCGCGGCGCATCTTGCGGGCGGTGTCCTGCCTGTCGTCAAGCACATGCCGGGACATGGCCGTTCGACCGGCGATACGCATCACGATCTGCCGACGGTCCGGGCCAGTGCCGATACTCTGGACTCGACCGATTTCCTTCCATTCCGCGCAGTTGCGGACATGCCCATGGCGATGACGGCCCATATCGTTTTCGCGGCCTTCGATCCCGACCATCCCGCCACCCAATCTGCGGCCATGATCGACGTGATCCGAAACCGCATCGGCTTTGGCGGGCTGCTGATGACCGATGACCTGAACATGCAGGCCCTTGCCGGCAGCCTGGGCGAAAGGACGGCACGGTCCATCGCGGCGGGCTGCGACATCGCCCTTCACTGCAAGGGCGATCTGGTGGAAATGCAGGCCGTTGCCGCAGCCGCAGGGCTGATGTCGGACGCCACCCGCGCAAGGGCTGCCGCCGCGCTTGCCCAGCGTGGGACGCCTGATCCGGTTGACATCGGCGCAGTCGAAGCCGACCTTGCAGCGATCCTGCAGGGAAATGCCCATGTCTGACGAAGACTGGTCCGCCGACGAACGCCTGTCGCCCGCCGATCGGCTTTCTGCCGAGGCGTTGATCGTCGATGTCGATGGCTATGAAGGCCCGCTCGATCTGCTGTTGACGCTGTCACGCACGCAGAAGGTGGACCTCAGACGCATCTCCATCCTGCAACTGGCTGATCAGTATATGGGTTTCGTCGAACGCGCCCGCGCCCTGCGGATCGAACTGGCGGCCGATTACCTTGTCATGGCTGCGTGGCTGGCCTTCCTGAAATCCCGTCTGCTCCTGCCGCCCGAACCGGGCGAGGATGGCCCGACCGCCGAGGAACTGGCTGCCCATCTGGCCTTTCAGCTCGAACGCCTGCAGGCGATGCGCGAGGCTGCGGCGCGGCTTATGGCGCGGGATCAGTTGGGGCGGGATTTCTTTGCCCGCGGTCTGCCCGAGGATGTGACGCGGCTCCGCAAGATCACCTATGGGGCAACCCTGATCGACCTGATGCGCGCCTATGCCCGTATCCGCACCAAGGATGAATTCCGTCCCTTCGTGATGGACCGCGACCACGTGTTCACCATGGAACAGGCACTGGACCGGATGCGCGGCCTGATCGGCTATGCCGGAGACTGGGCCGATCTGACAAGCTTCCTGCCCGACGGCTGGGACAGCAATCCGATGCGGCGACGCTCCTCGACCGCCGCGCATTTCGCCGCCGTCCTTGAAATGGCGAAGCGGGGGCAGGTCGAACTGCGGCAGGGCGAAACCTTCGCGCCCATCCAGCTACGACGGAAAGAGCCATGACCGGAACGCAAGACCCGATCGAGCGCAGCCTGTTCGAGGCGCCGCCCTTGGCCGAACAGGAACGGATGATCGAAGCCATCCTTTTCGCGGCGGCAGAACCCGTCTCCCTTCCGGAACTCGAAGCGAGGATGCCGCATGGCTGCGACCCCGCCGAGGCCCTGGTTCACCTTCGCAAACGCTACGAGGGGCGGGGGGTCCATATCGTCCGCGTCGGCGATGCCTATGCTTTCCGCACCGCGCCCGATCTTGGCCATCTGATGCGGAAGGAAACCGTAGAACAACGCAAACTCTCGCGCGCCGCGATCGAGACCTTGGCCATCGTGGCCTATCACCAGCCCGTCACACGGGCAGAGATCGAAGAGATCCGCGGCGTCGCCGTCTCGCGCGGGACGATAGACCAGTTGCTGGAGATGGAATGGATCCGCCTCGGCCGGCGCCGCATGACGCCCGGCCGTCCGGTCACATTCGTTGTCACCGAACACTTCCTTGACCATTTCGGGCTGGAATCCGCACGTGATCTGCCGGGTTTGAAGGAGCTTCGCGCCGCCGGGCTTCTCGACAACCGTCCGCTGCCGGGCAGTCTGCAGAAGCCGGACGACGAGGACGAGGCAGCAACCGGCCAGAGCGAGCTTTTCGAGGACTAGTAGGGAGAGTAGCACGATGGACTGGAACCGCTTGATCCAGGGGCTTGGCGGGCGTCTGCTGCGGCAGGCGATGGGCATTTTGATGAAAGAGGGGGTAAAGCGGATGGGCGGCCCGGCCAAACCGAAGGGCCAGATGACCCAGGCGGAACGCGAAGGCCACGCCCGGTCCGCCGAAACCCAGAAGCGCCTTCAGCAGGTCATGAAGGCCGGTCGCAGGTTCTGGCGCTAGTTACCTGAACTGCTTGGCCAGTTTCAGGCCCTGACCCTGATAGTTCGATTTGATCGCCTGCCCGTACAGGGTGGCAGGGCGCTCCGCCATGCGCTCATAAACAAGCCGTCCCACGACCTGTCCATGCTCCAGCACGAATGGCGCCTCGTGGCAGCGCACCTCCAGAACGCCGCGGGACCCGGCCCCCCCGGCATCCGCATGGCCGAAACCGGGATCGAAGAATCCGGCATAATGGACGCGGAATTCGCCCACCATCGCCAGATAGGGCGCCATCTCGGCGGCATAGTCCGGCGGGATGGTGACGGCCTCGCGGCTTACCAGGATATAGAACGCACCGGGGTCAAGGATGATGCGTCCTTCCGTCGTGCGCACTTCCTCCCAGAAGTCACGGGCGGGATAGTGGCCGATAAGGTCCAGATCCACGACACCCGTATGCGGCTTTGCGCGATAGCCCACAAGATCGCCCTCGACCGGGCGAAGATCGACCGAGAATCCGAGTCCTTCCGAAATCACGGCCTCGCCCGACACGAGGGGTTCTTCCGCATGAAGCCGGGAAAGCGCTGCATCGTCCAGCACCGCCTGACCATGGCGGAAACGGATCTGGTTCAGGCGCATCCCCGGGCGGACCAGCACCGAAAAGCTGCGGGGGCAGACCTCGGCATAAAGCGGGCCGTTGTAACCTTCGGGAATACGGTCGAATTCTGTCCCGCCATCCGTGATGGTCCGCGTCAGAAGGTCCAGCCGACCTGTTGAACTCTTGGCATTGGCTACTGCGGTGATGCCGTCCGGAAGCGCCAGCGATTCCATCAGCGGGATGACATAGACGCATCCTTTTTCCAGCACGGCGCCATGGGTCAGGTCGATGCGGTGCATCTCGAATTCGCGCAGGCGGTCCGCCACCCGGCGCCCCTGTCCGGCAAGAAAGCTGGCGCGGACGCGATAGGCGACGGTCCCGAGTCGCAGGTCAAGGCTTGCGGGCTGGATCTGGGCCGCAAGGACCGGAGGAGAGGCCGTGATCTGTCCCGCCTCGATCATTCCGCCAAGGGCCTGCGACGGAAGCACGCCATGTGCAGTCATCGGACATACCTCCTGCGGCACCCTGAAACGGAACCGCCCGCGCTGCCAATCGGCAGGCGGGCGGTTTCTGTGTTGGTCGGGCCGGCGAGATTCGAACTCGCGACCTTCCGCCCCCCAGACGGACGCGCTAACCAGGCTGCGCCACGGCCCGACAGGCGGGATACATACCGATATTCCGGGCAGGGGCAAGCAGGAAAGCGCATCCCCGGAACGATCAGCGCGCCCTGCGTCGCGCGGCTTCTGCCAGCCGTTCCCGCAGATCATAGGCGCGGCGATGCAGGGCGCGCAGCGCCTCCTGCCGATGCGTCACGGCACCCTGTGGAAGACGCCGTATCAAGGCTGCAACCGTCGCGTCATCACCGCTTTCGGCAGAGCTGTCATCTTCCGCGTCCGGCCCGTCCGAATCGCCGGCGGACGGGACAGGCTGCGCCTCCGGGTGGTCGGCAACAGTCTGATCCGGTTCGAGATTCTCCGCAGCGTCGGGATAGGCTGCAACCTCTGCCTCCGATTCGTCCGGCTCGGCTTCCGTAAACGGTGCTTCGGCGGTGTGTTCGGGGTCCTGAGGCCAGTTCGGCGTCAGGGCAGGGGGATCGTCTCCTTCCGCCTCGGGCCAGGTGGCGGCGGCCGGATCCGGCCCCGGCTGTTCCTGCCGAGCAAGGGCACGCTCCAGGGAAATGATCTGCGCCGTCTGCGCGGTGGAAGGCTCGTCCGGTTCCTCGGCGGTGGCGGTGCCGAATTCGGCAGCCAGTACCGCTTCGATATCGGGTTCATCCGACGGGGCTTCGCTGCCTGCGGGGGAAAGGCCGGCAACGTAGCGGATCCCCTGTTCCCGGAGGATCTTCTGCACGCCACGGATCGTCATGCCCTCGTCATGCAACAGGCGCTTTATGCCTGAAAGCAGGGCCACATCGCCCGGCCGGTAATACCTGCGGCCTCCGGCACGCTTGACCGGGCGGATCTGCGGAAAGCGGCTTTCCCAGAAACGCAGGACATGCGCGGGCGTTTCAAGGAAATCGGCGACTTCGCTGATGGTGCGGAACGCCTCCGGCGACTTCTCCATCGGCGAGCGCCCTCCTTACTTGCGGGACCCTGTGGCGACCCGGTCCTTCATCAGATGCGACGGACGGAAGGTCAGGACGCGGCGCGGGCTGATCGGCACCTCGTCGCCGGTTTTGGGGTTGCGACCGACCCGTGCGGACTTCTCGCGGACGGAAAAGGTGCCGAAAGAGGAAATCTTGACCGTCTCGCCCGAGGCGAGCGCGTCGGACATGTGCTGCAGCACGCTTTCCACCAGCGTCGCGCTTTCATTGCGGGAAAGTCCGACCTCGCGGAAGACGGCTTCCGACAGGTCCATGCGTGTCAGCGTGTTCTCGCTCATTCCTATCCCCCCGGATGTTTAACCGACAGTGCGAGGTTTGGATTTACGAGTCAATATCAATGGCTTGAAGCGCAGCCTTGAGGCGGTGCGCTGCCTACCAGCGCAGGACGACCGATCCCCAGGCCAGACCGCCACCGATCGCCTCGGTCACGACAAGGTCGCCTTGCTTGATCTGGCCCCGTTCCCTGCCGACCGAAAGGGCCAGCGGGATGGACGCGGCAGAGGTGTTTCCGTGATCCTGAACCGTGACGACCACGCGGTCCATGGGCACCTGCATCCGCTTAGCGGTGGCCTCGATGATGCGGATATTCGCCTGATGGGGAACGATCCAGTCCACATCGCCGCCGGTCAGGCCGATCTTGTCCAGTGCGGCGTGCGCGGTTTCTGCAAGTTTTTCAACGGCATGGCGGAAGACTTCCTTGCCCTGCATCCGCAGATGGCCGGTGGTGCCGGTCGATACGCCGCCATCGACATAGAGGATGTCCCGGTGGCGCCCGTCCGAATGCAGATCCGTGGACAGGATGCCGCGATCAGAAGCCGTGCCGTCGCCTTCGCCCGCCTCGAGCACCAGGGCGCCTGCGCCGTCGCCGAACAGGACACAGGTCGAACGGTCGTTCCAATCCATCAGTCTTGAGAAGGTTTCCGCCCCGATGACAAGCACCCGCTTTGCCTGACCCGAGATGATCAGGGCATTCGCATTGGTCAGCGCATAGACGAAACCGGCGCAGACGGCCTGCAGATCGAAGGCGAAACCGCGCGTCATGCCCAGCCCCGCCTGCACCATGGTGGCTGCGGACGGGAAGGTCAGGTCTGCCGTTGACGTGGCCAGAACGATTGCGTCGATGTCGTCGGGCTTTAGCCCCGCATCGTCCAGTGCCGCGCGGGCCGCCCGGATCGCAAGGTCCGAGGTTGTCTGTCCTTCGGCGGCAAAGTGGCGGCGCTCGATCCCGGAGCGTGTGCGGATCCACTCATCCGTGGTTTCCACGAGGGATTCGAGGTCGGCATTCGGGACAACCCTTTCGGGCAGATAATGCCCGACGCCCTTTACGACGGCGCGTATCGTCATTCTGTCGTCCCGCCTCCCGTCCCCGTATCGGACGGGGTTGCACTTGCGGCATCATCCTGCCCCGCCCGCACGGCGGACGCAACCCGTGCCGCAAGCCTGTCCTGGAACCCGGCCGCGGCAAGCTGGTGGGCAAGGCGCAGCGCGGCCGCCACACCCGTCGCATCGGCAGAGCCGTGGGATTTCACGACCGTCCCGTTCAGACCGAGGAAGACCCCGCCATTCGCCCGGCGCGGGTCCATACGCTTTTGCAGCCGGCGCAGCGTGCCCAGTGCGAAGATCGCCGCAAGACGCGAGAAGGGCGTCGCGTTGAATTCCTCTTTCAGGAAATCGGAAATCAGCTTGGCCGTGCCTTCGCCAGTCTTCAGGGCGACGTTGCCGGTGAAGCCGTCCGTCACGATCACATCGACCCTGTCGGACGGGATGTCGCTGCCTTCGACGAAGCCCACATATTCATAGCCGCCCGTATCAGACGCCCGGGCGAGGCGGTCATGCGCCTCTTTGAGTTCGGCGCGGCCCTTGTGTTCTTCGGTCCCGACATTCAGCAGGCCGACGCGGGGGCGGGTCAGTTTCAGGCCGTTGCGGGCATAGGACGCGCCCATCATCGCAAATTGCAGAAGGTCGTCGGCTTCGGCCTTCACGTCGGCGCCCATGTCGAGCATGACGTTGAAGCCGACAGGATTGCGCGAGGGCCAGAGGCTGGCGATGGCAGGCCGGTTGATGCCGGGCAGGCGGCGCAGGCGGATGACCGACACGGCCATGAGGGCGCCGGTATTGCCGCAGGACACGGCCACCGTCGCCTCGCCCTGTTTGACGCTTTCGATGCAGGACCACATCGAGGTGCCCTCGCCATGCCGCATCACGTGGCTGGGCTTGTCGTGCATCGTGACGACGCGGTCCGCATGGCGGAGGGTCACGCGGCCCGCAAGCGACGGCTCGCGGCCCAGCATCGGGCCAAGTTCGGCGCTGTTGCCGTGGAGGATGTAATGCGCGTCAGGCGTTTCGGCCGCAGACAGGGCAAGGCCGGCAACGATCGCTGCCGGCCCCCGGTCGCCGCCCATGGCGTCAACCGAAATGACGATGCTGCCTGCACCCAAGGTCGCCGGAGCTTCAGATCCGTTGGCCATCGGGCGGAGCGTCGGACGAAGCGGCTTACGCCGCGTCCTCGTCCAGATCGACTTCCTTGGCGGTCGCCACGACTTCGCGGGCGTCGTAATGGCCGCAGGACGGGCAGACGTGGTGCGGACGCTTCAGCTCGCCGCAGTTCGAGCATTCCTGCGGGTTACCCGCCACGAGGGCATCATGGGCGCGGCGCATGTTGCGGCGCGAACGGGTGACTCGGTTCTGAGGGACAGCCATGTCTCAACCTCGGGGTAGTGGGGACAGGCCCCTGTTTTTCCTTTGCGATCAGCTACTTGCCCGATACCGGAAGGGGCGGTCAGCAGCCGTCGAACGAGGCGCGGAAAATAGCGGGATTTCCTGCGGGCGCAAGCCCCTTTCTTGCCTGTCCGCCGCCTTTATCCGGCGCGGTCTCAACCCTCGCCGGAACCGGGTTCAAGCTTGGCCTTCAGGGCGGCAAGACCGGCGAAGGGTTTCAGATCCTCGTCGCGCAGGGGCGCCGTTCCGGGGGCTGCGAAGACGGCTTCTCCGAGTTCCACGCCCTCGGCGCGGGGATAGAGGGGGAGGGCCAGGGCAAGTGCCTCGCGGGCGATGTCCAGCAGGTCGATCACCTCGGGGAGGGGGTCCTGGCTGTCATCCTCGGGCATCTCGACCTCGTCGCCTTCGGGGTCCTGCCAGTCGGCGATGTAGAGGCGGCGCACGGGATCGGACAGGGTGGCCGGCACGGGCGCGAGCGTGATGGAGCAGGGCTGCACCACATCGGCCTCCATCTGCGCGAGAAGTTCGAAATCGTTGCGCCCGACGGGGCGGATCTCGCCCTTCATGCGGAAGGCGGGCAGGTCGAGGAGGCCGAGTTCGGCCGCCAGCGCCTGCCGTTCCGCGCCGGAGAGGCGCAGGTCGAAGCGCGTGGGTTTGCGCGAGGAGAGGGTGGCGCTGCGGAAACTCCGCGTCGCGGGATCATGGCGGTCGGGTTCTGTCATGCTTCCTGCCCTGAATACGGTGGTCGTCCTGCCGCGTTCCGGCCAACTCCGCCCCCCTGTGCGCCGTTCCATTCTTGAACAGCGGCCTGACCTTCTGTAAGCCAAGGCACAAGAGGCGCACGCGGCCTGCCGCTATCGCAATACGCGCAGTGCCGGCACATGACAAGGCAAGCGGAACGGTTCGCCCCGTCCGGTTGCGGTGGAGGCAGGTGGGAAACGCAATGGGTTACAACGGCAAAGGTGCAACCCGCGCAGCCATGGGCCGCGCCCTGCGCATGGGGATGGCAGGGGTCCTGCTGTTCGTCGTGGCGGCCTGTTCCACGATCTACCGCAACCACGGCTATGTCCCGACCGATGACGAGCTGGCGCTGGTCGAAGTCGGCAAGGACACGCGCGAGACGCTGACCGAGAAGATCGGGCGTCCCACGGCTGCCGGTCTGCTGAACGATACCGGCTGGTTCTATGTGCAAAGCCGTTGGGCCTATCGCGGGGCGTTCGAGCCGCGCGAGATCGACCGTCAGGTGCTGGCGATCACCTTCTCGGAAGGTGGAACCGTGCAGAACATCGAACGATTCGGTCTGGAGCAGGGCCGCGTCGTGCCGCTGTCGCGTCGCGTGACCGAGACGAACGTGAAGGGGATGGGGATCATCCGCCAGCTTCTGGGCAGCTTTGGCCGCCTGTCGCCGGCGGCGATCACCGGCGACTGAGGGCGGCGGCGCGGCGCGGATCAGTCTTCGGGCTGGAAGGTCAGGGCGACGCCGTTGATGCAGTAGCGCAGGCCGGTCGGGGCCGGACCGTCGGGAAAGACGTGGCCCAGATGGGCATCGCAGCGGTTGCAATGAACCTCGGTCCGGCGCATCCAGAGGGTGCGGTCTTCCTGTTCGCCGACCATTTCGGGGTCGATCGGTTGCCAGAAAGAGGGCCAGCCCGTGCCGCTGTCAAACTTGGTGCCCGCATCGAAGAGCGGGGCGTCGCAGCAGACGCAGCGGAAGGTCCCTGCGGATTTGGGGAAGTCGTCATGGGTGAAGGCGCGTTCGGTCGCGTGCTTGCGCGTCACCTTGTAGGCGAGGTCCGAGAGTTGCGCCCGCCATTCCGCGTCGGATTTCACCACCTTGTCCATCTGCCGGTCCCTTCCTTGCCTGCCGGAGGAAGGGGTTGCGTGCCCTTCCGTCCCTGCCGCATATCTAGGCTGCAGCCGCCCTTTGGCCAAGCGGCAAGGAGCCTTTGACCGTGCTGGAGTTCTGCAAGGGCCGCTATCGCGCCCGTCTGGCAAGGACCGATGACGACCTGCGTGCGGCGCAGCGTTTGCGTTTCCGGTGTTTCCGGGCCGGGCCGGGCGAGGGGATGGATGCCGACCGGCATGATGCCTTGTGCCGGCATCTGCTGGTGGAGCCGGTCGAGGGCGGGCCGCCCGTTGCGACCTGCCGTTACCGCATCTTCGCGGCTTCGCTGGCAGGGGCCTATGCGGCTGATTTCTATGATCTTTCCGGCCTGTCCGCCCTGTCCGGGCCGAAACTGGAAATCGGGCGGTTCTGCATCGCGCCCGAATGTCCGGATGCCGATGTGCTGCGGCTGGCCTGGGCCGCGCTGACGCGGGTGGTGGATGCGGAGGGGGTGGCGGTGCTGTTCGGCTGTTCGTCCTTTGCGGGAACGGATGCGTCGCCCTATGCAGAGGGGCTTTCGCTGCTGGCGGCGCGGCATTTGGGACCGCAGCCCTTCTTGCCGGGTAGAAAAGCAAATGAAAACATAGTATTAGCTGGAATTGTCGGCGACATGCGGAAGGGTCTGGTGCAGTTGCCCCCGCTGCTGCGCACCTATCTGGCGATGGGGGGATGGGTGGGGGACCATGCCGTGATCGACCGTGACCTTGGAACGCTGCATGTCTTTACGGCGGTCGAGATTGCCAAGGTTCCGCCCGCCCGTGCGCGTCTGTTGCGGATGGATGCCGCCTGAGGGACGTTGACGGCGCGGTTGCGCCCGCATACCTGCTGGCGCATGGCACGCGCACCCCTTCTCCAGCTTTCCGGCATTTCCCTGACCTTCGGCGGCAATCCCGTCTTTGACGGATTGGACCTTGTCGTCCAGCCGGGGGACCGTGTGGCCCTTGTGGGGCGGAACGGGTCGGGGAAATCGACGCTGATGAAGGTCATGGCCGGTCTGGTGGAGCCGGATCAGGGCGACCGTGTCGTGCCGCCGGGCGTGACTGTCGGTTACATGGAGCAGGACCCTGACCTTTCCGGTTTTGCGACGCTGGGCGATTACGCCGCCAGCGCCTTGCACGAGACGGACCGGTATCGCATCGAAATGGTTGCCGAAGGGTTGAAGTTCCGTGCGGAGACGCCGGTCGCCACCGCCTCGGGCGGGGAGCGGCGGCGGGCGGCGCTGGCCAAGCTGCTGGCCGAGGCGCCGGAACTGATGCTGCTGGACGAACCGACGAACCATCTGGACATCCAGGCGATCGAGTGGCTTGAGGCGCAGTTGTCCGAGACGCGAGTGGCCTTTGTCCTGATCAGCCATGACCGCGCCTTCCTGCGGTCCTTGACCCGCGCCACGCTGTGGATCGACCGAGGCGAGGTGCGGCGGCGCGAACAGGGTTTCGACGGGTTCGAGGAGTGGCGCGAAACCGTCTGGGCCGAGGAGGACGAGGCTCGGCACAAGCTGGAGCGCAAGATCAAGTCCGAGGCGAAATGGGCGGTCGAGGGGATCAGCGCGAGGCGCAAGCGGAACATGGGGCGCGTGCGGGCCTTGCAGGCGCTGCGGGCGGAGCGGTCTGCGATGATCCGGCGGCAGGGGACGGCGGCGCTGGAACTGGACAGCGGCACCACGTCGGGCAAGCGGGTGATCGAGGCGAAGGGGCTGGAGAAATCCTTTGGCGACCAACGCATCGTGCGCGGCTTCGACCTGCGCGTCCTGCGCGGGGACAGGGTGGCCTTCGTCGGGCCGAACGGGGTGGGCAAGACCACGCTTCTGAAGATGCTGGTGGGCGAGGTGGCGCCGGATGCGGGGACGGTGACGCTGGGCACCAATCTGGAGATTGCGGTCTTCGACCAGACGCGGGCGCAGCTGGATGGCGAGGCGAGCCTTTGGGAAAACCTGACGGGGGATGCCGACATGCGGGTGTCGGGCAGTTCCGATCAGGTGATGGTGCGGGGGGCGCCGCGGCATGTGGTGGCCTATCTGAAGGATTTCCTGTTCGACGAACGGCAGGCGCGGGCGCCGGTGAAAAGCCTGTCGGGCGGGGAAAAGGCGCGGCTGCTGCTGGCCAAGCTGATGGCGAAACCGTCCAACCTGTTGATTCTGGACGAACCGACCAACGATCTGGACGTGGAAACGCTGGACCTGCTGCAGGACATCCTTGGCGAATATGACGGCACGGTGCTGCTGGTCAGCCACGACCGCGATTTCATCGACCGTGTGGCGACCGCGACGGTGGCGATGGAAGGCGACGGCAGGGCGACGGTCTATCCAGGCGGATGGTCGGATTACGCGGCGCAGCGTCCGAAGGTCGAGGCCGCGCCGGGGAAGGCCGCGCGTGCCGAGGGCCCGCGCGAAACGGTGAAGGCAAAGCCTGCGGCAAAGGCCGAGGGATTGAGCTTTGCCGAGCGGAAGCGGCTGGAGGCGCTGCCCGGGATCATCGAGCGGCTGGAGGCCGAGCTTGCGAAGCTGGGCGAGTTCCTGTCCGATCCGGAGCTTTTCACGCGGGAGCCCGTGAAGTTCCGCAAGGCGTCCGAGGCGATGGCGGAACGGCAGGTCGCGCTGGCGGCGGCCGAAGAGGAATGGCTGCTGCTGGCTGAACGCGCATAACGCGGGCGGATCGCCGGGGTTCCGGAAAATTGTGTCTTTGCGCGGGGACAGGCTGAAACCGGCCCAGACGCCGTGCAAGCGTCTGCGGATAACCGCCGGTTGTGTTCACGGCCGTTCACTGCCCTGTCAGGAGGGGTTGCGGGGGCGGGGGACGGGGCGCAGGTCTGGCGCGTTGGACGGTCGCCGGTACCAGAGCGGCCGCCGGAACCTTGAACAGGAGACAGACATGAAACGCATCACGGCCTTTGCCGCGGCTTCGTCCGTGGCGGCATTCGCTGCCCTTCCTGCCTTGGCGGGCGGGCCCGTCACGGCGATCGAGGAACCCATGATCGCCCCGGCCGCCGCGCCTGTGGCGGTGGCGCCGAACGGGGACTGGTCGGGGCTTTATGCCGGTGGGCAGCTCGGCTTTGCCGATGTGGGCGGGGATGGCATCCTGTCGGCGATCGGGGGCGATGACATGACCGCCGGTATCCTGGGCGGCTACCGGATGGATTTCGGGCAGTTCGTGGCGGGTGTCGAAGCCAATTACGACTGGGCCGATGTCGATCTGGGCGGGGGTGATTCCCTTGACAACATCGCGCGGCTGAAGCTGATCGGCGGCTTCGACATGGGCAATGCGCTGCTTTACGGGACCGTGGCCGCCGTGCGGGCCGATGCCACGATCGCCGGCGCAGAGCTGAGCGACAACGGCTGGGGTGCCGGTCTGGGCGTGGATTACGCCGTGTCGGACCGCATGACGGTCGGCGCCGAGCTGATGGAGCACCGCTTTGACAACTTTGCGGGCACCGGCGATCTGGACGCGACGACGCTGAACGCGCGGGTCGGGTTCAAGTTCTGATTTTCCCGGCCGAGAGGGAAAAATGCAACGCGGGGGCGGGTCCGGGGACGGGGCCGCCCTTTTGCGTTTCGGGCCTGCGGTTCCATGCGGGAAATCAGGGGGTTGGGCGGAAACGGCTGTACCGGAACCTGTGCCGTGTTCTGTGCCGCAAACTGTACATACGCAGCGGGCTGTTTCTTCACGGACCGGCAAGGTCCGAATCGTTGTGAAGGGGCTTCACAGGCGGGCTTCACAGGCGGGAGGATCGGGTGTAGCAGGGGGACATGACAAGGACGGGCATCCTCTGCTTCCGCTGCATTACGCGCTGACCATCGGTCGCGCGGGGCTTCTTGTCGTTTCCAAGGAAGGACGAAGTTGATAGACCCCGCGCCGGGACGGCGCTTGCGGGCTGCGATGCCTTCGGCTTGCCTTTGTGGATCGGGGACGGGGTCGGGACATGGTGACGATACGGCTGCACAATGCGCGGACGCGGATGAAGGAGGTCTTTGTCCCCATCGATCCGGACAATGTGCGCATCTATGTCTGCGGGCCGACGGTCTATGACCGCGCCCATCTGGGCAATGCGCGGCCCGTCGTCGTCTTTGACACGCTGTTCCGGCTGCTGCGCCATGTCCATGGCGCGGATCATGTCACCTATGTGCGCAACTTCACCGACGTGGATGACAAGATCAACGCCACTGCGCTGGCGCGGAAGGAGGCGGGGGCGGCGGGCACGCTGGAGGCGCTGATCGCGGAGCGGACGGAAGAGACGATCCGCTGGTATCACGAGGACATGGACGCGCTGGGGGCGCTGCGGCCCACGCATGAGCCGCGGGCGACGGCCTATGTCGGGCAGATGATCGCGATGATCGAGGTGCTGATCGAAAAGGGCCATGCCTATGCGCGGGACGGGCATGTGCTGTTCCGCGTGCGGTCCTTTGCGGCGTACGGGCGGCTGTCGGGGCGGTCGGTCGATGACATGATCGCGGGGGCACGGGTGGAGGTTGCGCCCTTCAAGGAAGACCCGATGGATTTCGTGTTGTGGAAACCGTCGGACGCGTCGCTTCCCGGCTGGGAGTCGCCTTGGGGGCGGGGGCGTCCGGGGTGGCATATCGAATGCTCGGCCATGTCGCTGGCGCTGCTGGGGGCGAGTTTCGACATCCATGGCGGCGGGATCGACCTGCAGTTTCCGCATCACGAGAACGAGGTGGCGCAGAGCTGCTGCGCCCATCCCGAGGCGGAATTCGCGCGGGTCTGGATGCATAACGAGATGTTGCAGGTGGAAGGGAAGAAGATGTCAAAGTCGCTGGGCAATTTCTTCACCGTGCGCGACCTGCTGGAGAAGGGTGTGCCGGGCGAGGTTATCCGTTTCGTCTTTCTGGGGACGCATTACGGGCGGCCGATGGACTGGACCGCCGAGAAGGCCGCGCAGGCGGAGGGGACGCTGCGGAAGTGGCGGGGGATGGTGAAGGGGGTTGCGCCTTCGGTCCCGTCCGATGCGGTGGTGGCGGCGCTGGCGGATGACCTGAACACGGCGGGGGCGATAGCCGAGCTGCACGCGCTTGCCGCTGGCGGCGATGCGGCGGGGTTGAAGGCGTCGGCGGGGCTTATGGGTCTGCTCTTGGACGATATGGGGGCTTGGGCCGAGGCGGGGGTCGATCTTGCGCCCTATGCGGCGAAGCTCTCCGCGCTGCGCGAGGCGGCGATGGCGGCCAAGGATTTCGCACCGGTCGATGCGATGAAGGCGGCGCTGGTGGCGGCGGGGGTGGAAGTGCGGATGTCCAAGGCGGGGGTGGAGTTGCTGCCCGGCCCGGGTTTCGACGCCGCGAAACTGGAGGGGTTGGTGTGAGGCAAAATTCTTGGAAGAATTTTGCAAATTCCTTGGAAGGAATTTGGGGGGGCGCTGCCCCCGTCCGCCAGAGGCGGACTCCCCCGGGGTATTTGGGCCGAGATGAAGGAGCGGTGTCGTGAAGGAGCGGCTTTACCTGTTCGACACGACCCTGCGCGACGGGCAGCAGACGCAGGGGGTGCAGTTCTCGACGCCTGAGAAGCGGCAGATCGCGGCGGCGCTGGATGTGCTGGGGGTGGATTACATCGAAGGCGGCTGGCCAGGGGCCAACCCGACCGATAGCGAATTCTTTGCCGATGCGCCGCGCACGCGGGCGCGGATGACCGCCTTCGGCATGACCAAGCGGGTGGGGCGGTCGGCCGAGAATGACGATGTGCTGGCGGCCGTGCTGGATGCGGGGACGGCGGCGGTCTGTCTGGTGGGCAAGACGCATGAATTCCATGTGCGGACAGCGCTTGGCTGCACGCTGGAGGAGAATGTGGAGGCGATCCGCGCGAGCGTGGCGCATTGCGTGGCCAAGGAGCGCGAGGCGCTGTTCGATGCGGAGCATTTCTTCGATGGCTACCGCGCCGATCCGGCCTATGCGCTTACCTGTCTGCGGGCGGCGCTGGAGGCGGGGGCGCGCTGGGTGGTGCTGTGCGATACCAACGGGGGCACGCTGCCCGCAGAGGTGGGGCGCGTGGTGGGCGAGGTGATCGCGGCCGGCGTGCCGGGCGACCGGTTGGGCATCCATTGCCATGACGATACGGGGAATGCGGTGGCCAATTCGCTGGCGGCCGTCGATGCGGGGTGTCGGCAGATACAGGGCACTTTGAACGGGTTGGGGGAGCGGTGCGGGAATGCCAACCTGACCACGATCATCCCGACGCTTCTGTTGAAGGCGCCCTATGCGGAGCGGTTCGAGACGGGGGTTTCGCGGGAGGCGCTGGCGGGGATGGTGCGGATAAGCCGCCAGCTGGACGATATTCTGAACCGCGTGCCGTTGCGGAGCGCACCTTATGTCGGGGCGAGTGCCTTTGCGCATAAGGCGGGGCTTCATGCCAGTGCGATCCTGAAGGACCCTTCGACCTACGAACATGTGGACCCTTCGGTCGTTGGGAACGAGCGGGTCATCCCGATGTCCAACCAGGCGGGGCAGTCCAACCTGCGGGCACGACTGGCGGCGGCGGGAATCGAGGTGGACCCGAAGGATGCGCGGCTGGGCCGGATTCTGGAGGTGGTGAAGGAGCGCGAGGATCAGGGCTATGCCTATGACGGGGCGCAGGCGAGTTTCGAGCTGGTGGCGCGGGCGGAGCTTGGGTTGCTGCCCGAGTTCTTCGAGGTGAAGCGCTATCGCGTCACCGTGGAGCGGCGGAAGAACAAGTACAACCGGATGGTCAGCCTGTCGGAGGCCGTGGTCGTCGTGAAGATCGGCGAGGCGAAGATGCTGTCGGTGTCCGAGTCGATGGACGAGACGGGGACGGACCGGGGGCCGGTGAATGCGCTGGCCAAGGCCTTGGGGAAGGATCTGGGGCCCTATCAGGCGGTGATCGACGACATGAAGCTGGTCGATTTCAAGGTGCGCATCACGCAAGGGGGGACCGAGGCGGTCACGCGGGTCATCATCGACAGCGAGGATTCGCAAGGCCGCAGGTGGTCCACGGTCGGGGTCAGCGCGAACATCGTGGATGCGAGTTTCGAGGCGCTGCTGGATGCGATCAACTGGAAGCTGATCCGCGATGTCGGGGAGCCGGTGGGGGCATGAGCATCGACGCCTGCGCCGCGCTGGTGGAGCGGGGGGACCCGGACCGTTTCGCCGCCGTGATGGCGGCGCCGGTGGCGGCGCGGGGGCGGCTCTTCGTACTTTATGCCTTCAACCTCGAGGTGGCGCGGGCGCCCTGGGTGACGAAGGAGCCGATGATCGCCGAGATGCGGCTGCAGTGGTGGCGCGATGTGGTGGCCGAAGCGGCGGCGGGGCGGCCTGCGCGGGCGCATGAGGTGGCGGGGCCGCTGGCCGCGCTGCTGCGCGAGGCGGGGTTGCCGGTGGAGGTGCTGGACCGTCTGGTCGAGGCGCGGCGGTGGGATGTGTATCGGGAGGCCTTCGAGGACGGGGCGGCCTTCGACGCCTATC
>AYNO01000013.1 GCA_000500915.1 Rhodobacter sp. CACIA14H1
TATACAAAGGCTACCGTTCGCGGTGGCCTTTGTGTTTCAGGTCCCGACCCCTGCCAGCCCTTCCGTCCCGCTTCCCCTGCCGCCCCTGCCCCGCTATCGTGAGGGCGCAAGAAAGGGGGACACCGTGGCCTCATTCCTCGGATCAGGACAGTTACCCAAACCGCCGTCCTTCTCCGATGACGCCTGGCTTGACGTGCTCTCGGCCGTGGACCGCACCTATGCCGATCTTGTCGATTACCAGGAGCGGCTGGAACGCCAGAATGCCGAACTCCAGTCGATGCGGCATTTCCTCACCTCCATCCTCTCGTCCGTGTCGGATGTGCTGATCGTCGTCACCCGCACCGGCGAGGTGGAGCAGCTCAGCCGTTCGCTGGCCGATCTGGCGGGGCGTCCGCCCGAGCTGCTGGTGGGTTCCCCGCTGTCCGAGCTCGTCGATCCCGCGGATGGGCCCGCGCTGGACAGGGCGCTGGCCGAGGCGCGTGCCTCGCGCCGTCCGGTCACGATCGGAACTGGGTCTCGGTGACGCCCGGCGGTCCGAACCCATCGACCTGTCCATCGCCCCCGCCTCGATGACCGGGGTCGGGCGGCGGGTTTCGTCCTGACGGGCCGCCCGCTGGGCGAATTGCGCAAGGCCTATGCCGAACTCAGCGCCGGTCATGACGCCCTCAAATCCGCGCAGGCGCAACTCGTCCGCAACGAAAAGCTGGCATCGCTCGGTCGCCTGCTGGCCGGTGTCGCGCACGAGCTGAACAACCCGATCAGCTTCGTTTATGCCAATGCCCATGCGCTCGAACGCTATGCGGCGAAGTTCGAACAGTATTTCGCCCGCGTGCAGGACGGCGCGTCGCGGGATGAACTGGTGGACCTCCGCGCCAATCTCCGCCTCGACCGCGAGGTGGCGAACCTCCGCGCCGCCATCGACGGGGCGCGGGACGGCGCCGAACGGGTCCGCGACATCGTCGAGGATCTGCGTCGCCTGTCCTCGGAAGGGTCGGGCGAAAAGGTGGGATTCGACCTTGTCGAAACCAGCCGCGTCGCCGCGACCTGGGTGCTGCGCGGCATGAAGACGCCGGTCAGCCTGCGCTATGCCGGTGCGCTTTCGGTCCCTGCCTTCGGGCGGCCCGGCCATGTCCAGCAGATCGTGATGAACCTCGTGCAGAACGCGGTGGACGCGCTGGAAGGCCGCGCCGATGGCGAGATCGTCATCACCCATGCTGCCGGGGGCGGCGTGGCCTCCCTGACCGTGCAGGACAACGGTCCGGGCGTGCCCGCCGACGTTGCCGCCTCCATCTTCGATCCCTTCTTCACGACGAAACCCGTGGGGCGCGGCACCGGACTCGGCCTGTCGATCAGCCACAAGATCGCCGAGGAACATGGCGGCAGGCTCATCCTCTGCGACGATGCGCCGGGCGGCTGCTTCCGACTCGAACTTCCGTCAGGAGAGACGCCATGACCCGCGTGATCTGGCTGCAGGCGGCGGGATGTGGCGGCTGTACGATGTCGCTGCTCTGCGCCGAAAATCCCGGGGCCATCGACCTGCTGTCGGATGCGGGGATCCGCTTCCTCTGGCACCCCGCCCTGTCCCTGCAAAGCGGCGAAGAGGCGCGTGCGCTCCTGCAAGCGGTGGCAGACGGGCAGGAACCGGTGGATATCCTCTGCGTCGAAGGGGCCATCGCGCGGGGGCCGAACGGGACGGGGCGCTTCCAGATGCTGTCCGGCACGGGACGGCCGCTGATGGACTGGGTGCGCGACATCGCCGCCCGCGCCACGCATGTCGTGGCCGTCGGGTCCTGCGCGGCCTTCGGCGGGGTCACGGCTGCGGGCGGCAACCCCTCCGATGCGGTCGGCCTGCAATACGAAGGCGCCCATCCCGGCGGTCTGCTGCCGCCGGACTGGCGCTCCCGCTCCGGTCTGCCGGTCATCAATGTGGCCGGCTGTCCGACCCATCCGGGCTGGGTGACGGAAACGCTGCTCCTGCTGTCGGCGGGCGCGATCGGCGCGGGCGATCTGGACGGGTACCGCCGCCCCCGCTTCTATGCCGACCACCTTGTCCACCATGGCTGCCCGAAAAACGAATTCTACGAATACAAGGCCAGCGCAAGGCAACTGTCCGACCTCGGCTGCATGATGGAAAACCTGGGCTGCGTCGGGACGCAGGCGGTGGGCGACTGCAACATCCGCCCCTGGAACGGCGAAGGCTCCTGCACGCGCGGCGGCTTTCCCTGCATCAACTGCACCGCCCCCGAATTCGAGGAACCGCGCCACCCCTTCACCGAAACGCCCAAGGTCGCGGGCATCCCCGTCGGCCTGCCCACCGACATGCCGAAGGCATGGTTCATGGCGCTCGCCTCGCTGTCAAAGGCGGCGACGCCCGACCGCATCGGCATCAATGCCGTCTCGGACCGCGTGCGCGTCCCGCCAACCCTGCGGAAACCCAAGTGACACGCCTCGTCGTCGGCCCCTTCAACCGCGTCGAAGGCGATCTGGAAGTGACGCTGGACATCGCCGAAGGGCAGGTCCGCGCTGCCCGCGTCAACGCCCCCCTCTATCGCGGTTTCGAACGGATGCTCGAAGGCCGCGACCCCCGCGACGCGCTGACCATCACGCCGCGCATCTGCGGGATCTGCTCCATCAGCCAATCCGCCGCCGCCGCCCGTGCGCTGGCCTCGGCCATGGGGATGACGCCCACGCCGCAGGGGGCGCGGGTCGCCGCCCTGATCCATGCGGTGGAAAACGCGGCGGACCACCTGACGCATTTCCACCTCTTCTTCATGCCGGATTTCACCCGACCGGTCTATGCCGGCCACGGCTGGCACGGCAGGGTGATCGACCGCTTCACCGCCATCGACGGCTCCGCCCTCCGCGCTGCCGTGGCGGCCCGCGCCGACCTGCTGCACATCGTCGGGATGCTGGCGGGCAAATGGCCCCATACGCTGGCCATCCAGCCCGGTGGCGTGACCCGCGCCCCCGGGCCACGCGACAAGGCGCGACTGGCGGTCTCGCTCCGCGCCTTCCGGCGCTATCTCGAAGAAACCGTCTTCGGCGCCCCGCTGGAGGAATTCGTTGCCCTGTCCCGCATCGACGACCTCATGCGCTGGGGCAGGGGGGATGTCGGCCTCTTCCTCGACATCGCGGCCGATCTGGGGCTGGACGGCATGGGGCGCGGATCAGGCCGCTATCTCAGTTTCGGGGCCTATCCCGTGGACGCCGGGCCGATCTTCGCCGCAGGGGCATGGGACAACGGCCCCCGCCCGCTCGACACCGCCGCCATCCGCGAGGATCTGTCCCACGCATGGATGACCGGCACCGAGGCGCATCCCTCCGAAGGCCGCACCGAACCCGACACCACCATGTCCGACCCCGCCTATAGCTGGTGCAAGGCCCCGCGCCTTGCGGGGCGCAGCATGGAAACCGGGGCGCTGGCGCGGCAGGTCGTGGATGGCCACCCCCTTGCCCGCGCCATGGCGGGCGGAGGGGTCCTCGCCCGTGTCGCCGCCCGCCTTCTCGAACTGGCCCGCACCCAGATCGTGATGGAGGATCTTGTCGCCGGCATCGATCCCGGCGCAACCTTCATGCACTCCGCCCCCGCCCCCCGCGAAGGCACCGGCGAAGGGCTGGTCGAAGCCGCACGCGGCGCACTCGGGCACTGGCTCCGCATCGCCGACGGGCGCATCGCCAGTTACCAGATCATCGCGCCCACCACGTGGAACTTCAGCCCCCGCGATGCCGCAGGCATCCCCGGCCCGCTGGAAGCCGCGCTGGAAGGCGCCCCCGTGCAGGATGGCGAAACCACCCCCGTCAGCGTCCAGCACATCGTCCGCAGCTTCGACCCCTGCATGGTCTGCACGGTGCATTGACGGCATGGCGGCGCTGCGCATCCGCGTCAGGGGACAGGTGCAGGGCGTGGGCTTCCGCCCCTTCATCTGGCAACTGGCCCGATCCCACGGCATCACGGGCGAGGTGCTGAACGACCCCGAAGGAGTCCTCATCCACGCCACCGGCCCCGCGCTGGATGCCTTCCTGCACGACATCCGCGCCAAGGCCCCGCCCCTTGCCCGCATCGACGCGGTGGAAACCGCGCCGCACAGCTTTGCCACCCCGCCCGACGGCTTCACCATCGCCCCGTCGCAGGGCAGCGGCGCCGAAACCCGAGTCACGCCCGATGCCGCAACCTGCCCCGCCTGCGCCGCCGAAATCCGCGACGGCGGACGCCGCCACGGCTATGCCTTCACCAACTGCACCCATTGCGGCCCCCGCTTCACCATCCTGCAGGGCCTGCCCTATGACCGCGCCAGAACCACCATGGCGCCCTTCCCCCTTTGCCCCGACTGCCGGGCCGAATACGAAGACCCCGCCGACCGCCGCTTCCATGCCCAACCCGTCGCCTGCCCCGCCTGCGGCCCCCGCCTCTGGCTGGAGGCAGACGGACGCGAACCCGCGACCGACCCCATCCCCGACGCCGCCGCCCGCCTCCGCGCCGGCCAGATCATCGCGGTCAAGGGCCTCGGCGGTTTCCACCTCGCCTGCGACGCGGCGAACCCCGCCGCCCTGCACACCCTGCGACAGCGCAAGCGCCGCCCGTCCAAACCCTTCGCCATCATGGCCAGCCTGCCCATGGCCGAAACGCTCTGTCACCTGACGGATGCCGACCGCGCCCTGCTGTCCGACCCTGCCGCGCCCGTCATCCTTGCCCCGTCCCGCCGCACCCTGCCCGATGCCGTCGCGCCCGGGATCGACACGCTGGGGATCATGCTGCCCTACACGCCCCTGCATCACCTCCTGCTCGACGCTTTCGACGGCCCGCTCGTGATGACCTCCGGCAACCTGTCCGGCGAACCGCAGGTCATCGGCAATCACGAGGCGCGGGAAAAGCTGTCCCCCTTCGCCGATGCCTTCCTGATGCATGACCGCGACATCGCCCGCCGTCTGGACGACAGCGTGGAACGCGCCGCGCCGCCCATGGTGCTGCGCCGCGCAAGGGGCCGTGTGCCCGGGACGCTGCCGCTGCCCCCCGGCTTTTCCGACAGGCAGGTGCTGGCAACCGGCGGCCAGATGAAGGGCGCCATCGCGCTGACCAAAGGCGGGCAGGTGCTGCTGGGCCATCATCTGGGCGATCTGGACGATGCGCTCTGCGCGGCGGAATTCGGCAAGGCCGTCACCGATTACCGCGCCCTGTTCGACGCCCGCCCCGTGGCCATCGCGCATGACCTGCACCCCGCCTACCGCGCCACCATCGCCGCACAGGACATGGCGCGGCGCGACGGGCTGGCGCTCTGTCCCGTCCAGCACCACCACGCGCACCTTGCCGCCTGTCTGGCCGAAAACCTCTGGCCGCTGGACGGCCCGCCGGTGGCGGGGATCATCCTTGACGGGACAGGGATGGGCGATGACGGCACGGTCTGGGGCGGCGAACTCCTCCTCGGCTCCTACGCCGCCTTCACCCGCGCCGCCCACCTCCGCCCCGCCCCGCTGGCAGGGGGCGACCGCGCCGCCCGCGAGCCCTGGCGCAACGCGCTGGCGCGGCTGGATCAGGCGGGTCTGCCCCACCTTGCCGACCGCCTGTTCCCCGATGCCCCCCGCGCTGCCATCCGCTCGGCCATCGCGGCAGGCATGAACGCGCCCCCCTCCTCCTCCGCCGGTCGCCTCTACGATGCTGTTGCCGCCTGCCTGACCATCTGTCCCATGGCCCAATCCTACGAAGGCGAAGCCGCGATGCGCCTCGACGCCCTCTCCGCACCGGACGAAAGGCCATACCCCTTCGGCCCCGCCCTCGACCCCGCCCCCATGTTCGCCGCCCTTGCCGCCGACCTTGCCGCAAACGTCCCGCCCGCCCGCATCGCCGCCCGCTTCCAGCTTGGCCTTGCCGAGGCTTTCGCCGCCGAAGCCCGCACCCTGATCCATCAGGGCAAGGCGCAGGCCGTCGCCCTGTCGGGTGGCTGCTTCCAGAACGCCACGCTGCAGCAGGCCGTCATCGACCGCCTGCCCGGCATCCGCGTGCTGACCCACCGCAGCACCCCCGCCAATGACGGCGGCCTTGCGCTCGGTCAGGCCGTGGTCGCGCTGGCCCGGATGACCGGCACATCCAACGCCACCACCTGACCCGCCGCCAGCAGCACATCCTCGCGGAACGGCGCGGCAAGGAACTGCACACCCATCGGCACGGGCCCCGACAGGTCCGTCGTCACCGCCAGCCCCGGCAGCCCCATCAGCGGCGGCACGATCTGCGGCATCTGGGCCGCGATCACCGCATCGAAATCCGCAGGCGACCGAACGTCGATGTTGTTGGCAAACACCTCCGCCCCCGACACCGGACACAGAACCACCGGCCATTCCTCGAAAAACTGCCGCCACAGCCGCACCAGCCGCGACCGCACCCGCAGCGCATCCATCAACCCCTCCGCCGTCAGCGCGGGGCTGATCCGGCAGAACTGGTCATAGATGAAGGACGCATCGGGGTCCGCCTCCTGCCGCACGGCCCCCTCCACCCGCCGCATGTCCGCCATCCACAGGGAAATCTGCACCCCCAGCCCCTCGCGCATAGGCGGGGCAGGGGGCGTGCCCACCTCCCATCCCGCCGCCTCCAGCCGCGCCGCCGCTGCCCGCAGCGCCCCGCGCACGCGTGGCGCCACCTCCATCCCGTCCGGCGCCTCGACCAGCGCCACCCGCCTTTGCACCGCCGGCCCGTCCAACGGCACCGGTATCCACCACGGATCGCGCAGGTCCGGCGCGGCCATCGCCTCCAGCGCCAGCCGCAGGTCGGGCACCGTCCGCGCCAGGGGCCCCGATACCGCCATCAACTGCCCGCCGATATGCCGGTCCCCCGCCGTCGCGTTGAAGGCCGCCACCCGCCCCAGCGACGGGCGCAGACCATGCACCCCGCAGGCATAGGCCGGATAGCGGATCGACCCCGCGATATCGGTTCCATGCGCGATGGACCCCAGACCCGCCGCCACCGCCGCCCCGGCCCCGCCCGAAGACCCGCCGGGCGTCAGCCCCGCATCATGCGGATTGACCGTCTGCCCGTGCAGCGCATTCCGCGTGAACCAGCGCAGCGAAAAGGCGGGCGTGTTGGTGCGCCCGACGATCACCGCCCCCGCCCGCCGCAGGTTGGACACCACCGGATTGTCCTCTGCCGCCACAAGCCCCGCCTGCATCCGCAAGCCGTTGGTCGTGGCCTGCCCCGCCTGATCGACATTCACCTTCACCGTGACCGGCACCCCCGCCAGCGGCCCCGCATCCTCCCCCCGCGCCAGCGCGGCATCCACCGCCCGCGCCGCCGCCCATGCCTCGTCATCCATCCGCGCCACGATGGCATTCAGGCGCGGATTCTCCGCCTCCACCCGCGCCAGCGTCGCGGCCAGCACCGCCTCGGCCGACACCTCCCCGCGCCGGATCATCGCGGCCTGTTCGGTGGCGGACAGAAGGCTCGGATCGGTCATGGCAGGCGCTCCCCTCGGTTCACCCCAACATGCCCCCGCGCCGCGCCCTTGCAAAGCCCGCCGCACCGTCCGGCGGAAAGGCTCTGACCACCCCGCCCCCGCCCGTGATCACCCCCTTGCCGCCCCTGCCGCCGTGAAACCGGTCCAACCCCTTGCAAAAACGAAAGAAAACAAACTTCCCGCCCCACCGCAAAAACCCGCATCCACCCCGCCCGCCCATGCCGCATACCCAAGCATACAGTGGCGGGGGCCCGACTCCCGCAAGAAGGGGAGGAAGCCTTGTCACAGATCGAGACCTTCTACGACGTCATGCGCAGGCAGGGGATCACCCGCCGCAGCTTCATGAAATACTGCTCGCTCACCGCAGCGGCGCTTGGCCTCGGCCCAAGCTTCGTGCCCAAGATCGCCCATGCGATGGAAACCAAGCCGCGCACGCCGGTCATCTGGGTCCACGGCCTCGAATGCACCTGCTGCTCCGAAAGCTTCATCCGCGCCGCGCATCCGCTGGCCAAGGATGTGGTCCTGTCGATGATCAGCCTCGATTACGACGACACGCTGATGGCCGCTGCAGGCCACGCCGCCGAAGCCGCCCTGATGGACACGATCGAGAAGTACAAGGGCAACTACATCCTCGCCGTCGAAGGCAACCCGCCCCTGAACGAAGACGGCATGTTCTGCATCACCGGCGGCAAGCCCTTCGTCGAGAAACTCCGCATGGCGGCCAAGGACGCCAAGGCTATCATCTCGTGGGGCGCCTGCGCCTCCTACGGCTGCGTGCAGGCCGCCGCGCCCAACCCGACGCAGGCCACGCCCGTCCACAAGGTCATCACCGACAAGCCCATCATCAAGGTCCCGGGCTGCCCCCCGATCGCCGAGGTGATGACCGGCGTCATCACCTACATGCTGACCTTCGACCGCCTGCCCGAGCTTGACCGTCAGGGCCGCCCCGCGATGTTCTATTCGCAGCGCATCCACGACAAGTGCTACCGCCGCCCGCATTTCGACGCAGGCCAGTTCGTCGAGGCATGGGACGACGAAAACGCCCGCAAGGGCTATTGCCTCTACAAGATGGGCTGCAAGGGCCCGACCACCTACAACGCCTGCTCCACCATCCGCTGGAACGAAGGCGTCTCCTTCCCCATCCAGTCCGGCCACGGCTGCATCGGCTGCTCCGAAGACGGGTTCTGGGATCAGGGGTCGTTCTACAACCGCCTGACCAACGTCAAGCAATTCGGGATCGAGGCGAATGCCGACCAGATCGGCACCGCCGCGGCAGGGGTCGTGGGCGGGGCGATTGCCGTCCACGCCGCCGTCAGTGCGCTGAAGAAGGCGCAGAAGAAATCGCAGGACAAGGTAGAGGGCTGACACCATGGGCAACCAGACACCGAACGGCTTCACCCTCGACACTTCGGGCAAGCGCATCGTCGTCGATCCGGTCACGCGCATCGAAGGCCACATGCGCTGCGAGGTGAACGTCAACGATCAGGGCATCATCACCAATGCCGTGTCCACCGGCACCATGTGGCGCGGGCTGGAAGTCATCCTCAAGGGCCGCGATCCCCGCGACGCGTGGGCCTTCACCGAACGGATATGCGGCGTCTGCACCGGCACCCACGCCCTGACATCGGTCCGCGCGGTCGAGGATGCGCTGGGGATCACCATCCCCGACAACGCGAACTCCATCCGCAACATCATGCAGCTCAACCTGCAGATCCACGACCACATCGTGCATTTCTACCACCTGCACGCGCTGGACTGGGTCAACCCCGTCAACGCCCTGCGGGCCGACCCCAAGGCCACGTCGGAACTGCAACAGGCCGTATCGCCCAGCCATCCCCTCTCCTCGCCGGGCTATTTCCGCGACGTGCAGAACCGGCTCAAGAAATTCGTGGAATCCGGCCAGCTCGGCCTGTTCAAGAACGGCTACTGGGACAACCCGGCCTATCTGCTTCCCCCCGAAGCCGACCTCATGGCCACGACCCACTACCTCGAGGCGCTCGATCTCCAGAAGGAAATCGTCAAGGTCCACACCGTCTTCGGCGGCAAGAACCCGCATCCCAACTGGCTTGTGGGCGGCGTTCCCTGCCCGATCAACGTCCATTCCACGGGCGCGGTCGGCGCCATCAACATGGAACGGCTGAACCTCGTCTCCTCGATCATCGACCGCTGCATCGAGTTCAACAACAATGTCTATATCCCCGACGTCATCGCCATCGGCGGATTCTACAAGAACTGGCTCTATGGCGGCGGGCTGTCGTCCAAGTCGGTGCTGGCCTATGGCGACATCCCCGAAAACGCCAACGATTTCAGTGCCGCGCAACTTCACCTGCCGCGCGGGGCGATCGTCAACGGCAACCTGAACGAAGTGCAGGATGTCGATGTCCGCGATCCCGAACAGATCCAGGAATTCGTGGATCACTCGTGGTACCAGTACGGCGAACCCGGCAAGGGCCTGCACCCGTGGGACGGCGTGACCGAACCGAAATTCGAACTCGGCGCCGCGACCAAGGGCACACGGACCAATATCGAAAACCTCGACGAATCCGCCAAGTATTCGTGGATCAAGGCCCCCCGCTGGAAGGGCAACGCGATGGAGGTGGGCCCCCTTGCCCGCTACATCGTGGGCTACGCCTCGGGCCACGAAGACATCAAGAACCAGGTCGAAGGCCTGCTCAGGACGATGAACCTGCCGGTGTCGGCACTCTTCTCCACCCTCGGCCGGACGGCGGCGCGGGCGCTGGAGTCGGAATATTGCGGCCGCCTGCAAAAGCACTTCTTCGACAAGCTGGTCCAGAACATCAAGAACGGCGACGAATCCACCGCCAACGTCGCCAAATGGGACCCCTCCACCTGGCCGAAAGAGGCAAAGGGCGTCGGCATGACCGAAGCCCCGCGCGGCGCCCTCGGCCACTGGGTAAAGGTCAAGGACGGCCGCATCGAGAATTACCAATGCGTCGTCCCCACCACGTGGAACGGCAGCCCCCGCGACAGCGCGGGCAATATCGGCGCCTTCGAGGCGTCGCTGATGGACACCAAGATGGAACGCCCCGAGGAACCGGTCGAAATCCTGCGCACCCTGCACAGCTTCGACCCCTGCCTTGCCTGTTCCACCCATGTCATGTCTCCCGACGGTCAGGAACTGACCTCGGTCAAGGTCCGCTGAGGGAGGGGATCACGATGAAGAAACTTGCAGCACTCCTTGCCCTTTCCGGCGCACCCGCACTTGCCCATCCGGGCCATGTCGCCGCGGCGGTCGAGGGCGACTCGCACTGGCTGACGCAGGCGGACCATCTTGCCGTCGTCGTCGGGGTCTTCGTTCTGGCAGGCCTGCTGGCATGGCCCAGGGGCCGTGCCGCGCTGGCCCGTCTCCTTGGCTGACGGGGCGGCAGCCATGACCGGAACCCCCATTCCCGAAGGGACGATCCTGCGTCCCGATCCGGCGACCTCGCCGGCGTACGAAGCCGCCCGCCTGACCGGCGACGCCACGGCGGAAGACCTTGAAAGCATCCGCAAGCGCACCTCGGTCTATGTGTACGAGGCACCGGTGCGCCTGTGGCACTGGATCAACGCGGCCTGCATCCTCGTCCTCATCGTGTCAGGCTATTTCATCGGTGCGCCGCTGCCCTCCATGCAGATCGGCGAACCGGTCGAGCAATTCGTGATGGGCTACATCCGCTTTGCCCATTTCGCGGCGGGGATGATCCTGACCGCCGCCTTCGCGGGCCGCATCTACTGGGGCCTGATGGGCAACCACCACGCGCGGCAACTCTTCTATGTGCCGGTCTGGAAAGCCCGCTGGTGGAAGGAGATGTTCTTCGAACTGCGCTGGTATGCCTTCCTCGAACGCGAACCGAAGAAATACATCGGCCACAACCCGCTGGCGCAACTGGCCATGTTCTTCTTCATGACGCTGGGCCTGTCCTTCATGATCGTCACGGGCTGGGCGCTCTATGCCGAAGGGGCAGGGCAGGGGTCGCTGCCCGACACCGCCTTCGGCTGGGTGCTGGGACTGGTGCAGAACAGCCAGCGCCTGCACACGCTGCACCATCTGGGCATGTGGGCCATCGTGATCTTCACCATGATCCATATCTACGCCGCCATCCGCGAAGACATCATGTCACGACAAAGCATGGTTTCCACCATGATCTCCGGCCACCGCACGTTCAAGGACGACCGGCCGGACTGACCCTCCCCACCCCTGCCGACAGGACGGGCCCTCAGGGGCCCGTTTCCATTTCGCACGCACAGGAAACCCCGTCCCGCAGGCAGCCCCGGCTCGGGGCCGGGGCGGGGACGCCTCCGCCCGCCCCATCCTCCCGACCGCCCGCTTCCCTCCGTGAAGGAAGGCAACCAGCCGGACCGCAAATGTGGAAATCTCCTTTCCACCCCGTATCCCGCCGCATATCCAATTCTCCCAAAACTTCCATATAGATAAGCCATTTCTTCACCCACCCGGCCGCACAGAAAGAATCGCTCACTCCTCCCCACTGCAAATGCAATGATCACCCCACAACGCAGGGCGCAAAGCCCGCGACCAGCCGGAACGGCGGCGGAAGGGACGGAGGAAGTGGTGATGCATGTCCTGATTCTGGGCATCGGCAATGTGCTATGGGCGGACGAAGGCTTCGGCGTCCGCTGTGTCGAGGCGATGGCAGACCGCTACGCCCTGCCCGACACGGTCAAGCTGATGGATGGCGGCACGCAGGGCCTTTACCTGCTGCCCTTCCTCGAAGAGGCCGACGCCCTGCTCGTCTTCGATGCCATCGACTACGGCCTTCCCCCCGGCACCCTGCGCGTCATCCGCGACGGCGAAGTGCCCGCCTTCATGGGAGCCAAGAAGATGTCGCTGCACCAGACCGGCTTTCAGGACGTCATCGCCACGGCCCAACTCCTCGACCGCTGCCCCGCGAACATGACCCTGATCGGCTGCCAGCCGGTGGAGCTGGAAGATTACGGCGGCGGCCTGCGCCCCGCCGTCGCCGCCCGCATCCCCGCCGCGCTGGACCTTGCCGTGGAACAGCTCGCCCTCTGGGGCATCCACGCGACGCCGGGCCGATCCGCCGCCCCCGATCTGGCCGACCCGTCCATCCGCCACTCCGCCTATGAACAGGGCCGCCCGTCCGAGGATGACGCCTGCCGCATCGGCGATGCCCGCTTCCTGCCGGTGTGACCATGTGCGTCGGCCAACCCATGCGCCTTCTGTCCATCGACGGCATCGCCGGCCTCTGCCGTGACGGCGACCGCACCGAACTGGTGGACCTGTCCCTGACCCCCGACGCCCGCCCCGGCGACTGGCTGCTGGTCTTCCTCGGCGCCGCCCGCGAAATCATGACCGAAGCCGAAGCCATCGCCACCGCCCGTGCGCTGGACGGCCTTCGCGCCCTGATGCGGGGCGGCGATCTGGGCGATGCCTTCGCCGATCTCGACAACCGCACCCCGACCCTTCCCCCCACCTCCAGGCCGCGCTGGACGCGGGCCAAGCGAAAGGCTGACGCCATGCACCCCCTGCTGAACCGGCTTGTCACCGAACTGGGCTGGCCCCACCTGACCACCCACGAACAGGTGGACGCCTTCCTGTCCTGCCCCGGTGCGCATTGCCTGCTCATCCCCGGCGACCCCGCCCGCAACCTCGAAACCGCCGATGCCGCGGTGGTGCTGCCGGAACTCCGCATGGTCTTCCAGAACGTCTTCGACTGCGCCCTGATCGGCGACGCCATCGAAGCCGACCTGCGCGAACGCCACGGCGTGCTCAAGACCCCCGGTTTCCTCTTCTTCCGCAACGGCCAACTCCAGGGCGCCATCGCCAAGATCCGCGACTGGGACGACTACATGGCCCGCATCCCCGCCATCCTCGGCCTTTCCACGACAGGAGCCTGACCCATGGCCAACTTCCACCTGCCCCCCCAAGGTTTCGGCCCCGGTTCCCAAGGCACGGGCGAGGAACTGGATTTCATGCCCCTCCCCTCGGGGATGCGCACCTACTCCCCCCATGTCCCCGAAACGGACGGCGCCGCGCCGCAGATCGTGCTGGACCTGCTCGGCGCCATCGCGGGGGCCTGCGACCTTGCCGCCATCGACGGCCATTCCCGCAGCTTCGACCTGTCCATCCTGACGGCGCCGCAGCGGGCGCTGGTGGCCGACACGCTGGGCCATGGCGAGGTGGCGATGAAACTGCGCGGCATCCCCGCCATCGCCGTGCAGGAGTCGGTCTTCGCGGGCGTCTGGGTGCTGGCCGGCGAAGGCGTGGACCGCGTCGAAATCGCCCCCCACCCGACGCTTGCCCTGACCCGCGCCCATGTCCCCCACCGCCCCGCACTGGGCGCCAATGCCTTCCGCGGGGCGCAGGTGGTGAACGCCCCCGCCCTGCTGGCCGAGTTGCAGGACAAGTCCCGCAGCCACGGCGCGGACAGCCCCGTCCACACCATCAACCTGTCGCTCCTGCCCCACACGGAAGAAGATCTCGTCTGGCTGGCCGAAGCCACCGGCGAAGGCGCCGTCACCATCCTGTCGCGCGGCTACGGCAACTGCCGCGTCACCGCGACCGCCATGCCCCATGTCTGGCGCGTGCAGTTCTACAACTCCACCGACGCGCTGATCCTCGACACCTACGAAGTCAGCATGATCCCCGAAGTCGTCATCGCCGCGCCCGAAGACCTGTCCGACAGCGCCGCCCGTATCCGCGAAGTGGCGGAGGCGATCAGATGACCCCCCGTTTCGAAGGCAGCTATCTGGGCGCCACCGACAAGATCAGCCCGCAAGCCATCATGGAATGCAAGATCTGCTGGACCCCCTACGACCCCGCCGAAGGCGACGATACGCGGCAGGTCCTTCCCGGCACCCCCTTCGTGGCGCTGCCCGAAGACTGGTCCTGCCCCGGCTGCTCCGCCCCCAAGGCGCAATTCCTCGTCCGTGAAGACCCCGGTGCCGAAAGCGCCCGCCGCGCCGCCGAAATGGCCGAAGCGACCAGACGGCTGGTTTCGGACTTCGCGGAAATCTTCCATTCAAAGATGCGCGACGTTCCGCTGGTCAACCACGCCCTCCATGTCGAAGCCGTGGGCTTCGTCCCCCATGACGAAGGCTTCCTCGGCGTCCTCGTCGCGCCGTGGTTCATGAATCTGGTCCTGCTGCCAAGACACGGTCGCCCCGCGCTCAAGGCGGGCGAAAAGGAAACGCTCTCCTTCCCCTCGGGCGATTACGAATTCCTGCACAACAGCCGGCCCGAAACCGGCCCCTACCTTGCCTGCTCGCTCTTTTCCCCGATGTCGGACTTCACCAGCCAGTTGCAGGCCACCGATGTCGCCCGCGCCGTCATGGCCGAACTGTTCAAGGCCGAGAACCGCGCCGAAACCGACCGCGCCGCCGACATCCGCGCGGCGCGGGAGGCGGAACTTGCCGCCCTCGAACCGCCAGAGCCGGAAGCAGGGACCGAAGACCCCGCCACCCCCACCCGCCGCGCCCTGCTGACGGGCGGTCTGTAGGAATGACGGGGATGGAACAGACCCTCACCCTCATCCCCGACGCCGCAGGCTGGCGCGTGGTCCGTCCGGCAGACCTGCCGCTCGGCCCGCTCCTCCTCGGCCGTCCGGTGGCCGAGGTTGCGGCGCTGCTCCCCCGTCTCTTCTCGCTCTGCCGTACGGCGCAGGGCATGGCCGCCCGCCTGTGCCTTGGCCTGCCGGAACCCGACGGCCCGCAGGCGCTGGCTGCCGAAATCCTGCGCGACCACAGCCTCCGCCTGACGGTCACGCTGCCCCCGATGCTGGGCCTGTCCCCCCGTGCCCCCACCGCCGACCCCGGCCTCCAGCTTTTCGGCCCCGCCCGCCGCCTGCCCGACAGCCCCGCCGCGATGATGGCCTGGCTCGCGGCAGGGCAGGGCGCGGCCCCCCTTGTCGCCGCCATCGCAGATGCCTTCGCCCCGCGCGAAGCCGCCTCGACGACGCTCCCCCTCGCCACCCCCGCCAACGCCCTGACCGGCGCGGTGCTGGAAAACTCCGCCGCCGCCCGCCAATCCGCACACCCCCTGTTGCAGGGCATCGAAACCACCCACGGGCGCGGCCCGCTCTGGCGCGTCCTCGGGATGCTGGCCGATGCCGAAGCAGCCATCGCACAGCGCCTGCCCGCCCCCGCCCTGCAGGGCACGACCGCCCATGTCCCCGCCGCCCGCGGTCTCTATTCCCTGACGCTGGCCCGGACTGCGGGTCTCGTCACCCGCATCCACCGCATCACGCCCACCGACCACGCCACCGCCCCGCAGGGTGCGATGGAAACCGCCCTCGCCACCCTGCCCCAGACAAAGCGCCACCTTGCGCCACTGGTTGCCGCGCTGCACGATCCCTGCATGGGTGTAACGGTGAAGGAGACGCGCGATGCATGAAATGTCGCTCGCCGAAGGCATCCGCTCCCTCATCGAAGATCAGGCCCGCGCCCACGGCTTTTCCCGCGTGACCGTCGTGCGGCTGGAAATCGGCCGCTTCGCCGGTGTCGAAAAACCCGCGCTCGACTTCGCCTTCGATGTCGTCATGCGCGGATCGCCTGCCGAAGGCGCAAGGCTGGAAATGATCGACCTGCCGGGACGCGCCCTCTGCTACGACTGCACCGAAACGGTGGAAATCGACCACCGCCTGTCCCCCTGCCCGAAATGCGGCGGCGGGCGGCTGATGCCCGATGGGGGCGATGAAATGCGTATCAAGGATCTGGAGGTGGCGTGATGTGTACGGTTTGCGGATGTTCGGACACGGTGACGGCGGACGGCAAGGCCTTCGGCCATTCCCACGGCCACGCGCATTCCCATGCGGACGGCCACCATCACCACCATGACCACGACCACGGCCATGACCACCACCACCACGGCCACCACCATTACGGCACCGGCCCCGCAGGCGTCTCCGTCCCCGGCATGTCGCAGGCCCGCCTGATCAAGGTGGAAACCTCCATCCTCGCCAAGAATGACGCCTATGCCATGGCCAACCGCCGCGTGCTCAAGGCGCTGGGCGCACTGGCCGTCAACCTCGTCTCCTCGCCCGGTTCGGGCAAGACGACGCTCCTGTGCGAAACCATCCGCCGCCTCGGCACCGCGCCCCTTGCGGTGATCGAGGGCGACCAGCAGACCAGCGCCGATGCCGACCGCATCCGCGCCACGGGGGCCACCGCCATCCAGATCAACACCGGCAAGGGCTGCCATCTGGACGCCCACATGGTCGGCCACGCGATGGATGACCTGACCCTGAAACCCGGCTCCTTCCTCTTCATCGAAAACGTCGGCAACCTCGTCTGCCCCGCCGCCTTCGACCTTGGCGAAGATGCCAAGATCGCCATCCTCTCCGTCACGGAAGGCGAAGACAAACCCCTGAAATACCCCGACATGTTCACCGCCGCCAAGGTGGCGATCCTGAACAAGATCGACCTCGCCCCCCATACCGCCGCCGACCTCGACGCCTATGAATCCAACCTCCGCCGCGTGAACCCTTCCATCACCATCCTGCGCGTCTCGGCCCGCACGGGGCAGGGGATGGAGGCGTGGATCCAATGGCTCCACCACGCCCGCACGGCCAAGGTGATGTGATGCCCGACGCCGCCCCCCGCCCCGCCATCCTTCTGGTCGATGACGAACCCCACAGCCTGCAATCCATGCGCATGGCGCTGGAGGATGAATTCGACTGCCTCTCTGCCGCCAATGCCGAACAGGCGCTGGCGATGATGGAAGAGGAATGGGTGCAGGTCGTCATCTGCGACCAGCGGATGCCGGGCCGCACGGGGGTGGAACTGCTGACCGAACTGCGCGAACGCTGGCCCGAAACGGTGCGCATCATCATCACGGGCTATACCGACCCGAACGCCATGGCGCAGGCGATCAACGATGCCGGCATCCACCAGTTCCTGACCAAGCCGTGGCATCCCGACCAGCTCCTCATGGCCGCCCGCAACGGCACCCGCCTTTTCGCGCTGGCCCGCGACAACGAACGCATGGCGCTGGAAATGCGCTTCCTCGCCCAGACCGCGCAGGCGAAACTGGACAAGCGCCGCACCGCCCTGCGCGAAGGCTTCGGCTTCGAAACCATCCTGCGCGCGCCCACCAGCCCGATGAACGCGCTGATCCATCAGGCGCGGCTCTACGCCACCTTCGACGTGCCGGTCCTGCTGACCGGGGAACCGGGCACCGGCAAATCCCGCCTCGCCCGCGCGATGCACTACGCCTCGCTCCGGTCAGACAAGCCCTTCCTGTCGCTCAACCTCGCCGGAATGCCTGAAGACCTGATCGCGCTGGAACTCTTCGGCGCGAAACGCGGCATCCTGCCGGGCGGCGTGTCCCGCATCGGTCTGGTCCAGAAGGCCGATCGCGGCACCCTCTTCCTCGGCGGCATCGAAACCCTCTCCCCCGCCCTGCAACTGGCCCTCCACCGCCTGCTGGACGAAGGCACCTACTCCCCCCTCGGCGGGCAGGACGTCCTGACCTCCGGCCTGCGCCTGATCGCGGGCTCCTCCGCCGACCTTGCCGCCCGCGTCGCCGAAGGCCAGTTCCGCCCCGACCTCTACTATGCGCTGGCCGTGGCCGAACTCGCCGTCCCCCCGCTCCGCGCCCGCCGTGGCGACGTGGCGGTGCTGGCGCAGCACTACCTGTCCGAACTCTCGCTCCAGCATGGCAAGGCGACCCACGGCTTCGAAGCCGCCGCGCTGACCTTCCTCGAAAACTACGATTGGCCCGGCAACCTTCGCGAACTCCGGAACGAGGTGACGCGGATGCTGATCCACGCCGCCGACACCGTCCTCGGCGCCGACCTGATTTCCCGCCACATCCTGCAGGCCGCCCCCGGCGATGGCGGGGCCGACCGTCAGGCGCAGGTCGCGCTGATGGATGGCAGCCTGAAGGACCGCGTCGAACTGATCGAAATGCGCATCCTGCGCGAAACCCTGACCCGCCACCGCTGGAACAAAAGCCGCGCCGCGGCCGAACTCGGCCTCTCCCGCGTGGGCCTCAGGGCGAAACTGGACCGTTACGGCATCCTCGACCCGCTGGGCCGCAGCACCGCCGAGGAAGAGGAGGAATAGACCCATGTGCCTCGGCATCCCCGGCCGCATCACGGCCATCACCGACGAAACCCGCCTCATGGCCATGGCCGAGGTTTCGGGCGTCCGGCGCGAGGTGTCGGTCGCCTGCGTCGCGGGCAACGACCTGCACGCGCTGGTGGGCCAATGGGCGCTGATCCATGTCGGCTTCGCCATGGCCCTGATCGATCAGGACGAGGCGGAAAAGACCCTGCAAGCCCTCCGCGATCTGGGCGAGGCGCAGGAAACGCTGGAACAGATGCGTGCCGGCGATGCCGCGCTGGCCCAACCCGCGAAGGAACCCGCGCAATGAAATTCGCATCCGAATTCCGCGACCCCGCCGCCGCCAAGGCCCTGCTGGCCGAAATCGCCCGCACCTGCGACCGTCTGGGCGCGACCCGCGCAAAGCCGGTCCACATCATGGAAATCTGCGGCGGCCACACCCATTCCATCTTCCGCTACGGCCTCGACAAACTCATCCACGAAGGGGTCGAATTCATCCACGGCCCGGGCTGCCCCGTCTGCGTCCTGCCCATGTCCCGCGTGGACGAATGCGTGCAGATCGCCGAAAAGCCGCAGGTCATCTTCTGCACCTTCGGCGACGCCATGCGCGTGCCCGGCCACCGCAAGAGCCTGATGCAGGCCAAGGCCGACGGCGCCGACATCCGCATGGTCTATTCCCCCTTGGACGCGCTGGAACTCGCCCGCCGCAACCCCGCACGGGAAGTCGTCTTCTTCGGCCTCGGCTTCGAAACCACCACCCCCTCCACCGCCCTCGCCATCCAGCAGGCGGCGCGGGAAGGGCTGGGGAACTTCTCGGTCTTCTGCAACCACATCACGGTGCCGGAACCGATCAAGGCCCTGCTCGACGATCCCGAAATGGTGCTGGACGGCTTCATCGGCCCCGGCCATGTGTCCATGGTCATCGGCATCCACCCCTATGACTTCATCGCCGCCGACTACGGCAAACCCATCGTCGTCGCGGGCTTCGAACCGACGGACCTGCTGCAATCCGTGCTGATGGTCCTGACCCAGATCGAACAGGGCCGCGCGGTGGTGGAAAACCAATATGCCCGCGTGGTCCCCGAACATGGCAACGCGGTCAGCCTTGCCGCCATCGCCGATGTCTATGAACGCCGCCCCACCTTCGAATGGCGCGGACTGGGCGAGATCGATGCATCCGGCCTCCGCATCCGCCCGCGCTACGCCGCCTTCGATGCCGAAGAGAAATTCGCCATCGGCTACGGCGCCGCCTCCCGCAACGTGCCGGAACCCGAAGGCTGCGCCTGCGGGGCGGTGATGACGGGCCGCATCAAACCCACCGCCTGCCCGCAATTCGGCAAGGGCTGCACGCCCGACATGCCGCTGGGTGCGCTGATGGTGTCGTCGGAAGGGGCCTGCGCGGCCTATTGGCAATATGGCGGCGCAAGGGCCGTTGCGGCGGAATAGGTGGCAGGCGGCGGGGGTTTCACCCCCGCACCCCCAGGGTATTTGGGCCGGGATGAAAGGGCCGCGATATGGACGGAACAACACAGCGACGCATTGAACGGGTGACGATGGCCCATGGCGGCGGCGGCCGCGCCATGCGCGACCTGATCGACAGCGTCTTCACCTCCGTCTTCCAGCCCCCCGGCAACGAAGACCAGGCCCGCCTGATGCATTCCGCGCTGCAGGAACCCGGTGCCCGCCTTGCCTTCACCACCGACAGCTTCGTCGTCACCCCGATCGAATTCCCCGGCGGCGACATCGGCAAGATCGCCGTCTGCGGCACCGTCAACGACCTTGCCGTGGGCGGGGCGCGGCCCCTCTGGCTCTCTGCCGCCTTCATCATCGAGGAAGGCTGCGACATCGCCCTCCTCCGCCGCATCGCCGCCTCCATGCAGGCCGAGGCGCAGGCAGCAGGCGTCCGCATCGTGACCGGCGATACCAAGGTGGTCGAACGCGGCAAGGGTGACGGCGTCTTCGTCACCACCTCCGGCGTGGGCGTCATTCCGGCAGGCCGCGACCTTGGCGCCGCCCGTATCGCGGCGGGCGACGTGGCCATCGTCAACGGCTTCCTCGGCGACCATGGCGCGGCCATCCTTGCCGCCCGCGGCGACCTCGCGCTGGAAACCGCGCTGCACAGCGACTGCGCCGCGCTGGGCCACCTGATGGAAACCGTCCTGACCGCCGCACCCGGCGTCAAGGCCGCCCGCGACGCCACGCGCGGCGGCCTCGCCTCCGCGCTCAATGAAATGGCGGCCGAGGCGGGGGTTGCCGTGGAACTGGACGAAACCGCCCTCCCGCTCCGGGACGAAGTCAGGGGGATGTGCGAAATCCTCGGCCTCGACCCGCTCTATCTGGCGAATGAAGGCACCCTCGTCCTCTTTTCCCCGCCCGATCAGGCCGAAGCCGCCCTCGCCGCCATGCGCAGCCGCCCCGAAGGCGCCAACGCCGCCATCATCGGCCGCGCCCTTCCCGCCCCCGCAGGCCGCGTCACGCTCCGCTCGCCTTTCGGCGGCGCAAGGATCGTGGACATGCTGGTGGGCGAACAACTGCCGCGCATCTGCTGAACCCGGCTTGCCCCGCCCCCTCAGGGCAGGACCTGCTCCCGCTCCACCAGCAGCTTGTCCACCCGCCGCCCGTCAAGGTCCACCACCTCGATCCGCCAGCCGCCCAGGCTTACATGCGACCCCGTCTCCGGCAGGCGGCCCATGGCATCGATCACCAGCCCCGCCACCGTCTCGTAATCGCGGTCGGGCGGCAGGGTCAGGCCGATCCGGTCCGCGAATTCGTCCGCCGGCATCCACCCCGCCACCAGCAGCGACCCGTCCCCGCGCTCCACCACCTTGCTCTCGCCGTCGCCGTCATCCGCAAAGGCCCCGGTTATCGCCTCCAGCACGTCCATCGGCGTGACGATCCCCTCGAAATGGCCGTATTCGTCATGTACCAGCACCATGTTAGCCGGCGCACCCCGCAGCGCCTCGATCACGTCCAGCGCCGCCATCCCGTCGCGCACGACCGGCGCGGGAATGACCAGCGACCGCAGGTCCACCCCGTCCCCCGCGACCGGCGATCCAGGAAGTCCCGCGATGCCAGGACCCCGATGATGTTGTCCATCCCGCCGTCCCGCACCGGCAACAGCGACCGGTTCGTTTCGCGGAACCGCCGGACGACCTGCGCGGGGCTGTCGCTCACATCGACCAGATCCACCTCGTGGCGCGGCGTCATCAGTCCGCGCGCCGTGCGGTCGGCAACCCGCATCACGCCTGCGATCATCTCGGTCTCGGCCTCGTCCATCACACCGGCCGACTGCGCCTCGGCAATGACGAAACGCACTTCCTCGTCCGTCATGGTCCGGTCCGCATCGCCGGACTGGCCCAGCAGGAACAGCACCGCCTTCCCCGACCGGTCCAGCAGCCAGACCAGCGGCGCCGCCGCCACCGCGATGCCCTGCAACAGCGGCGCGATGCGCACCGCCGCTGCCTCGGGCGACCGCAGCGCGATCTGTTTCGGCACCAGCTCTCCGAAGACCAGCGCCACATAGGTGATCAGGACGACCACGCCCCCCACCCCGACCGCCCGCGCCAAATCCGCGCCCATCCCCGCCGCCTCCAGCGCCGCCGCCGCCCGCAGGCCCAGCGTCGCCCCCGAAACGGCGCCCGACAGCACCCCCACCAGCGTGATCCCGATCTGGACCGACGACAGGAACCGCCCCGGTTCCTCGGCCAGCCGCAACGCGATCCGCGCCCCGCGGCTGCCATTCTCGGCCATCACCCGCAGCCGCGCCTCCCGCGATGACACGATGGCAAGCTCGGACATCGCCAGCACGCCATTGACCAGGGTCAGCGCGAGGACGATCAGGATTTCAACGAACACGGGGGGCCCAGACCTTTCCGGAGACAGGCCGCAGATATGGCGGCACCGCGCCCCCGGTTCAAGCCGGATCCGCCGCGCTGGAACCCGCTGCAGCGCGTGCTAGTTTTCCCGGGCGAAGCGGAGAATGGCATGACGCGCTGGCTTGTGGCGGCAATCGCATCGGCGCTGGTCGCCCTGTCGGTCTGGCAACTGGAACGGCCCCGCGCCGGGCTGGCGATCACACCGCTGGCCATCGCGGACGGCCCCCCCGCCACCCTGTTCCACCTGCGCGGTGCCGTGCCCGCGCCGGTCGTCGTCATCGCCCATGGCTTTGCCGGGTCGCGGCAGCTCATGGAACCCTTCGCCCTGACGCTCGCCCGCGCGGGCTACACCGTCGTCACCTTCGACGCGCTGGGCCATGGCCGCAACCCGCGCCCCATGTCCGGCGACGTCACCTCGGTCGATGGCACCACAAGGCTGATGGTGGACGAACTCCGCACCGTCGCCCGCGCCGCGCTCGCCCTGCCGCAGGCCGACGGACGGCTGGCCTATCTGGGCCACTCCATGGCCTCCGACCTTGTCATCCGCGCCGCACAGGATGCACCGGAGGCCAGCGCCGTCATTGCCGTCTCCATGTTCTCGCAGGCCATCACGCCCGACAGCCCCCCGAACCTCCTCGTCATCCCCGGCGAATGGGAAACCCGCCTGCGGCAAGAGGGCCTCCGCGCCCTCCGCCTCACCGACCCCGCCGCCAGCGAAGGCGACAGCGTGGGCGACATGGCGCAGGGCACCGCCCGCCGCGTGGTGGTCGCCCCGTCGGTGGAACATGTCGGCGTCCTCTATTCCGCCACCGCCCGCCGCGCCGCCACGGACTGGCTCAACACCGCCCTCGGGCGCGACCTGCCCCCGCAGACCGATGCGCGGGGCGGCTGGATCCTCCTCCTGCTCGCCTCCGTCACCGCACTGGGCTGGCCCCTGACCGCGCTCCTGCCGCAAGGGCAGGGCCGGCGCAGCCCCATCCCCGCCCGCAGCTTCCGGACCGCCACCCTTGCCCCCGCGATCCTGACCCCCCTGCTCCTCGCCCCCTTCGACACGCGCTTCCTGCCTGTGCTGGTGGCCGACTACCTCGCCCTCCACTTCGCGCTCTACGGCGCCCTCACGCTGGCCCTCCTCCATCGCGCCGACCGCCTGACCGGCCAGTTCCCCGCCCGGGTCGCGGTCCTGTCCCTCGCCCCCGCGATCTTTGGCATCCTGATCCTCGGCACCGCGCTCGACCGCTACGTCGCCTCCTTCGTCCCCGATGCCGGACGCGCGGTCATAATCCTCGCCCTCGCGCTCGGGACCGTCCCCTTCTTCCTCGCCGACGCCCTGCTGACCGAAGGCGGCCGCGCCTCCGTCCTGCGCACCCTTGCCGCACGTGGCGCCTTCCTCGGCTCGCTCGTCGCCGCCGTTGCGCTGGATTTCGACCGGCTGATGTTCCTCCTCATCATCCTGCCGGTGATCCTGCTGTTCTTCCTCCTCTTCGGTACGCTGGCCGGCTGGATCGGGCGCCGCACCGGCCTTCCCGCCATCGCGGGCCTCGGCTTCGGCCTGACTCTGGCCTGGGCGCTGGGCGTGACCTTCCCGCTCTTTGCCTGACCGCACCGCCTCCACCACGGACACCACACAGGCCCCATTTTCCGTCTCCAAATATCCACAGGGGGTGAATTGCCCCGCCTGCGGGGCAAGAGGGGGCGCGTGCGCCCCCTGACGGCGGAGCCGGAGCGGATGCGGAGGCGACAGCAAAGCCATGCGGGCGGCACGCCCGCGCCGCTGGAGTCATGTCGGTTCCAAAAGACCCGATGGCGGAAATGAAAGACCCTTTTCCGCCCCCAAGGCGCATATTCCCCACGATAACAAACCGGGGAACCGACCATGCGCTATTCCGGCTTCCGCGTGATTGCCGAGGCACTCACAGGCCACAAGGGGTGGAAACCCGCATGGCGCGACCCCGAACCGCAGGCCTCCTACGACTACATCATCGTGGGCGGCGGCGGCCACGGCCTCGCCACCGCCTATTACCTCGCCAAGGAATTCCGTCAGGCCCGCATCGCCGTGCTGGAAAAGGGCTATCTCGGCGGCGGGAACGTGGGGCGCAACACCACCATCATCCGCTCCAATTACCTGCTCGACGGGAACGAACCCTTCTACGAATTCTCGCTGAAACTCTGGGAAGGGCTGGAACAGGACTTCAACTACAACGCGATGGTGTCCCAGCGCGGCATCATCAACCTCTACCACACCGACGCGCAGCGCGACGCCTATACCCGTCGCGGCAATGCCATGATCCTGCACGGGGCCGATGCGGAACTCCTGAACCGCGATCAGGTCCGCGCGATGTATCCCTTCCTCAACTTCGACAACGCCCGCTTCCCCATCAAGGGCGCGCTGATGCAGCGGCGCGGCGGCACCGTCCGCCATGACGCCGTCGCTTGGGGCTATGCCCGTGGGGCCGACCAGCGCGGCGTGGACCTGATCCAGAACTGCGAAGTCACCGGCATCCGCACCGAAGGCGGCCGCGTCACCGGCGTCGAAACCACCCGCGGCTTCATCGGCGCAGGGAAGGTCGGCGTCGCCGTCGCAGGCTCCTCCTCCAAGGTCATGTCCCATGTGAACATGCGCCTGCCGATGGAATCCCACGTCCTTCAGGCCTTCGTCTCCGAAGGTCTCAAACCGCTGATCGACGGCGTCATGACCTATGGCGCAGGGCACTTCTACGTCAGCCAGTCCGACAAGGGCGGCCTCGTCTTCGGCGGCGACATCGACGGCTACAACTCCTACGCCCAGCGCGGCAACATGCCGGTGGTCGAAGACGTGGCCGAAGGCGGCATGTCCCTCATGCCCATGATCGGCCGCGCCCGCCTCCTGCGCACATGGGGCGGCATCATGGACATGTCGATGGACGGGTCACCCATCATCGACAAGACCCATATCGACGGCCTCTATTTCAACGGCGGCTGGTGCTATGGCGGCTTCAAGGCCACCCCCGCCTCCGGCTGGTGCTTCGCGCATCTGCTGGCCACCGACAAACCCCATCCCACCGCCACCGCCTACCGCTTCGATCGCTTCCGCAAGGGGCTGATGATCGACGAAAAAGGGCAGGGCGCGCAGCCCAACCTGCACTGAGAGGGCCGAGCCATGATCATCAACCACCCCCTCCTCGGCCCCCGCGACGCGCAGGAATTCACCTATCTCGGCGACGCCGCCCTGATCGACCGCCCGGACGGCCTGTCCTTCCCTGACGCCAACGCCGCGCAGGACGCCTTCCACGACTACCTCTATCTCCGCGACAACCCCGCAGGCGAACACCGTGAACTCTGGTTCCACGAACAGGGCGACCGCTCATGGCTGGTCGTCACCCGCAACACCGTGACGCACGAGATCACGAAGGTCGAACTCGCCCGCGATGTGGCACGCGCAAAGGGGCGCAGCAAATGACGCAAGAGAACCGCATCAAGGGCGGCCAGATCGACCGCAGCAGGACGCTCCGCTTCACCTTCGACGGCCACCCCTATACCGGCCATCCCGGCGACACGCTGGCCTCCGCCCTGCTGGCCAACGGCGTCCGCCTGATGGGCCGCAGCTTCAAATACCACCGCCCGCGCGGCCCGATCTCGGCCGGGTCCGAAGAACCCAACGCCATCGTGGAACTCCGCTCCGGCGCAAGGCAGGAACCCAACACCCGCGCCACCGTGGCCGAGCTTTTCGACGGTCTGGAAGCCAACAGCCAGAACCGCTTCCCCTCGCTCAAATTCGACCTGATGGGAATCAACGACCGCCTCTCGCCCTTCTTCGCGGCAGGCTTCTACTACAAGACCTTCATGTGGCCCGCGTCGTTCTGGGAGAAGATCTACGAACCCATCATCCGCCGCGCCGCGGGCCTCGGCTCGCTGACCCGTCAGGATGATCCCGACGACTACGACAAGGGCTTCCTCCACTGCGACATCCTCATCATCGGCGCTGGCCCCGCAGGCCTGATGGCCGCCCTGACCGCAGGCCGCGCCGGCGCCCGCGTCATCCTCGCGGATGAGGATTTCCGCATGGGCGGCCGCCTGAACGCCGAAACGCTGACCATCGGCAACCATTCCGGCGCCGACTGGGCCGAAGACACCGTCCGCACCCTGTCCCAGATGCCCAACGTCCGCCTGATGACCCGCACCACGGTCGTGGGCGCGATGGACCACGGCATCTACGCCGCCGTCGAACGCGTCTCCGACCACCTGCCCGTGCCAGCCGCAGGCAAACCCCGCCAGATCCTCTGGCGCATCTACTCGGCCCACGCGATCCTCGCCGCAGGCGCCATCGAGCGCCCCATCGCCTTCGAAAACAACGACCGCCCCGGCATTCTGCTGGCGGGCGCGCTCCGCACTTACGCCAACCGCTATGCCGTCGCCGTCGGCGACCGCGTCGCCGTCTTCACCAACAACGACGACGGCCTGCGCACCGCCACGGACCTTCAGGCCAAGGGCATCGACATCGCCGCCGTCATCGACACGCGGCAGGAAGGCGAACTCCTCTCCGGCATCCGCCACCTGAAAGGCGCACAGGTGATCGACACCGCAGGCCGCCTCGGCCTGAAATCCGTCACCATCCGCCACGCCAACGGCAAGACGGAAACCCTGCCGGTCAATGCACTCGGCGTCTCCGGCGGCTGGAACCCGAACCTCAACATCGCCAGCCACCACCGCGGCCGTCCCGTCTGGAACGAAGGCATCGCCGCCTTCACCCCGCCCACCGACGGCCCCGCCAACCTGACCGCCGCAGGCGCGGCAGCAGGTGCGATGTCCACCCACGCCGCCCTGCAAACCGGTGCCGCCCAAGCCAACGCCGCCCTCACGGCGCTGGGCCTGCCAACCCACAGCCCCGACCTGCCAAAGGCCGAAGACGCCCCCGTGAACATCACCCCCTTCTGGTATGTCCACGAAGGCAAGGGCCGGGCATGGATCGACCAGCAGAACGACGTCACGGTCAAGGACGTCAAACTGGCGAAGCAGGAAAACTTCACCTCCGTCGAACACCTGAAACGCTACACCACGCTGGGCATGGCGACGGATCAGGGCAAGACCGGCAACATCCTCGGCCTTGCCATCATGGCCGAACTGACGGGCCGCTCCATCCCCCAGACCGGCACCACCATCTACCGCCCGCCCTACACCCCCGTCGCCATGGGCACCCTCGCGGGCCGCTCCCGTGGTCACGAATTCAAACCCACCCGCCTGACCCCGTCGCACAAATGGGCCAGCGAACAGGGCGCCGTCTTCGTCGAAGTCGGCATGTGGCTCCGCGCCCAGTGGTTCCCCAAGGCGGGCGAAACCACTTGGCGCCAGTCGGTGGACCGCGAGGTGCTGCAAACCCGCGCCTCCGTCGGCATCTGCGACGTCACGACCCTCGGCAAGATCGACATACAGGGCCGCGACGCAGGCGCCTTCCTCGACAAGGTCTATGCCAACACCTTCTCCACCCTTCCCGTCGGCAAGGTCCGTTACGGCCTCATGCTGCGCGAAGACGGGATCGTGATGGATGACGGCACCACCGCCCGCATGGGCGAAAACGAATGGGTGATGACGACGACGACCGCCAACGCCGTCCCGGTCTTCCGCCACCTCGAATACGTCCGCCAGTGCCTCTATCCGGACATGGACGTGCAACTGATCTCCACGACCGAAGCCTGGGCGCAATTCTCCGTCGCCGGACCCAACGCCCGCAGACTGCTGCAGAAGATCGTGGATCAGGACATTTCCGACACGGCCTTCCCCTACATGGCCTGCGGAAACATCACCGTCGCAGGCGGCCTCCGCGCCCGCCTCTTCCGCATCTCCTTCTCGGGCGAACTGGCCTATGAAATCGCCGTCCCCACCCGCTACGGCGACGCCATGATCCGCGAGTTGATGAAGCAGGGCGAGGAATTCGGCGCCGTCGCCTATGGCACGGAATCCCTCGGCGTCATGCGCGTCGAAAAGGGCCATGTCGCGGGCAACGAGTTGAACGGCCAGACCACCGCACTCAACATGGGCCTCGGCAAGATGGTGTCGAAGAAGAAGGACGCCATCGGCATGGTCCTGTCGCAGCGCGAAGGGCTGACGGCCGAGGACGGCCTCCGCCTCGTCGGCGTCAAACCCGTGGACCCGTCAAAGCCCCTCACCGCAGGCTCCCACTTCCTCGACATCGGCGCGGCGCCCGTGGCGGCGAACGATGGCGGCTGGCTCACCTCCGTCGTCTATTCCCCCCACCTCGGCTCCTCCATCGCGCTGGGCTACCTGAAGAACGGCCAGACCCGCATCGGCCAGAGGATGCGTGCCGTGAACCTGCTCGCCAAGACAGAGGTGGAGGTGGAAATCGTCTCCCCCCACTTCTTCGACCCGGAAGGAGAACGCCTCCGTGGCTGACCACCGCTTCAAACCCGTCACGCCGCTGGGCCATGACGCGCCCCATTCCGTCACCCTCGGCCCCGTGACCATCACGGAAGTCGTGGATACGGCGCTGGCCTCCCTCGCCGCCCGCCTGGGCGAAGCCAAGGCCACGGCCGACATCGCGGAAACGGCAGGCATCCCCCTGCCGCCCCCCGGCAAGGCCGCGAAGGGCGCAACCTACGGTGCCTTCTGGCTGTCGCCCGACATGTGGATGGTCGAAGCCCCCTTCGCCACGCATGAAGACATCACCGCCGTCCTGAAACCCCATTTCGGCGAAGCCGCCAGCATCACCGAACAGACCGACGCATGGGCGCGGTTCGACGTGACGGGCGCCGACCTGCCCGCGATGTTCGAACGGCTGTGCAACTTCGACCTCCGCGCCAACGGCCCGGGATCGGCCACGCGGACGGTGATCGAACACCTCGGCTGTTACGTGGTCATCCGCGCCGAAGGCCACCTGTCCGTCATCGGCCCCCGCTCCTCGGCGGCCTCCCTGTTCCACGCGCTGGAAACGGCGGCGCGGTCGGCGTTCTGATCCCCTTCAAGCGCAACGGCAGGTTCCGGACCGTGGCCCAAAGCCACGGTCCGCGCACGTCCCGCCCCACCGGGACGTGCGCCACAGGCGCCCGCCCCGGCGTGACGCGCGCGGCCCTACCGGCGGAGTGTCGAAACGTGCCACTGGCACCTTTCGCCACTCCTTGCACGTAGGGCGGGGTTTCCTGCGCCAAGAACGTCGCCACCGCCGATCCTTACCAACCCCTCACCCCACCGCCCGCTGCGTGCTGACAGTTTGCGGTACACATCGCGGCACAACGCTCTGCACAGTCGGTTTTGCCGACTTGCCCGGGTCCCGCCTTTCCCTATAGTGAAAAACAATTCGCGTATGTTCACTGAGGGACTTTATGGAAGACCTCGATTCCGCCGCCGAAGCCACGCTTCCCAAGTCCAAACCCGCCTTTTCGCAGGACCCGCACCGCGTCCGCGAACTGGCCGAACGCAATCTGGAAATGGCCATCGGCCGCTCCGTCCGCGCCTTCCGCCGCCAGCAGGGGATGACGGTGGCCGACCTCTCCTCCGTCACCGGCCTGTCGATCGGGATGCTGTCGAAGATCGAGAACGGCATCACCTCGCCCTCGCTCACCACCCTGCAAATCCTGTCGCACGCCTTCTCCACCCCCATCACATCCTTCTTCCGCGGCTACGAAGAAAAGCGGGAAGTTCAACATGTTAAGGCGGGCGAGCACCTCGAAATCGAACGCCGCGGCACCCGCGCCGGGCACCAGTACCACCTCCTTGGCCATATCGGATCGAATAGCTCGGGCGTGGTGGTGGAACCCTACCTGATCACGCTGACCACCGAATCCGACACCTTCCCCACGTTCCAGCACGAAGGCATCGAACTGCTGTTCATGCTGGAGGGAGAGGTGAAGTACCGCCACGGCGACCAGCTCTTCCACCTGCAACCGGGCGACAGCCTGCTCTTCGACGCCGATGCCCAGCACGGGCCGGAAGTCCATGTCAAACTCCCCGCCCGCTACCTGTCGATCATCTGCTACCCTCAGGCCTGATGCCGCCACACCTCGTACCGGATCCGCCCGATCCGGTAGGCATCCAGAATCGACATCGCCCAGACGAACAACCCGCCCGCATACTTGCCCACGGCCGACACGCCGGGCGCGGCGGTGGTGGCGGTGAATGCACCCAGAAGTATCATGAAAAACAGGAAGATAAGCCCCCGCACCGGCTGGCGGCTGGCCACGTGACCGACCCCCGGCAACACCACGGCAAGGGCCATGACGGCCCAGGGATGCAGCGGTTTCCTCATGTCGTCCTCCGTCGTTCCACCTCGGACAGCACCCCGTTCCGCAACGCCTGCGCCGCCGCCAGAAACGGCGCCAGCCGCGACGGGGGCAGCGGGTCCAGCCCCATTTCCGCATCCCGATACAGCAGATACCGCGTCCGCGTCGCCTCCTCGGCAAGGAAGACCAGCCGCACCCCGTCGGGCGTGACCAGCACCTCCTTCAACCGCTGCATGTCCACCGCCTCCAGCACCCGCCGCACCGGATCGGCCCATGGCATCGGCCCCGGCGCATCGGTGCGGATCGCGCATTCCGGCGGAAATCCGGGCGGGGCGGGTACCTGCACGGGCAACCGCCCGAAATTGGAAAACGTCTCCATCCCCGACGCCCGCATCATCAGGTCCAGCGTGTCATGCACCGGCAGCGCCTGCGGCAGGCTGACCAGCACCCACAGCGCGGGCAGCTTGCGCACGCTCAGCATGTCGGGCACCACCTGTATGTCGAACAGATCCCCTTCATGCCGCCCCGAAAGGCGCGGGAATCCCGTGGGTTGCACCACCTCGCGCCGCTCGGTGAACAGTCCCGCGCAGGCCGCCAGATAGCCCGCCCGCCGCGCGGCCCGCCGCCCCTGCGCCCTGCCCAGCGTCCAGATGACGGCGGCACCGGCACCCAGTGCCAGCGCCGCAGCCCCTATCGTTCCGATCTCTTCCATACTCTCACTTCGTTACGGAAAACGGCCCGCGTCAAGCGGGCCGTCACTCCCTCAATACCCCCGCGGCTTCGGCCAGGGCATCGTGAACTGGTCCGCCCGCTTCACGAAACGATAGCGCCAGAAGTGGAACCACAGCGACACCACGATGTAGAAGCTGACCATCGCGATGAGCTGCGTGCCATAGCCCAGGAACACCGCGAAATAGGTCACCGCACACAGGCAGATCAACAGGATCGCCGGGATCGGGTGGAAGGGATGCTCATACCCCCGCTTGATCGTGTCCAGCGGCCATTTCCGCCGGAACAGGATCACGTTGATCGGCATGAAGGTATATCCCAGCAGCCCCGACAGGATCGAGAAGGTGATCACCTGATCCAGCGGCGCCCCCAGCGCGAAGATCAACGCGATGGGAACAAGGAAGATGATCGCGCGATAGGGCGTCCGGTAGGTCGGATGCACCGCCCCGAACCATTGCGGCAGGTAATGGTCGCGGCCCATGGAAAACCACGCCCGCGACGCATCGTTGATGCAGCCATTGGCCGAAGCCAGCGTCGCAAACAGCGTCCCGAAGCCGAGGATGACGACCAGCGCCGTCGATCCCGTCAGCTGCGCCGCGCTGAACAGCGGGGCAACCGCCCCGTCCACGCCATCGCCAAGGTATTCCCACGGCAGATAGCCGACGCAGACATACCATGTCAGCGTCGCCGCGATCAGCAGCGTCATGATCCCCGCCAGCGTCCCGAAGGGCAGCGCCCGCGCGGGCGACCGCACCTCTTCCGCCGCCTGCGTCGTGCCTTCGATGCCAAGATAGAACCACAGCCCGAAATGCATCGCCGCCAGCACGCCCAGCCAGCCATAGGGCAGGGCGGCCTGACCCGACATCAGGTCGGCATGGGCCATCATCGTCCCGTCGCTCCACGGGGCCGAGGCAAAGAACAGCACCAGGATTGCGACAAAGGCGAAGGCCGTGATGACAAGGTTGAAGGTCAGCGTCGCCAGCACGCCGCGATAGTTCAGCCATGCAAGGAACATGATCGCCAGCACGATGAAGGGCCGGTCCGATACCGGCTCCACGGCCCCCGTCATGTCGGCCGCCACCGTGATCAGATAGCCCAGCGTGATGGCATTCGCCGCCTCCAGCATCGTATAGGCGAAGACCAGATAGAGGCCGACGTTGAACGCCATCAGCGGCCCCACGATATGCTTGGCCTGCGTGTATTGCCCGCCCGCGGCGGCGACGGTCGATGTCACCTCCGAGTCGATCATGGCCACGCAGGAATACAGTATCCCCGCGAACCAGCAGGCGATCAGCGCCGCATAGGCCCCGCCTTTGCCGACGGCAAAGTTCCAGCCCATGTATTCGCCGACCAGAACGATCCCCACGCCCAGCGCCCAGACATGCGCCGGACCCAGGACGCGCAGAAGGCCGACCTTGGTGCCATGCGGCCCCATGCCGTCCATCGTCTTCGATGTGATGTCGGTATTTGCCATGATGTCACCCGTTCAGCTTGTGCTGTTCGGTCATCGCCTCGATCTCGCCCTCGCGGGACGAAGTCAGGACGTCTTCGGAATAGGTGGTATCGGTCCTGTACCAATCCCACAGCATGTGCAGCGCGAAGAGTGCGGAAAGCACCCATGCGCCCGTTTCGATCAGTGGCCACATGTCGGCTGCTCCCTCATTTCCCGTCGAACTTCTCGGCGATCACCTCGCGGTATTCCTTCTCGGACAGGCGCAGCATCAGGGCGAAGTAGCCCACGATCACCACCACCATCAGCGCCAGTGCGCCCCATGTGAAGGAATAGTCGAACCGCGCCGTGATCAGGTCATGGGCCGACGCCGGATCATAGCCCAGCGCCGTCCAGCGTTCGACCATCACCGCGTTCTGGCCAAGGCTTTCCCATGTCGGCTCGTCCGCCGGAACCGGCAGTTTGGACGATCCGGCAAGGCCCAGCCACAGCGGGATGTACAGCGCGCCGATCGACATGATCAGCAGGACGATGACGTCGATCACCTGCCCCATCTTGCCCTGTTTCGGGGGGATATAGCGTGCCATCCCGTCACCTCTTCGCGGCGCGGGCTTCATCAAGGAACTTGATGTCCAGCCCGTACATGAAGTCGCGGTCCTCGCGGTAATGCCGCAGCATCGCCATGATGGCGGCGGTGTTCAGCACAAGCACGATGAACCCGCCGATCAGAAGCATCGTCCGCGCCCCTGAAGACGGCGCGAGCGACCAGGTGGCAATCGCCACGAAGATGACGGCCAGCCACAAACCGATGACGAATGCCCAGGCAACGGACACGTCCCGTTTGTGCATGGCCTGAATCCTTGAATCCAGGTCTGACACAGTTTCCTCCCTTGGCCCTCTCTTTTGCCGCTCCATGTCCGGGCCTTGACACGGGGGTGTTCGCTGAGCGTGAACATTCTTTACCCACAGGGAAGCACCCCTGCGGCATCCTGTCAAAGGAAATGCATAGGAATTGGGCAATATGAAAACATCATTGCCCGTAGGTTAAAAAAGTTTCTTCGCAGTTGAACGGACAATTCTTCGGTGCTAGCGTTACCGCCAGAAGCGAACAGAGGAGTCGATGCCATGTGTGGAATCGTCGGGCTTTTCCTGAAAGACCCCAAGCTAGAGCCGCAGCTCGGTGCCATGCTCACCGACATGCTCATCACCATGACGGACCGCGGCCCCGACTCGGCGGGCATCGCGATCTATGGCCGCCCCGAAAAGGGCAAGGCCAAGCTGACCGTGCAATCCCCCGCGCCCGAGGCCGATTTCGCCACGCTGGCCGAAGACCTCGGCCGCGCCATCGCCGCCAAGGTGACGGGTCAGGTCAAGGACACGCACATGGTCCTCGAACTGCCCGAAGACCGGCTTGACGCCGCCCGCCACGCCATGCGCGACCTGCGCCCGAAGGCCAAGGTGATGTCGGCAGGCGAAGGCATCGAAATCTACAAGGAAGTGGGCCTTCCCAAGGACGTCGCCGCCCGTTTCGACGTGTCGCGCATGTCCGGCACCCACGGCATCGGGCACACCCGCATGGCCACCGAATCCGCCGTCACCACGATGGGCGCACACCCCTTCTCGACCGGCGCGGACCAGTGCCTCGTCCATAACGGGTCGCTGTCCAACCACAATTCCGTCCGCCGCGTGCTGCGTCAGGCGGGCATGACGTTCGAGACGGAAAACGACACCGAAGTCGCCGCCGCCTTCATCAGCCACAAGCTTCAGGAAGGCGCCAAGCTGGGCGAGGCGATGGAAGCCACGCTCACCGACCTTGACGGCTTCTTCACCTTCGTCGTCGGCACGAAAAACGGCTTCGGCGTCGTCCGCGACCCGATCGCCTGCAAGCCCGCCGTGATGGCCGAAACCGACCAGTATGTCGCCTTCGGCTCCGAATACCGCGCGATGGTCAACCTGCCGGGCATCGACAGCGCCCGCGTCTGGGAACCGGAGCCTGCCACCGTCTATTTCTGGGAACGCTGAGACCATGCAGACATTCGACCTCTCCGCCCAAGGCTTGCGGGCGCTGAACTCGACCCTCCACGGCCTCAAGGGCCAGACGAACATGACCTCTTGGGAAATCATCAATCCCAAGGGCGCCCATGCCATCGCCGTCGGCCTCGACGCGCCTGTCGATGTCACCGTGCGCGGATCGACCGGCTACTACTGCGCCGGCATGAACAAGCAGGCGACCGTCCGCGTCAAAGGCTCTGCCGGTCCGGGCGTGGCGGAAAACATGATGTCGGGCACCGTCATCATCGACGGCGACGCCAGCCAGTATGCGGGCGCCACCGGCCGTGGCGGCCTGCTGGTCATCAAGGGCAACGCCTCCTCGCGCTGCGGCATCTCGATGAAGGGCATCGACATCGTGGTGCATGGGAACATCGGCCATATGTCCGCCTTCATGGCCCAGTCGGGCAACATGGTCGTCCTCGGCGACGCGGGCGAAGCCCTTGGCGACTCCCTCTACGAAGCCCGCCTTTTCGTGCGCGGCTCGGTCAAGTCCCTTGGTGCCGACTGCATCGAAAAAGAGATGCGCCCCGAACACCTCGCCCTTCTGGCGGACCTGCTGAAGCGGGGCGAAGCCGACCATCTGGCCAAGCCCGAGGAATTCAAACGCTACGGCTCCGCCCGCAAGCTTTACACCTTCAATATCGACAACGCGTCGTCCTACTGAGGCTGCAACAAGAATGAGCGATTTCCCCCGTACGCCGCCCAAGCAGTCGTGGACCTTCTCCAACGACATCAACGCCGAAATCCGCCGCGCCGCCGCAACCGGCATCTACGACATCCGTGGCGGCGGATCGAAGCGCAAGCTTCCCCACTTCGACGACCTGCTGTTCCTCGGCGCCTCCATCAGCCGCTACCCGCTGGAAGGCTACCGCGAGAAATGCGCGACCGACGTCTGGCTCGGCACCCGCTACGCCAAGAAACCGATCCACCTCGACATCCCCGTGACCATCGCAGGCATGTCCTTCGGCGCCCTCTCCGGCCCGGCGAAAGAGGCCCTCGGTCGCGGCGCCTCTGCCGCAGGCACCTCCACCACCACTGGTGACGGCGGCATGACGGAAGAGGAGCGGGGCCATTCCAAGACCCTCGTCTATCAATACCTCCCCTCGCGCTACGGCATGAACCCCGACGACCTGCGCCGCGCCGACGCGATCGAAGTCGTGGTGGGGCAGGGGGCAAAGCCCGGCGGCGGCGGGATGCTGCTCGGGCAAAAGATTTCCGACCGCGTCGCCCAGATGCGCAACCTGCCCAAGGGCATCGACCAGCGCTCTGCCTGCCGCCATCCGGACTGGACGGGGCCGGACGACCTTGAAATCAAGATCCTCGAACTGCGCGAAATCACCGACTGGGAAAAGCCGATCTACGTGAAAGTCGGCGGCGCACGCCCCTATTACGACACTGCGCTCGCCGTGAAGGCCGGCGCTGACGTCGTGGTCCTCGACGGGATGCAGGGCGGCACCGCCGCCACGCAGGACGTCTTCATCGAAAACGTCGGGATGCCCATCCTCGCCTGCATCCCGCAGGCCGTGAAGGCGCTGCAGGACCTCGGGATGCACCGCAAGGTGCAACTGATCGTGTCAGGCGGCATCCGCACCGGGGCCGACGTGGCCAAGGCCATGGCGCTGGGCGCAGATGCCGTGGCCATCGGCACCGCGGCCCTCGTGGCGCTGGGCGACAACGACCCCGCGCTGGAGGCCGAATACAACAAGCTCGGCACCACCGCCGGCGCCTATGACGACTGGCACGAAGGCAAGGACCCTGCGGGCATCACCACGCAGGACCCCGAACTCTTCAAACGTTTCGACCCCATCCTCGGTGGTCGCCGCCTGAAGAATTACCTCAAGGTCATGACGCTGGAGGCGCAGACGATCGCCCGCGCCTGCGGCAAGAATCACCTGCACAATCTGGAACCCGAAGACCTCTGCGCCCTGTCCATCGAAGCCGCCGCAATGGCTGGCGTCCCGCTGGCAGGCACGAACTGGATCCCGGGCCGGAACGGCAGCTTCTGAAGACACACACGGCGCAAAGCCGGACAAAGGACAGGACAGGGAGTTTTTTCATGGCAAAAGATCTTGCCAAATGGGCCGCCGAACGTGGCGTGAAGTACTTCATGATCTCCTACACCGATCTCTTCGGTGGTCAGCGCGCAAAGCTCGTGCCGACGCAGGCGATCAACGACATGGCCGAAGAAGGGGCAGGTTTCGCCGGTTTCGCCACATGGCTTGACCTGACCCCCGCCCATCCGGACCTCATGGCCGTGCCGGACCCCGACAGCGCGATCCAGCTGCCGTGGAAGAAGGACGTCGCATGGGTCGCCGCCCGCGCCACGATGGAAGGCAAGCTCGTCGATCAGGCCCCCCGCAACGTGCTGGAACGGCTGATCGGCGAAGCCGCCAAGGAAGGCCTGCGCGTGAAGACCGGGGTGGAACCCGAATTCTTCATCCTGAACGCCGAAGGCACCGCCGCCTCCGACATCTACGACACGGCGGAAAAGCCCTGCTACGACCAGCAGGCGATCATGCGCCGCTACGACGTCATCAGCGAGATCTGCGACTACATGCTGGAACTCGGCTGGGAGGCCTACCAGAACGACCACGAAGACGCGATCGGCCAGTTCGAGATGAACTGGAAATACGACGATGTCCTCCAGACCGCCGACAAGCACAGCTTCTTCAAGTTCATGGTGAAGTCGGTGTCGGAAAAGCACGGCTTCCGCGCCACCTTCATGCCCAAACCCTTCAAGGGGTTGACCGGGTCGGGCTGCCACGCTCATATCTCGGTCTGGTCGCTGGACGGCAAGACCAACGCCTTCTCCGACCCGACGAAGGAGCTGTCGCTGTCGGATCAGGGGCGCAACTTCCTCGGCGGGATCATGAAGCACGCCTCGGCCCTTGCCGCGATCTGCAACCCGACCGTCAACAGCTACAAGCGCATCAACGCCCCCCGCACCTCCTCCGGCGCGACATGGGCACCCAACACCGTGACCTGGACCGGCAACAACCGGACCCACATGGTCCGCGTCCCCGGCCCCGGCCGCTTCGAACTGCGCCTGCCCGACGGCGCGGCAAACCCCTACCTGCTGCAGGCCGTCATCCTTGCCGCAGGCCTCGATGGCGTGCGCACCAAGGCCGACCCCGGCCGCCGCTACGACATCGACATGTACCAGCAGGGCCATACCGTGAAAGGTGCGCCCAAACTGCCGCTGAACCTGCTCGACGCGCTGCGCGAATACGACAAGGACAAGACGCTGAAGGCCATGATGGGCGAGGAATTCTCGGCCGCCTACCTGAAGCTCAAGCATCAGGAATGGAACAGCTTCGTCTCCCACTTCTCGCGCTGGGAACACGAGAACACGCTGGACATCTGACAGACTTACCCCCCTGAGGGTCACTTCCCCCGCCGGAGCGATCCGGCGGGTTTCTTTTTGGGCGGACATGCTCTGTCAAGCCCGCCACGGGTTTGTCAGTCGGGCACTGAAGCACAACGGTTGGGTCCGGACCGTGGCCCAAAGCCACGGTCCGCGCACGACCCGCCCCACCGGGTCGTGCGCCCGAGGCGCCCGCCCCGGCGGGTCATGCGCGGCCCTACCGGCGGCGCAGGGAAACGCT
>AYNO01000014.1 GCA_000500915.1 Rhodobacter sp. CACIA14H1
TGGGCCACGGCTTCGGGATGCATGGGGCGGATGCGGCCTTCGGCCACCAGTCCGCGCAGGTCGGCCACCATGGTGGCGAAGCCCGAGGACATGAGGATGTCCATGGCGCGGGTTCCAAGGACGGCGGGCGCGTCATGGAACAGGATGCGACGCCGGTCGGGGCGCAGGGCAAGGTCGAGATAGGCATGGAAGCAGGCGCGGAAGGCCTGCCATTTGTCCGGTTCGGCATCGTGGATGCGGTCGAGTTCGGCACCGATTTCGGCATCGACGGCACGCAGGACGGCTTCGAACAGGCCGGCCTTGTTGGTGAAATGGTGGTGCAAGGCGCCACGGGTCACGCCCGCCTCGGCCGCGAGCGCGTCGAGCGAGACTTGCGCGAAACCCTGAGCCGCAAAGGCGGCGCGGGCGGTCGCCACAAGGCGGGCGGCGGTGCGTTCGGCGGTTTCGGCGCGGGTAGGGCGAGTTGACATACGGTCCGTATGTGAGCTAGGGATTTCACATACGGACGGTATGTCAATTGCGGGGAGTCGGCAAGTGCCGGGGGGAGCGGACGTCGGGGGTGGCATCGGGGCCGTGTGGCGGCAGGTGCCGGGAATCGTGGGTCTGGCGCTGCCCATCGTGATGGGGCTGGCCGCGTCCACGCTGATCGGGGTCACGGATTCGGTGATGCTGGCGCCTTTGGGTCCGGTGCCGCTGGCGGCGGTGGGCCTGACGGGGGCGGTGGCGGTGCTGTTCTATGCCGCGATCTATGGCCTGCTGTCCGCGCTGTCGGTCCGGATCGGCGCGGCCTGGGGCGCGGGCGAGGGGCGGCGGATTTCCACGATCCTGCGGTCGGGACTGGCGCTGGGGCTGGTCGTGGGGGTGGGCGGGGCGGTCCTGATGGGGGCGATCTGGCCGCTGCTGCCGCTGCTGGGCCAGCCGGACGAGGTGATTGCGGCGATGCCGGCCTACTGGTTCTGGATCTGCGCCTATCTGGTGCCGTTTTCGGTGCTGACGGCGTTCAAATCCGCCTTCGAGGCGGTGGACAGGCCATGGCTGGGCACGGGATTCGCCTTTCTGGCAGTGGGGATCAACGTGCCGCTGAACTATGTGCTGATCTGGGGGATCGGGCCCTTTCCGGAACTGGGGCTGACGGGGGCGGGGCTGGCCTCGTTCCTGGCAGAGGCGCTGGCCCTTGTGGCGGCGTTCCTGTGGTGGCTTTACGCGCCCTCCCTGCGGCGGCTGCGCCTGCGCCGCGTGGTGGAGCGGCGCGAGATGGGGGCCACGCTGCGCGAAGGGGCGCCGCTGGGGGTGATGTATGTCATCGAGACGGCGTCGGTCAGCGTGGCGACGCTGATGATCGGCGGGTTCGGGACGGTGGCGCTGGCGGGAAACCAGGTGGCGCAGTCGGTGGGCGGGGTGCTGTACATGCTGCCCCTTGGCGTGGCGGGGGCGGTGGCCATCCGCGTGGCGCAGGAGCGGGGGGCGGGCAATGTGACGGCGCTGCGGCCCATCGCCCTGGCCGCGGTGGCGGTGGCGATGGTCTGGCTGGTGGGGGCGGCGCTGATGCTGGCTTTCCGGGGCGCGTGGATCGCGGGGCTGGTGACGGACGATCCGGAGGTGGTGGCGGTCGCGGCGGCGATCTTCCTTGTCTTTGCGCCGATGCAGATTTCGGATGCGGTGCAGTCTTCGATGCTGGGGGCGCTGCGGGGCCTGTCGGATACCGCATGGCCTGCGGTGGTGTCGGCCATCGCCTATTGGCCGGTCGCGCTGCCGCTGGGCTGGATGCTGGCGCATGGGGGTGGCATGGGGCCGGCGGGCATCTGGGCGGGGTTCATCCTTGCGCTGGCGGGCGCGGGGCTGGCGCTGGCGCTGCGGTTCTGGCGCAGAACGGCCTTGTTGGGGGAAAGCCCGTCGGTCTAGATGGTGGAAACGGTTTCACGGGGGAGGTTCGGATGAAACGGTCGCGCATCAACGACATCATGGCGGCGGCGGATGACATGATCCGCCATTACGGCTTTGTCCTGCCGCCCTTCGCCTATTGGACGCCGGACGAATTCAGGTCGCGCAAGGCCGGGGCGCAGGCGATCATCGGGGCGCGGATGGGCTGGGACATCACGGATTACGGGCAGGGGGCGTTCGACGAGCTGGGCCTGTTCCTGTTCACGCTGCGCAACGGGCGGCTGGCGGACCTGCAGCGGGGCGGGGGCATGTGCTATGCCGAGAAGCTGCTGATCTCGCGCAAGGACCAGCATTCGCCCTGCCATACCCATGTGATCAAGGCCGAGGACATCATCAACCGCGGCGGCGCGAAGCTGGCCGTGCGGCTGAACGGGTCCAATCCGGACGGGTCCTTTTCCGAGACGGCGGGCGGCGTGGTCTATTGCGATGGCGTGGCGCGGCCCTTCACCGGGGGCGAGGTGATCCTGCTGTCGCCGGGCGAGAGCGTGACGCTGCTGCCGGGGGACTGGCACGCCTTCTGGGGCGAGGGGGGCGACGTGCTGATCGGCGAGGTGTCCACGGTCAATGACGACGTGACGGACAACGTCTTCGTGTCGAAGAAGATCGGGCGGTTCTCGGCGATCGAGGAGGATGTCGCGCCGACGCATCTGCTGGTGAGCGATTACGACCGCTGGCTGGCCTGAATGGTAGGGTGCGCCATGGCGCACCCTACGTTTCCGTTCCGGTCAGACCTGTTTCGGCGCGATCAGTTCGGGGTCCAGGGGGACCGGCGCGGGCAGCGGGGGCATCACCGGTTCCGGCACTGCCGCAGGGGTCGCAGCCTTCGGCTTCGGGGCCGGGGGCGGCAGGGACAGGCGGGTGGGATACTGGCCATCGCGGGTCAGGACCACGACCTTCTCGCCGCCCTTGAGCCGGCTGTAGAGGTCGATCACGTCCTGATTGATCATGCGGATGCAGCCGGACGAGGCATTCCGCCCGATGGACCGCCATTCCGGCGTGCCGTGGATGCGGTAGCCGTAATCCACGCCATTCGTCGTCAGGTAGATCGCGCGGGCGCCGAGCGGGTTGGTCGGGCCGCCGGGCTGGCCGTCCTTCCACTTCGCCAGTTTCGGGTCGCGGGCGATCATTTCCGGCGGCGGGGTCCATGTGGGCCAGGGCTTGCGTTCGTTGACGATGGCCGTGCCCGACCATTCGAAGCCCGCACGGCCCACCGAGATTCCGTAGCGGATCGCCTGGTTCTTGCCGGTGACGTAGTGCAGCACGCGCTGCGACGGGTTCACGATGATGGTTCCCGGCGCCTCGTCCGTGGGGAAATAGACGGTCTGGCGGCGGAACTGCTGCGGGATCTCCTCCACCGGGAGGGCGGGGATGTCGATGTTGGCATCCTTGGTCGCCAGATAGGCGTCGGGCACCTCTTTCGGGGCGGGGGCCTTGGCGAGACCGGATTCGACCATGGAAGGGTCCGGCATACAGGCGGAGAGGGCGGCGAGAAGGGCCGTGGCAATGGCGGTTCTGAGAAGGGCGCGCATGAATTGTCGATCCGTCGAATGGCACCGCTGGCAGCGGATGGGGCTGGCACTTGCCCGAAGGATTATCCAGAGGGACGGGAGGCGTCAAAGAATCAAAGCGGTGCGGTCGGGGCGAGGGGCACCGATGGCCGTCCGCGAGTCGCAGAATGGCCACAGTGGCAGGGCATCGCGGCGCCCTGTCCGTCGCTGCACAGCGGTTGTGCGTCGGCTCTCCTCTGGCCTTCGGACGCGCTGCGCGTTAGGACGGCGGGCGAGAGCTGCCGGAGCCTGCTGCCATGAGCGATACCAAGACCGACTTTTCGGATGCCATCTCCTCGGTCGAGGAGATCATCGAGGATGCCCGCAACGGGCGGATGTTCATCCTTGTCGATCACGAGGACCGCGAGAACGAGGGGGATCTGGTGATCCCCGCGCAGATGTGCACGCCCAATGCCATCAATTTCATGGCCACCCACGGGCGCGGGCTTATCTGTCTGGCGCTGACGGCGGAGCGGGTGGACCAGCTGGGCCTGCAGCTGATGGACCGCAAGAATTCGTCGCGCCATTCGTCGGCCTTCACCCTGTCGATCGAGGCGGTGGAGGGGATCGCCACGGGCATTTCCGCCGCCGACCGGGCGCGGACGGTGGCGGTGGCGACCGACCCGACGAAGGGGGCGGCGGACATCGCCTCTCCGGGGCATATCTTCCCGCTGCGGGCGCGGGACGGGGGCGTGCTGGTGCGGGCGGGGCATACGGAGGCTGCCGTGGATGTCAGCCGGCTGGCGGGGCTGAACCCGTCGGGCGTGATCTGCGAGGTGATGAACGACGACGGCACCATGGCGCGGCTGCCGGACCTGATTTCCTTCGCGCAGAAGCACGGGCTGAAGATCGGGACGATTTCCGACCTGATCGCCTATCGCCGGCGGCATGACAGTCTGGTGAAGGAAAAGGCCGTGCGGGCCGTGACCTCGGTCCATGGCGGGGACTGGCTGATGCGGGTCTATGCCGACGAGATGCAGGGGGCCGAGCATGTGGTCCTGACCAAGGGCGACCTGACGGGGGATGCGCCGGTGCTGGTGCGGGTCCACAGCCTGAACCCGCTGGAGGATGTGCTGGGCATCGGCGGGGGCGGCGACCTGCCCGCCGCGATGCGGACCATCGCCGCCGAGGGGCGGGGCGTGGTCGTCCTGCTGCGCGACATTTCGATGAAGATGGTCGAGGATGGCGAGCATTCGCCGCAGACGCTGCGGCAATACGGGATCGGGGCGCAGATCCTGTCGGCGCTGGGGCTGCACACGATCACGCTGGTCACCAATTCGGCGCAGCCGAAGGTGGTGGGGCTGGAAGGCTATGGCCTGTCCATCGCGGGCACGCGTTCCATGCGGGGGGAGTGAGTCATGGCGGGTTCGGAACAGCATTACATCCTGCCTTTGCCGGCCTTCGACCGGCCGGTGAAGCTGCTGGTCGTGGTGGCGCCCTATTACAGGGACATCGCGGATAACCTGATCGCCGGGGCCAAGGCCAAGGCTGCGGCCTGCGGGGCCGAGGTCGATGTGGTCGAGGTGCCCGGTGCGCTGGAAGTGCCGACGGCCATCGCCATGGCCGAGCGGATGGCCAAATATGACGGCTATGTCGCGCTGGGCTGCGTGATCCGGGGCGAGACGACGCATTACGACACGGTCTGCAATGATTCCAGCCGCGGACTTACCCTGCTGGGCCTGCAGGGGGCCTGTATCGGCAACGGCATCCTGACGGTGGAGAACCGCGCACAGGCCGAGGTGCGGGCGGACCCGCACGGGCAGGACAAGGGCGGCGGGGCTGCGGCTGCGGCCTTGCATCTGGTCGCGCTTTCGCGCAAGTGGGCCGGCCAGACCAAGGGGATCGGATTCCGCGCATGACCACCGCGCCAGACACCAAGCAGATGAGATCGGCCGCCCGGCTGTTTGCCGTGCAGGCGCTGTTCCAGATGGAGACCAGCGGCCAGACGGTCGAATCCGTGGTGCGCGAGTTCGAGACGCACCGTTTCGGCGAGGTGCTGGAAGAAGGCGAGATGGCGGAAGGCGATCCGAAGCATTTCCGCAAGGTGGTGGATGGCGCGGTCAACTGGCAGGCGAAGATCGACCAGATGACCGACCGGGCGCTGGTGGCGAAATGGCCCATCGACCGGATCGACCCGGTGATCCGCGCCCTGTTCCGGGCCGCGGGCGCCGAGCTGGTGGACATGGACACCCCGCCCAAGGTGGTGATCAACGAATATGTGGATGTGGCGAAGGCCTTCTTCCCGGACAGGAAGGAGTCGAAGTTCGTCAATGCCGTGCTGGACCACATGGCACGCGAGGCGAAGCCTGCGGCATTCTGATGCGGTTTCCCGCCACGATGGGCGGGAAAGGGCGCATTTGCCGGGCCTGCGGCAAAAAGGGACTGGCGGGGCGGTGAACAGGGGCTAGGCTTGACCTGTAGCCGAGAGGAGTCGCCGCCATGCCGAAGCTTGTCCGTCTGTACATCAACAGCATCGCCATCGGCTTTGCGCTGTCCTGCGGGTTCGTCGTGGCGCTGGTCGTGATGGATGTCGCGGGCCTGCGCGGGCTGATCCTCGGGTCCGAGATCGGCTGGGTCGCGGCGGCGATGATGGTCGTGTTCAACGGCGTGATCTTTTCCGGTGCGCAATTCGGTTTCGCCGTGATGCGCATGGCCGACGAAGACGAGGGGCCGCGTGGCGGTCGTCCCATCCGGATGGAGGCCGTGCCGGTTCCCGTGACCGTGCGGCAGCCTGCGCAGGTCCTGAAGCGGCGCTGAGGGATATCTTCCGCATAGGAATATCATGCCCGGCGATCGTCGCGGCCGGTTCGGGGTTCCGGACGGCAGCGCGACCGGCGGCAGCGTTGCGGAAGGAAAGTGGCGGGCCCGCAGCGACCGTGGATGGCGTGATTTCCCGAGAGCCAGAGGTCTCAGGTGGGAACCAGGTAGCAGGACCAGGATCCTGCCAGAGCCAGCCCCCGTTCGCTTGCTTATCGGCCACTGGAAAAGAGCCTCGCACGCGAAGAGCAGCACCCGCCGTTTCCTGAGATAGGCCGCAAGCCGCCCCGATGCAAGCGCGGCGGGGCGGTCAACCCGGGGGGCTTGCGCGATGTTCACGATTGGTTCATGTTTGCGGGCATGGACCAGACCGTTGACGCCCTTCCCGTGATGCCCGGCCAGCGCCTTGCGCGCGGGGTCTGCCGTGCGCTGCGGGCGATGGATTTCGTGACGGTGGAAGAGTTGGTGCCGACACCCGGTCTGCGGGTGGATGTGATGGGGCTGGGTCCGAAGGGCGAGGTCTGGGTGGTAGAGTGCAAATCCGGCCGTGCGGACTTCGCGGCGGACCGGAAGTGGCAGGGCTATCTGGAATGGTGCGACCGGTTCTTCTGGGCTGTGGACGGGGAGTTTCCGGTAGATCTGCTGCCGCAGGGGACGGGGCTGATCCTTGCCGATGCCTATGATGCGGAAATCCTGCGGATGGGTCCGGAAACGCCACTGGCCGCGGCACGGCGCAAGGTGATGGTGCAGAAATTCGCGCGTCATGCCGCGACACGCCTGCAGGCGTTGCGCGATCCGGCGGGGTTCGGGCAGGGGTCCGGCTGGGTCTAGCGGCGTTTGGGCTTGGCGTTACCCGGGTTGCCCCCTTTGCCGATGGCACGGGCGGCTTCGGCGGCGGCGCGGAGTTCCTCGGCGATTTCCTCGGCCTCGTCGGGGTCGAAGTCGAGGGGCAGTTCGATGCCGCCTTCCGCCTCGACATAGATGCGGACCATGCCGTGATCGGTCGGCCCGATCTGGAGGTTGGCGGCGATGTCGCTTTGCTTGTCGATGCCCATGGCGGCCTCCTGTTGCCTTGTGCCCATGGCCTATCGCGGGTGCGGGGCAGAGGCAAGCGGCGGCCGTGCAATCGCCCCCTTGCAATCGCCCGAGGGCAGGGGTAAATGGCGCCCCAGTGCCGCCTTAGCTCAGTTGGTTAGAGCACCAGATTGTGGATCTGGGGGTCCCCCGTTCGAGCCGGGGAGGCGGTACCATCGAGATCCCTTGTTTTGTTGGATGTGACACAGGCCCTCGGGGGCCTCTTTTGCCGTGGTTCGCAATTTGGTTCGCAGTTTTTCGCGAACCGAGCGCCGGGACAGGGGTCTGAGTGCTACCTTCCGGCCTGATCGATCGGGCGACCGACGAGAGAGAAAAGATATCAAGGCGGCGCGGGCGGGGAAGCCCGGCGCGTCCGTAAAGACCTGCCGTCGCGCGGCGGCGGCCGTGTCCCCTCAAGCCATGCAGCGTCGCGGGCTTCCCTTGTCGATGCATAGCCAAGGACGTGGGCGGGTCCGGTCACTCCCGGTCCTGTTCCGTCCCGTCGGGTTCGTCGATCAGCCGTACGCCGTGTTGGCGGGTCACGTAGCGGCTGATCCACTGGACCGAGACGAGGAGTTTCTTTTCGAAATTGAATGGCAGGGCCAAATGCACGAGGGCCCGGAGATACCATGCGAGCGGTCCCGTCAGCCACCAACGCCCGAAGTCGAAGATCGCGACGTTGCGAGCCGGTCGCGATCACCGGTTTGCCGAAGGCGATGCTGCGCAGGTCGGCCAGACGGACTGTGCGGTCGGCGACGCCCGTCACCTCGGCCAGCAGGACGCGGATGCTGCGGTGGTGGCCCAGCGTCTTGCGGATTGGTTCGGCGACGTCGGCGGGGGACAGGGTAGCGGTGGCGACCTGATAGAGCAGGGTTGGAAGAGGTTGTGGTTGCGCCGGTCGATGACCATGGGTTCCTTGGCGTCGGGACCGGCGCCGTCCCGGTCCATCGCGGGCCGAGCCTTCACTCACGCGGGGCCTTCACTGCCCGAAGCGTGCGCGGAACCTTGCGATTTCGCGCGGTGCAGGGGGGTGGCCGGTGTAGATTTCCACGTAGTTCGGGATACGGGTCAGGCGCGTTTCCAGAGTTTCGTCCGACTGCATCGCGATGTATCCGATCTGGACGAGGTAGATGGTCCGCGCACGCACATCGGCGTCCAACGGGTCGTGGCCCCAGCGTTCCAGCATGTCCGCGAGCGCTGCAAGGCGGCGGGTGTCGGCCTCGGCGATGCGGGAAAGGATGGCAGGGTCCTTCAGGCCCCAGCCGCGCATGGCGAATTCCAGCTTTGCGTCGAAGGTTTCGGGACGAAGGAAACAGGCGATCACGTTCAGCATCGCCTCGGTCCGGGTTTCCGCGTAGTCGGTCGTGGCGGCCACCAGCGGCGTGGTGGTGCGTGCCTCCCACATCTGCGCGAGGGCGGAGAGCAGGGCCTCGCGGTCCTTGAAGAACCAGTAGAAGCTTGTGCGCGAAAGCTTCAGCCGCTCGGCCAGAGGCATGATCTTCACCGAATCCACGCCTTCGCTGACCAGCGCGCCATAGGCCGCTTCGAGCCAGCCCTCGCGGGACCCCCGCCAGCCGGTTTCGGTCTTTTCTGCCCGTCCCATGGGGACCGAAGCTAGGAGGAAAGCGGGCCGCCTGCAAGGGAATGTTCGCAGGTGGCGATATACTTGACATGGGTGAACATACCGTTCCACTGTCGCCCGAACGACAGGAGGCCCCGATGTCCAACGACCCTCTGCTACAGCCCTATAAGCTGAAGCACCTCACGCTGCGCAACCGCATCATGATCACCAGCCACGAGCCGGCCTATCCCGAGGACGGGATGCCCAAGGGGCGGTATCGGGCCTATCATGTCGAACGGGCGAAGGCCGGCGTGGCGCTTACGATGACGGCGGGGTCGGCGGCGGTTTCCCGCGACAGCCCGCCGGTTTTCAACAACATCCTTGCCTGGAAGGACGAGGTTGTCGGCTGGATGAAGCAGATGGTGGACGAGTGCCACGATCACGGCGCGGCGGTGATGATCCAGCTCACGCATCTGGGCCGCCGCACGCGGTGGGACAAGGGCGACTGGCTGCCGATCCTCGCCCCCAGCCATGAACGGGAAGCCGCGCACCGGGCCTTTCCAAAGCGGATCGAGGATTGGGATATCGCCCGCATCATCGGGGATTTCGCCGATGCGGCAGAGCGGATGAAGGCGGCAGGAGTCGACGGGATCGAGCTGGAAGCCTATGGCCATCTGATCGAACAGTTCTGGTCACCGCTGACGAACGATCTGGACAATGCGTATGGCGGCAGTCTCGACAACAGGCTGCGCTTCACCTTTGACGTCCTGCGCGCCATCCGCGACCGGTGCGGGCCAGAGTTCATCGTCGGATTGCGCTATACGGCCGATCCCGCACAGGTGGGCGGGATGACCAAGGAGGAGGGGCTGGAGGTCAGCCGCAAACTGCGCGACAGCGGCATGGTGGATTTCCTGAACGTGATCCGCGGGCATATCGACACGGACCCCGCCCTGACCGACCTGATACCGATACAGGGGATGAAAAGTGCGCCCCATCTCGATTTCGCGGGCGAGGTCCGGGCCGCGACGAATTTTCCGACCTTCCATGCCGCCCGGATCCCAGATGTCGCCACGGCGCGTCATGCCATCGCGTCCGGCAAGCTTGACATGGTGGGGATGACGCGGGCGCACATGGCCGACCCGCATATCGTGCGCAAGATCATCGAGAAGCGCGAGGACGACATCCGGCCCTGTGTGGGGGCGAATTACTGCCTTGACCGTATCTACCAGGGCGGGCTGGCCTTCTGCCTGCACAACCCCGCCACGGGGCGCGAGGAGACGATGCCGCATGTGATCCCTGCGGCATCCGAAAGGAAGCGCATCACCATCGTCGGTGCAGGCCCTGCGGGGGTAGAGGCGGCGCGGGTCGCGGCCGAGCGCGGGCACGAGGTCACGGTCTTCGAAGCCGCCGATCAGGCGGGCGGCCAGATCCGGCTGACCGCGCAGGACGAACGGCGGCGCGAGATGATTTCCGTCATCGCGTGGCGGATGGCGCAATGCGAGAAGAAGGGGGTAACCTTCCACTTCAACACCTTTGCCGATGCCGAGACGGTTCTGGCGACGCAGCCGGACGAGATCATCATCGCGACCGGCGGCCTGCCGCATGTCGAAGTGCTGGCTGCCGGAAACGACCTTGTCCATTCGGCATGGGACATCCTGTCGGGCGATGTGAAGCCGGGATCGAACGTGCTGGTCTTCGACGATGCGGGGGACCATGCGGCGTTGCAGGCGGCTGACCTGATATCCGCAACGGGCGCGGCGGTCGAGATCGTGACGCCGGATCGCAGCTTCTCGCCCGAGGTGATGGCGATGAATCTGGTGCCCTACATGCGCAACCTGCAGAAGCGGAACACGACCTTCACCGTCACGTGGCGGCTGATGTCGGTGGCGCGGGAGGGGAACCAGTTGCGGGCCACGCTCGGCAGCGATTACGGGGATTTCACGCGCGAACGGCTGGTCGATCAGGTGATCGTCAACCATGGCACGCGGCCCCTGGACGCGCTTTACTTCGAGCTGAAGCCGAAATCGCGCAACCTTGGCGAGGTCGATTACGAGGCCTTGTCCACCGGTGGTTTGCAACAGGTCGTCCGCAACCCCGAGAGCCGTTTCCGCGTCTTCCGCATCGGTGATGCGGTGGCGGCACGCAATACCCATGCGGCCATCTATGACGCGCTGCGGCTGGTAAAGGAGCTGTGAAGCAGCGGCCCGCCCGTTGCGGGGCGGGTCGGCAATGATACGGCAGACCGCCGGGCCTGTGCGCCTGTGCGGCAGCAGGCGCGTTTGCGCCGATGCTTCCGGCAGCCGCGCGGTGCGGCGCGGGTCACGAAAACGCGAGTGCTGTAACGTCCCCTGACCTTCCTGCGAACTGAACCGTGAAGGGCGGCTGGCCCTTCCGGTTTTGACAGGGAGATTGACATGACTACGATGACGTCCCGTTTCGTTCTCGGTGCATCCTTGGCCTGTGCGCTTGGCGCCATGGCCGTGACGCCGGTGATGGCCGAAGAGATGGAGAAGTGCTTCGGTGTGGCGCTGGCGGGGCAGAACGACTGTGCTGCCGGCCCCGGTACGACCTGTGCCGGTACGTCCAAGGTCGATTACCAGGGCAATGCATGGAAGCTGGTTCCGGCGGGCACCTGCCTGACCATGGAGCTTCCGGCTGCCGAGGATGGCATGGCGCGGAGCGGGTCGCTCGAGGCGCTGGAGCGGGATGTTCCCAAGGCCTGATCCAAGGGGTGCGCGGGTCTTCCGCGCACCCGTTTCCATCTTTTCGGACGCGCCATGACCATAGCCCCGCTTCCCCCTCTGCCCGGTGTCGGCTTCAAGCCGGAACATTTTGCCGCGATCCGTGCCGATGCCGCCGGTATCGGGTTCTTCGAGGTCCACGCCGAAAACTATATGGGCGCGGGCGGCCTGCCCCATGCGCAGCTTGCCGCGATACGGGCGGATCACGCGCTGTCGATCCACGGGGTGGGACTGTCCATCGGCGGGGCGCGGGGGTTGGACCGTGACCATCTGGCGCGGCTGAGGCTGCTGTGCGACCGCTATGAACCGGAAAGCTTTTCCGAACATCTGGCCTGGTCCAGCCACGGGGCGGAGTATCTGAACGACCTGCTGCCGCTGCCCTACACCCCCGAGACGCTGCAACTGGTCTGCGACCATGTCGATCAGGTCCAGACGGCGCTGCGACGCCCGATGCTGCTGGAGAACCCCGCGACCTATCTGCGTTTCGCGCAATCCACGATACCGGAGACCGAATTCCTGACCGAAGTGGCGCGACGGACCGGCTGCGGGCTCCTTCTCGACGTGAACAACGTGTTCGTCTCCTGCACCAATGACGGCACGGACCCCCGCCTGTGGCTGGAAAGGCTGCCGCTGCATCTGGTCGGGGAAATCCATCTCGGCGGGCATGACGTGGAGGCGCTGCCCTCTGGTCCGCTGCTGATCGACAGCCACGGTGCGGCTGTGGCCGATCCTGTCTGGGCGCTCTTCGCCGCGGTTGTTGCGCGGGCAGGGCCGCTGCCGACACTGGTCGAATGGGACAATGACCTTCCCGAATGGTCCGTGCTGGCCGCCGAGGCCGCGCGGGCGGGGGAGATCCTTGCGGCGGGGAGGGCCGGCCTTGCCCGCGCATCCTGACTTCGTCGCCAGCTTCGGAACGGCCTTGCGGGGAGGCGACCTTCCGGCCGGACTTGTAGCCCGTCACCCGGACGAGGTCGGCCGCCGTTTCGCCGTCTATCGCAACAACGTGGCGGTCAGCCTGTCCGCAGCACTGGCGTCACGGTTTCCCGTGATCCGGCAACTGGTCGGCGAGGCGTTCTTTGCTGCTCTGGCCCGTCTCCATGCGGAACAGGACCGCCCGAAATCGCCGGTTCTGGCAGAATGGGGCGCGGGGTTTGCGGCCTTTCTCGAAGGCTTTCCGCCGCTGGAGGCCTATCCCTATCTGGGGGATGTCGCACGCATCGAATATGCACGCGGGCGGGCCTTCCATGCGGCCGATGTCCGCCCTGTCGATCCCCGTGCGCTGCGGTCCGCCGATCCCGAAAGGACGCGTCTGGTCCTGCATCCTTCGGTCACACTGCTGGAACTCGCACATCCCGCCGTATCGATCTGGGCACGCCACCAGCCGGGCGGGGCGGGCCTCCGGATTCCGGCGGGGCCTGAAACCGCGCTGATCCTGCGGGATGCCGCCTTTGCCGTGCCTGTCCGGCCGGTCAGTCGCGCCGAGACTGTCTTTCTGCGGGCCGTGCTGAAGGGCGAGCGGCTGTCGCAGGCGGTGGCTGCGGCGCAGATGGTCGAGGAAGGCTACGACCCGCAACCGGTGCTCGTGTCGCTGATGCAGGCGGGCGCGATCGTCGATGCCACGGAGTGAGGGACCATGATTGCACGATTGAACCTGATGCTTGGCGCCATCCCTGACGCGCCGGTCGCGCTTTTCCTCCGGCTATTCCCGGCGCTTGTCTTCTGGCAGTCGGGGCGGACGAAGGTGGAGGGTTTCTCGATCAAGGACTCCACATGGTTCCTGTTCGAGCACGAATATGCCCTGCCGCTGGTCCCCTACGAGGCGGCGGCTGTGATGGCGACCGTGGCAGAGCATGTCCTGCCGGTGCTTCTGGTCCTTGGCCTGTTCACGCGGATCTCTGCGCTCGGCCTGCTGGGGATGACGGCGGTCATCCAGGCCTTCGTCTATCCCGATGCGTGGATGACCCATGGCCTCTGGGCTGCGGCTTTGCTGGCCGTGGTGTCGCGGGGGCCGGGGGACTGGTCTGTCGATCACCTTGCCGGGCTGGATCGCGGGGGGCGGGGCTAGATGGAGTTTGCCCTTGTCTATCTTGCGGGGCTTCTGACGCTGCTGAACCCCTGCGTCCTGCCCGTTCTGCCGATCGTGCTGGCCAGCAGTCTCCAGGCCGATCCGCGTGCACCGCTGGCCCTTGCGGCGGGGATGGCACTGTCCTTCGTCGCGGTGGGCGTGGCCGTGGCAGCAATCGGCCCCTCCTTGGGCATCTATCCCGAGGATGTGACGCGCTTCGCGGCGGTGGCGATGGCCGGTTTCGGGATGGTCCTCGTCCTGCCGGCCCTCGGACAGCGGTTCTCCATGGCAGCGGCCGGATTTGCTGCGGCCGCCGATGCCCGGATCCGGGCCGCGCCGCCCGGCGTCGGTGCCGGATTCGGCGGGGGTGCCCTGCTGGGTGCCGTCTGGAGTCCCTGCATCGGTCCGACCTTGGGCGCGGCCATCGCGCTTGCCAGTGCGGGACGGGACGTCGGTCACGCCGCGACGGTGATGGCGGCCTTCGCTGCGGGGGTGGCCACTCTGATCGTCGCGGCGGCCTATGTCCTGCGGGGGTGGCTGCGACGGAACATGGCACGGATGGTGGCCCTGTCGGACCGCGCCCGATCCATCATGGGCTGGGCCTTCATCGCCGTCGGCACGGCGCTGTTCCTTGGCCTGAACCATGTCATCGAAGGGCTGGCCCTGCGCTTCCTGCCTGTCTGGCTTGTCGATCTTTCCGTCAGCATCTGAAGAGGTCACCGATGAACCGCCGATCCCTGCTTGCCGCCTCTGCCGCCCTTCTGCTGGCGGGTCCGCTGCGTGCCGATGAGCGCTCCTTCTACACGCCCGGTCTGGCCGAGGCGGCAATGGAGTCCGGCGAGGTGGTGATCCTAGATTTCTGGGCCAGCTGGTGCAGCACATGCAGGGCACAGGAGCGGGTGATCGCCCGCCTCATGGCTGAAAACGCGGACTATGGCCGCAAGATCCGCTTCATCGTCGTGGACTGGGACCAGCACGGCGACGGCGAATTGTCCCGGGCGCTGAAGATTCCGCGCCGGTCCACGCTTGTCGCGCTGAAGGGGCGGCAAGAGATCGGGCGGATCGTCGCCGGAACCGGTGCCGCCGAGATCAAGGCGCTTTTCGATGCGGCACTGGCGGCGGCGGGATGACTGCGGCATTTGCCCTTTCACCGAGGCGTGACTGTGCCGGGCGCGGCGGCTCGGTTAGGATGGCGCTGTCGGGGGTGGAGGCGCGGTTGCAGCAGGACGAGGTCTGGGAGGTGCTGCTGGCCCGCGCCAATGACGGGGACGGGGCCGCATTCGCCCGCTTCCTTCATGCCGTGACGCCGACGCTGCGCGGCGTGATCCGTCGGCGGGGCGGGGCCTTGCCTGCCGACCAGCACGAGGATGTCCTTCAGGAGGTGCTGCTGGCGATCCATCTGAAACGCCACACCTGGCGTCAGGATACGCCGGTCAGGCCGTGGCTCTATGCCTTGGCCCGCTACAAGGTCGTGGATGCCTTCCGACGGCGCGGGGCGTCGGTTAATCTGCCCATCGAGGATTTTGCCGACATTCTGCCCGAAGAGAATGGTGGCGCCCCGATGTCCGGACGGGATGCCGAGGTGATGCTGGCCATGATCGACACGCGGTCTGCCATGCTGGTCAGGGCGGTGGCGCTGGACGGCAAGACCGCCGAGGAAGCGGGCGAAACGGTGGGGCTCACTGCCGGTGCCGCCCGGGTCGCGCTGCACAGGGCGATGCGGCGGCTATCGGGCCTGGCCGAGAGGATGATGAAATGACGGACAGACGCAGCACGGAAGACCTGATCCGCGATATGGCGTCCTTCCCCCCGCCTGCCCGGTTCGACGCCGCTGCGGCGCTGGGGGGAATGGCGGTTCTGATGCTGGCAGGGCTGGGCCTGTACTTTGCGGGCTTCGGTTTGCGGGCCGATCTGGTTTCTGCCTGGAACCATCTGCCGGTGCAGGCCAAGACAGTCCTGCCGGTCCTGCTGTCGGGGTCGGCCCTCTGGATTGCGCTGCAATCGGCGCGGCCCGGGGGGCGGCTGGTCCTTTGGCCCATTGCGGTTCCGGTCCTGCTGGCCCTTGCGATGGTGCTTCAACGCTTTGCCATTGCCGAAGGCGACCTGCTTGCCGAGGCCATGGGCCGGACGGCGCTTGCCTGTCTGGGCTCCATCGCCCTGATCTCGGCGCTTCCGCTTGCCGCCGGCATCCATTTCTTCCGCCGGACGGCGCCGACACGCCCGGTCCTGACGGGTGCCTTGCTGGGTCTTGGGGTCGGGGCGGGTGTCGCGGCGGGGTATGCCCTGCATTGCAGCGAGGATTCGCCGCTTTTCTTCGTGGCGTGGTACGGGCTGGCGATCACCGGCGTCGCGGGGGCGGGTGCTTGGCTGGGGCATCGCTACCTGCGTTGGTGAAACCACGGCCTGCGCGGATGCGGCCTGTGCAGCGGCGGATCAATGTCCGCCGAGGATCGAGGCACTGACCTGCATGAGGAAGGCCCATTCGTCCTGCAGTTCGAATTTCCCTTTGGTCTTCCGGTCGATCGTCAGGAAGGAATGCCCGTGGACGAAGGTCCAGAGCGCGTAGGCCCTGATCCTGACGATCGGATCATCGGGGGATCTTTCCAGAACGGCCGCCACGGCACGCAGCACCACCCCGAAACAGGCAGCGCCCTTTCCTTCCAGATGCGGGTCCCCGTCGTGCCCTTCGGTCAGACCGAAGACGAGGCGGAAGACGCCCGGACCCGCGCGGGCGAAATCGACATAGGCCTGTCCGATCGCCGCGACGGATTCATAGGAACCTGCCCTGTGCCGTGCGGCTGCGGTCTCCATCGCGTCGCGTAGCCGGTCCATCCCCGCGCTTGCCACGGCCCGCAGGAGTTCGGGGCGGTCCTTGAAATGCTTGTACGGCGCGGCGGAACTCACTCCGGCGCGGCGCGCGGCCTCGGCGACGGAAAAACCGTCCGGGCCGTGGGTTTCCACCAGTTCCGCCACGGCGGCGATCAACTGCGCACGCAGATCGCCGTGGTGATAGCTGCTGCGCGGGGTGGTCCGTTCCGGCATCGGTCGTTCCAAGGAGTGCTGCGGCACGTCGGGCATAAGGGGGCAATCGGCGGGCGGATGCAATGGCACTTGCCAAGTAAGTGATCCTTACATAAGTTAGCGACACTTACTTTGCAAGAATCATATGGGGTCGCCATGGCGCGTATCTGGGGACGGCGGGTTTGGGCCATCGTGGCGCTGGGGGTGCTTCCCCTTGGTGCCTTTGCGGTGGCGAGTGCGGTGTTGCTGCCCGGCGCGGGCGACGCTTCCGCCCCGGCGGAGCGTCTGCCCCAGCCGGTACGGGTTACCGCCATCTCCTTCGGGTCCGCAGAGCGGATCGCCACCTATACGGGCACGATCCGCCCGCGCCACGAGGTGGCGATGGGTTTCCGCGTCCCGGGAAAGATCGTCTCGCGCGAGGTCGATATCGGCGACCCGGTCCTGCGGGGGCAGGTTCTTGCACGGCTCGATGACACGGATGCGCGGTTGCAGGAGGAGCTTGCCGCTGCCGAGGACGAGGCGGCCCGTGTCGATCACCGGCGTGCTTTGGCAGAGGTCGAGCGGAGCAGAAAGCTCTTCGGCGAAGGCCACATCGCGCAAGCCGCCCTAGACCGCGCGGTGAGCGGCGAAGCGGAAGCCGCGTCGCGGGCCGAAAGGGCGGGGCGTGCGCTTGCGCTGGCGCGGAACGCTCTGGCCTATACTCGGCTTGTCGCGGATGCGGACGGCGTCGTGACATCGGCACCGGGCGAGGTGGGGCAGGTCGTCGCGGCCGGAACGCCCGTGATATCCGTGGCGCGGTCGGGTGCCTTGGATGTCGTCTTCGCCCTGCCCGAAACGGACCGCACCCTGCTGCAGGGTGCGGCCGCACGCGGTGCGATCTGGGATGACAGCCGGACGGACTTTCCGCTGAGCCTGCGCGACATCTCGCCCGACGTCGATCCGGCCGGGCGGACCTACAAGGTCCGGATGGCTATGGATGCCGCCGTTGCGGGCGCCGATCTGGGGCGGACGGTCACCGTGACCGTTGCGAAGGCCGCGGGAGCGCCGGTCGCAACCGTGCCGCTGGCTGCTGTCATCGACGACGGGGCAGGGCCGGGCGTCTGGCGCGTCACGGGCAACAGGGTCGATCGCGTGCCGGTCGAGATCGTTTCCGCTTCGGGCCAGACGGCGGCGATCCGCGGGGCCCTGGCCGAGGGGGAGTTGGTCGTCAGTCTCGGTGCCCACAAGGTCGATCCGGCGCGTCCGGTGCGGGTCGTCGAACACCGTTCGGCAGGAGAGTGACCGGATGCGCAATCTGAACCTCTCGCTCCTGTCGGTCACCAATCCGGCAGTCACGCTTTTCGCCATCCTCGTCGCCTTGGCTGCAGGGGCCATGGCCTATGTGAACCTCGGTCGCGCCGAGGACCCGACGTTCACGATCAAGACGATGGTCGTCACGGCGGTCTGGCCGGGCGCGACGGCGGAAGAGATCCAGAACCTCGTGGCAGAGCCGATGGAGAAGCGGATCCAGGAACTTCCCGAACTGGACCATATCCGGACCTTTTCGCGCCCCGGGGCGGCCGTGCTGCAGGTGCAGCTGAAGGACTCGGTCCGCGAGGCGCAACCCGTCTGGTATCAGGTCCGCAAGAGACTGGGCGACCTGCGTCCCACATTGCCGCAGGGTGTGATCGGCCCCTTCTTCAACGACGAGTACGGCGACGTGTTCTCGGCCATTTACATGGTGACGGGCGAGGGGCTCGGGCGCGCGGAGCTCAGGTCCTATGCCGAGCGGTTGCGGACACGGCTTCTTGCGGTCGAGGATGCGGCCAAGGTCGCGTTGATCGGCGAGGTGGAGCAGCGGGTCTGGGTGGAAATCAGCCATCGTCGACTGGCGACGCTCGGGATCGTGCCGCAGACCATCTTCGATGCCATCGGCCGGCAGAATGCCATCACGGGGGCGGGGGCGATCCAGACAGTGGCAGACGAGGTGCAGGTGCGCGTGACGGGCGGTCTGGACAGTCTGGACGCCTTGCGCGACCTGCCGGTTCCGGCCGGCGGAACGGTGATCCGGCTGGGCGACATCGCCGAGGTGAAGCGGGGCTACGAGGAACCGCCCGGCTATCTGGCCTTTTTCGAAGGGCAGCCGGCCGTGGGTGTGGGCGTCGCGATGGCCGACGGGGCGAATGTCGTCGCACTGGGCGGGCGACTGGAGACCGAGGTTGCGGCATTCCGCGCCGACCTGCCGCTTGGCGTGGAGGTGACGCAGGTGTCGGATCAGGCGGACATCGTGACCCATGCCTTCGACGAGTTCATCAAGACCTTCATCGAGGCGCTGGTCATCGTCCTTGTCGTGTCCTTCGTCACGCTGGGCTGGCGGACTGGGATTGTCGTGGCCCTGTCCGTGCCGATCGTTCTGGCGGTCATGTTTGTCGTGATGCAGGCTTTGGGAATGAATTTCGATCGGATCACGCTGGGCGCTCTGATCATCGCTCTGGGGCTGCTGGTCGATGATGCCATCATCGCGGTGGAGATGATGGTGGTGAAGATCGAGCAGGGCTATGACCGCATCGCGGCGGCCTCGGCCGCGTGGTCCTCGACGGCTTTCCCCATGCTGACCGGCACCTTGGTGACCGCTGCGGGCTTCCTGCCCGTGGGGCTGGCGAAATCGACGAGTGGCGAATATGCGGGCAACATCTTCTGGGTGGTCGGCATCGCGTTCGTCGTGTCGTGGTTCGTGGCGGTGATCGTGACGCCCTATCTGGGCCTGAAACTTCTGCCCCAACCGAAACCCGGCAGGCGGCACGGATATGACGGCCGCCTCTACCGTGCTTTGCGCGTGGGCGTGACGGCATCGCTGCGGGCCCGTTGGTGGGTGATCGGGGCAACCGTCGCCGCCCTTCTGGCGACCGGCGTCGGTATGGGTTTCGTGCAGCAGCAGTTCTTCCCCACCTCGGCCCGCGCGGAACTGTTCATCGAGACACGGATGCCCGAAGGGTCTTCCATAGATGCGACCACCCGGGCGGCGCTGGCTGCCGAGGCAATCGTCAAGGGCGACCCGGACGTGCGTTTCAGTTCCACCTATGTCGGCGCCGGTGCGCCGCGATTCTTCTTTGCCTTGAACCCGGCGCTGCCGAATCCTTCGTTCGCGCTGACCGTGATCATGGCGACGGACTCTGCCGCACGGGATCGCCTGAGGGCCAGGATCGAGGCGGCGGTTGCGGCAGGTGCGGTGCCGCAAGCGCGGATACGGGTCGATCAGATCGTCTTCGGTCCGCCGGTCGGTTTTCCGGTGCAGTTCCGCGTGATCGGCCCTGACCCGGCAGAGGTCAGGCGGATCGCAACCGATGTGCGGGCCGCCATGGTTGCCAACCCGAATACGGTGGAACCGCAGTTCGACTGGAACGAACAGGCGAAGACGCTGGATGTCCGGCTGGATCAGGACCGCATCCGTGCGCTGGGGCTGAACACGGCGGACGTCTCGAACACGCTGCAGACGCTGTTGTCCGGCGTGAAGGTCAGCGAGTTCCGCGAGGGGACGGACCTGATCGACATCGTCGTCCGCGCCCCGCAGGAGGAGCGTGCCGATCCCTCGCGACTGTCCGACCTGACGATCCTGCTGCCGAACGGGGCGGCGGTGCCGCTGTCGCAGCTTGCCAGGGTGTCCTACGGATTCGAAGAGCCGATCCTGTGGCGCCGCAACAGGGACATGGTCCTGACCGTCCGCGCCGATGTCGTGCCGGGCATCCAGGCGCCGACGGTGACGGCGCAATTGCTGCCTGCACTGCAACCCGTCATCGATGCCTTGCCGGCCGGATACCGGATCGAGATGGGCGGGGCGGTCGAGGAAAGCGCCAAGGCCAACGCGGCCCTGTTCAAGGTGTTTCCGCTGATGTTCCTTGTCATGCTGTCGCTGCTGATGCTGCAGTTGCGAAGCTTTCCGAAGCTGTTCCTCGTCTTCCTGACGGCCCCGCTGGGCGCCATCGGGGCGGTGGCGGCGCTTCTGGCTTTTGATGCGCCCTTCGGCTTCGTCGCTTTGCTGGGCGTGATCGCCCTGGCGGGAATGATCATGCGGAACACCGTCATCCTTGTGGACCAGATCGACCATGATCTGGCAGCAGGTGCGACGCCATGGGATGCCATCGTCGAAAGCACGGTGCGTCGCGCACGACCTGTCGTCCTGACGGCAATGGCGGCAATCCTGGCGATGATCCCGCTCGTGCGGTCGGTTTTCTGGGGGCCGATGGCCATGGCCATCATGGGCGGGCTGATCGTCGCGACGGTGCTGACGCTTTTCTTCCTGCCGGCGCTCTATGCGGCGTGGTTCCGTGTCCGGCAGGACAGCCCGCCCGACAGGGTGTCCGCCACACCCGCACCCGTCCCGGCGCTGCGCCTTGCAGGTGAATGATCCGGCCGGCGGTGTCCCCGGCGGCCTGCGGGCAGGGCCATCCCGCCCTGCCTGACGGTCCCTGACGAAGCTTCGACAGTGCGGCCCGTGCAGGCATTGCGCGGCGGCCGGAAGCAGGGGAGAGTGGCGGCACAGGCCATCAAGGGCGACAGTCGCCGCCTGCATATCGGGGGAATCATGACCAGCATCATCCGCCGCCGGATCAGTCTGGGTGTCGTCATCGGGTCGCGGGCCTTCTTCAGCCCCACCCCCTGCAAGGCGGCGCGGGACGATGTCCTTGCGCAACTGGCGCGGTTGGGGATCGATGCGGTGATCCTGCCTTTCGAGGCGACGCCCAACGGTGCGGTGCAATCCATCGCGGATGCCGATCTCTATGCCGCGCATTTCCGCGCCAATGCCGACCGGATCGACGGTCTGGTCATCTGCCTGCCCAATTTCGGGGACGAGATCGCGGTGGCCGAACTGGTCAACCGTGCGCGGCTGGGCGTGCCCGTCCTGCTGCAGGCCAGCAATGACGAGGTGGCGAAGGTTTCCGTCCACGAACGCCGCGACGCCTTTTGCGGCAAGATCAGCGTGACCAACAATTTCTGGCAATACGGCGTGCCCTTCACAGAAACCACGCAGCACACCTGCGACACCTGGGGCGAGGAGTTCGGGCGCGATCTGGACCGCTTTGCCCGTGTCTGCCGGACGGTGAAGGGGCTGCGCTCGGCGCGTCTGGGATCGATCGGGGCGCGGACGGGGGCCTTCCAGACCATGCGCTATTCGGAAAAGCTGCTGCAGGCAGCGGGTATCACCGTCGTCACGGTGGACCTGTCCGAGATGATGGGCGCGGCATCCGCCATATCTCCGGATGACCCCGCGCTGATCGCCACGCTGGAGAAGGTGAAGGGCTACGGGCGCATTCCGGCCCATATCCAGCCCGCCCAGATCGAGAAGCAGGCGCGCTGGACGCTGGCCGTCAACCGCTGGATCGAGGAGAACGGCTGCGACGCCTCGGCCATCCAGTGCTGGCGGTCGCTGCAGGACAATTTCGGCTGCGCGACCTGTCTGACCATGAGCATGATGGGCGAGGAGCTGATGCCGTCGGCCTGCGAGGTGGACATCATGGGCGCGGTGTCCATGTATGCGCTGGCGCTGGCCAGCGGGGCGCCGCCCGCCATACTCGACTGGAACAACAATTACGCCTACGAGGAGGATCTCTGCGTCTGCACGCATTGCGGCAACTATCCCAAGTCCTTCATCGGCGATACGCCCGAGGTGGGCGAACTGGACGTGCTGGGCGAGACGATCGGACGGTCGAAATGCTTTGGTGCCGTGAAGGGGAAGGTGAAGGCGGGGCCGATGACCTTTTTCCGGCTGTCCACCGATGACCGAACGGGAACGGTGAAATGCTATCTGGGCGAGGGGGAGTTCACCGATCATCCCTTCGGCATGGATGGCGGGATCGCGGTGACACGGGTGCGCGATCTGCGCCGCCTGATGCGCTTTGTCACGCAGAACGGGTTTGAACACCATGTCGCCATGGTGCGCGGCCATCATGCGGGGGTGGTGGAAGAGGCGGTGAACCGCTATCTCGGCTGGCCCTTCTACCACCACGGCGCCGAGCCGGAGCCGCAGCTTTTCCGCCCGCATCGGTTCTGAACTGCGTCTGCCGCCCTGCGCCGTCAGTCCTGCGGCAGCAGCCTGCGGGCGGCAAGCCAGCTTGCCCCCGCCATCGCGCCTGCCGTGGCGAGGCAGAGCGGCAAGCCGCCCCACTGGTAGCTGAGCCCAGACAAGAGCGTGCCCGCCAGCCGCCCTGCGGCATTGGCCATGTAGTAGAAGCCCACGTCGCGGGTGATGCGGTCCGCCGATCCGAAGGCGAGGATCAGGTAGGAATGGACCGAGGAATTCACCGCGAAAACGAAGCCGAAGAGCAGCAGCCCCGCCACCAGAACCGCCGTCAGCCAGGGGGAGGGTTCCCCTGCCAGAAGGGCCGCCAGCGCCAGCGCCAGCGGGATGGGGGGCAGCAGGCCGGCCCAGAGGACGGCGCTGCGCCGGATGCCGGCCTCGGGGCGGGTGCGGGCGCCGAGGAGGCGGGGGGCGGCGGCCTGCACCGCGCCATAGGCGATGATCCACAGCGCCATGAACCCGCCGACGAGGAAGAACGCCTCGCGCCGGCCTTCGGCGGTGCCGTCGGACAGGACGGACTGGAAATAGACCGGGATGCCGACGACGAACCAGACATCCCGCGCCCCGAAGAGGAAGAGGCGGGCAAGGGAAAGGCGGTTCACGCGCGGGTCGCGGGAGCGCCAGCCTGACCATGTCTCGGCCGCCTTCATCCGTCCCGGCAGACCGGCGGGCAGGAACAGCAGGACAGCCGTCAGGATCAGCGCAAGGATCGCGGCCATGGTCCAGACGGCGGCGGTGAATCCCGCCAGTGCCAGAAGCGCCGCGCCGAGGAAGAAGCCCGCGCCCTTGACCGCGTTCTTCGATCCGGTCAGCAGCGCGACCCAGCGGAACAGCCCGCCCTCCGCAGCGGGGGCCAGCAGTTTGACCGCCGATTTCGAGGACATCTTGGCCAGATCCTTGGCCACGCCCGACACCCCCTGCACCGCCATGACGAAGGCGACGGAGGCGGGGATGGTCCATGCCGGATCAAGCTGCGCCAGCGCCCCCAGCGCGGCAATCTGGAGCGCGAGCCCGGCATGGAGCGTGGCGGCAAGGCCGAAGCGGGCGGCAAGCCAGCCCGCGCCGAGGTTCGTCACGATCCCCGCCAGTTCATAGAGCAGGAACAGCCATGCAAGCTGGAGCGGGCTGAAGCCCAGCCCGTTGAAATGCAGCAGCACCAGCATCCGCAGCGCCCCGTCGGACAGCATGAAGGCCCAATAGGCGGCGGTGACGGCGGCATAGGCGCGGATCGGATCGGGCGTCGCCATCGGTCAGAGCGACCCTGCCACCATGCGGGTGATGTCGGCCAGACGGCAGGCATAGCCCCATTCGTTGTCATACCACGCATAGACCTTCACCTGCGTCCTGCCCACGACCATAGTGGAGGGCGCATCGATGATCGAGGAGCGCGGGTCGTTCGTGAAATCCGACGAGACGAGGGGCCGCGTCTCGTAGCCGAGGATGCCTTTCAGCGGCCCTTCGGCGGCGGTGGCGAACAGGGCGTTGACGGCGTCGGCGGTGGTGGGCGTCTCCACCTCGAACACGCAGTCGGTGAGCGAGGCGTTGAGCAGCGGCACGCGGATCGCGTGGCCGTTCAGGCGGCCCGCGAGTTCCGGATAGATCAGGGCGATGGCGGTGGCGCTGCCTGTGGTGGTGGGGATCAGGTTCGTCAGCGCCGACCGGGCGCGGCGCATGTCCTTGGCGGGGCGGTCCACGATGGTCTGGGTGTTGGTGACATCGTGGATCGTGGTGATGGACCCGTGCCGGATGCGCAGCGCATCATGGATCACCTTCACCACGGGGGCGAGGCAGTTGGTCGTGCAGGAGGCGGCGGTCAGGATGGACTGGCTGCCGTCATAGAGATGGTGGTTGACGCCATAGACGATGTTCAAGGCGCCGCCATCCTTGACCGGTGCGCTGACCACGACCTTGCGGATGCCGGCGGCACGGTAGGGGGCGATCCTTGCGGCGGTCTTGAACACGCCCGTGCAGTCGATCACCAGATCGACGCCCATGGCCTGCAGGGGCAGCGCCTCGATCGTCCTTTCATGGGTCAGGCGGATGCGGCGTCCGCCCAGCACCAGTGCGTCGCCATCGGCGGCGACGGGGGTCTTCCAGCGGCCATGGACGGAGTCGAATTCCATCAGAAGGGCGTGCTGTGCCGCATCGCCTGCCGGATCGTTCAGCAGGACGATGTCGCCGCCCGCGCCGCTGTCGATCAGGTCGCGCAGGACGAGTTTTCCGATACGGCCAAGGCCGTTGAGGGCGATGCGGGGCATTTGGATCAGCCTTTCTGTCCGGTCTGGGTGTCGGCGCCGATGGCATCGACGCGGGCTTGCAGGGAGAGGCGGTTGAGGTCCGCGAAGGGCAATTCCACGAAGGCCGCGATGCGGCGGCGCAGCGCGGCATAGGTCTGGGCGAAGACGAGTCCCTTTTCGGCATCGGTCCCGGTGGCCTTGACCGGATCGGGCAGGCCCCAGTGGCCGGTGATCGGCTGGCCCGGCCAGGGGGGGCATTCCTCGGCGGCGGCGGTGTCGCAGACGGTGAAGACGAAGTCCATCGCGGGGGAGCCGGGCTGCTGGAATTCGGTCACGTGCTTGGACCGCAGGCCCTGCACGGCATGGCCGTTGCGGCCCAGCACATCGAGCGCGAAGGGATTGAGGGCGGTGCCGGGGCGGGTTCCGGCGGAGAAGGCGGTGAACCTCCCCTTGCCCAGATCGCGCAGCAGCGCCTCGGCAAAGATGGAGCGGGCGGAATTGCCCGAGCAGAGGAAGAGAACGTTGAAGCCTGTGTCCTGCATGGGAGCGTCCTGCGGGGAGGGAAGGAGGTCGGGTCGCCCACGGCCCACATCCAGCGCGAGGTAGGCGACCAGCATTTCGGCGGCGTGGAGATCGGCGGAGTAGTAGAGCGACCGCCCCTGCCGTTCGACGCGGGCCAGTCCGGTGGCGACGAGGTCCGACAGGTGGTGCGACAGGGTGTTCTGCTTCATCGCCAGTGCCCCGGCCATTTCGGTGGGGCGGACACCGTGCGGGGCGAAGCGCATCAGCAGCCGGAACACCGAAAGGCGTCCGGGATGGCCCAGCGTGGTGAAGGCCCGGGTCGCGGAGGCCAGCGACGTTGCTGATTGGGGGCTGTGGTTGTCCATATTTCCTGAATAGTGGAAATATCTGGTCGGGTAAAATGAAGGTTTCATGACAGGTTGATGCAGGTCAGGGCGCGGGGGGGCGGTCGCGTCCAGTCTGGCGGGCAGGGAAAGGGGGTGGCGATGGAGTACAGGGTGACGGCGCGCAGGGTGGATGCGCATGGCAGTCTGGCACGGGCCAAGGCGGCAGAGGTGGTTCTGGATACCGACCTTGCGGGCCGGAGCGATGCGATGAATCCGGTGGAACTGCTGCTGGCGGCGCTGGCGGCCTGCATGTTGAAGGGGATCGGGCGGGTCACGCCGATGCTGGATTTCCGCATCGACGGGGCCGAGGTCACGCTGGAGGCGGTGCGGCAGGACGCGCCGCCCAAGCTGGTGCTGATCCGCTACGAGATCGTGGTGGACAGTCCCGAAAGCGACCGGCGTCTGGACCTTCTGCACCGCAACGTGTTGAAATACGGGACGATTTCCAACACGCTGGGTGCTGCGGTGCCGATTGAGGGGCGGCTGGTGCGGCGCTGATCGCCGCTGTCAGCGCATGACGAAGGGGTCAGGGATCGGGTCGTCCGAGGTGCGGAGCCAGACGGTTTTCGTCGTGGTGTAATCCAGCGCGGCGGCAAGCCCGCCTTCGCGGCCATGGCCCGACAGCCCGTGCCCGCCGAAGGGTGCGATGGGGGATACGGCGCGGTAGGTGTTCACCCAGACGACGCCGGCGCGGATGCCGCGGATCATGCGATGGGCGCGGGTCAGAGATTTCGTAAATACCCCGGACGCGAGGCCATAGGCTGTGTCATTGGCCCTGGCCAGCGCCTCTGCCTCGGTGCCGAAGGTGGTGACGGCGAGGACGGGGCCGAAGAATTCGTCCGACAGGGCGGGGGCATCGGGGGCGGTGGAGCAGTCGAGGATGGTGGGCGGAAAGTAGAAGCCCGGTCCTTCGACGGGCTGGCCGCCGGTGACGACCCGTGCACCCTTGGCGATGGAGGCCGCGATGGTTGCGGTGATGTGGTCGCGCTGGCGTGCGGTGCAGAGCGGGCCGACTTCGGTGGCCATGTCGTCGGGGGCGGCGATGCGGATCGCCTCGGCCTTGGTTTTCAGGCGCGACAGGAAGGCATCCTTGACCGTATCCTGCACCAGAAGGCGGGAGCCTGCGACGCAGCTTTGCCCCGTGGCGGCGAAGATGCCCGACACCTGCGCGTTGGCAGCAGAGTCGAGGTCGGCGTCATCGAAGACGATGAAGGGCGATTTCCCCCCCAGTTCCAGCGAGGTGGAGGCGAGGTTTTCGGCAGAGTTGCGGACCACCGCGCGGGCCGTCGCAGGGCCGCCGGTGAAGGCGATATGGGCGACCTTCGGATGCGTGGTCAGGATGTGGCCGCAGGCGGGGCCGAAGCCGGTGATGATGTTCACCACACCGGCGGGGAAGCCTGCCTGATGGACAAGGCGGGCGAAATGGAGGAGGGGGGCGGGGCCGTCCTCGGACGCTTTCAGCACCACGGTGCAGCCGGCGGCAAGGGCGGGGCCGAGTTTGACGGCGGACAGGAAGAGTTGCGAGTTCCACGGGACGATGGCGGCCACGACACCCACGGGTTCGCGGCGCAGCCACACCTCCATGTCGGGTTTGTCGATGGGCAGGTGCGCACCTTCGATCTTGTCGGCCAAGCCTGCGTAATAGCGGTAATATTCCGCCACATAGGCGATCTGGGCCGATGTTTCGCGGATGATCTTGCCCGTGTCGCGGGTTTCCAGACGGGCGAGGTCTGCCGCGTTTTCCTGCACGAGGTCGGCGAGTTTCAGCAGCAGCTTGCCGCGCTGGCTGGCCGTCAGTTTCGGCCAGGCGCCGGAGGTGAAGGCGCGGTGGGCGGCGGTGACGGCGCGGTCCACCTCGGCCTCGCGGGCTTCGGGCATGTCGGCCCATGCGGTCCCCGTGGCGGGATCGAGGCTGGGGAAGCGGGCGGCGCCGTCCTCGAACGTGCCGTCGATATAGAGCTGGAAGCGGTCCATCCTGTTCCCCTGCTGGCCCGTCACTGGAAGGCGGGCATGACGTCTTCGATGAAGCGTTTCAGGCTGTCGCGCTTGCGTTCGAAGGACTGGCCGCTGTCGATCCAGAGCGAGAATTCGTCATAACCCAGATCCTTGATGCGGTGGAGCCTGTCGATGACTTCGTGCTTGTCCCCGATCATCAGGTTGTCGCGCATGACCTGCGGGGAATAGAAGGGGTGGGCGGCGATTTCCTCGTCGGTCAGCGGTTCGATCAGGCCCTTGGTGATGGGCCGCTTGTTCAGGAACCACGCGCCGAAATAGTTGTAGAAGCGGTTGAGTTCGTCGGCGGCAAGGTCGGCATCGGCGCGGTCCTTCGCGACATAGCCGTGTTGCAGGACCATGATCTTCGGGCGCGGGATGTCGGGCGATTTGGCGCAGGCGTCGTTGAACCGCTGCATCAGGCTTTCGATTTCGGAAAACGGGTTGTGCAGGGGCGTGCATTGCACGTTGCAGCCGTTCGCCACGGCGAATTCATGGCTGTTGGGGTCGCGGGCGGCGACCCAGATGGGCGGGTGGGGCTGTTGCAGGGGCAGGGGGGCCGATGTGGTGGCCGGGAATTGCCAGTATTGCCCGTCCAGCGCGTAATCGCCCGCCCAGAGCCCCTTGATCGCGGGGATCAGTTCGCGCATCCGTCCGCCCGCGTTCCACGCGTCCAGCCCCGGCATGATACGTTCGTATTCAAAGCTGTAGGCGCCGCGGGCGATGCCCAGTTCAAGGCGGCCGTCGGTGATGATGTCGGTCATCGCGGCTTCGCCTGCCAGACGGATGGGATGCCAGAAGGGGGCGATGACGGTGCCGGTGCCAAGGCGGACATGTTTCGTCCGCCGCGCGATGTCGATCAGGTTCAGGAAGGGGTTGGGCGCGATGGTGAAGGACATCCCGTGATGTTCGCCCGTCCAGATTGCGTCCATGCCGCCTTCGTCGGCCATGTGGCAGAGTTCCAGCATCTCGTTATAGAGCCGGACTTCGGGATCGGCGGGGCTGACGCGCTCCATATGCACGAAGAGCGAGAATTTCATCGGGGTTACTCCTGCGAGACGGGGGTGACGCGGCCCGCGTTCTGGTTGCCGAAATAGATGCCGTAATTGCCCATCCGCGATTCATCGGCCAGACGGTCCAGCATGGTGCGCAGCGCCTGGTCGGTGACATCGGTGAAGGAGGCGGGGGAAAGGTCCACGAAGGCGCCTTTCGCCGGTTGCCCGCCGGTGGCGGGGCAGCGGAAGGCGATGTGCTGCTGGCCACGGGCCACGTCTTCGAAGACCGAGTAGAGCGGGCCGGGCGCGGCGTCGAGGCCGCTTTGCGCGATGAGCGATGCCAGCGCGGCGCTGGTGCCGTCGCGGCCCACGCGGGCGGTGGGCAGGGTCAGGCCGCCGAAGCCGTCATCCACCAGCAGAACCTGCCCCTGCCGTTCGAGAATGGCCGAGACGATGATATCGGGGCCCGTCGGCAGGGTGGCCTGCGTCGCGACGGGGGTGAAGTAGGTGCCGCGGTAGTAGCCGAGGCCCGGGGCGGAGGTGGCGTTGAAGGCTTCGACCCGCCCGATCAGGATGGCGTGGTCGCCTGCATCCACGATCCGGTGGGTGGCGCAGTCGAACCAGGCCGAGACATCGGGCAGGATGGGCGATCCGTGGGGGCCCTTCTGCCAGTCGATGCCTGCAAAACGGTCGGGGACCGGGCGGGCGAAGGTGGAGGAGACGGATTTCTGCCCTTCGGACAGGATGTTGACGGCGAAACCCGATGCGGCGGCGAAAGCGGGGTAGTTTGCGGATGTCCGCGCGATCTGCACCAGCAGGAGGGGCGGGTCGAGCGAGACGGAGGCAAAGCTGTTGGCGGTGAAGCCCAGCGGTCTGCCCTGCGCGTCCATGGTTGTGACGACCGTCACGCCGGTCATGAAGGTGCCGAAGGCATCGCGCAGGGCGCGGCGGGGATCGGGTGTATCGGTCATGCGCGCATCCCTTCGCAATCGGCCAGCAGAGGCGTGGCCAGCCAGTCCCGCAGCGCCTGCGTGACGCGGTCGGGGGCGGTGAGGTTGACCATGTGGCGGTGCCCGTCGATCACCACGGCGCGGCCCCGCGGGGCGGTTGCGGCCATGAGGCGCGTCATGTCGGGGGTGGAATTGGGGTCGCCGTCGGCGGTCAGGACCAGCGCGGGGCAGGTGATGGCGTCCCAGCGGTCGGCATAGGTTTCGTCACCCGTGGCGAAGGCGCGGTAGGCGGCGGCGTAGCCCTTGGGGTCCACCTCTGCCAGCCATCGGGCGACCTGTGCGCGGGGCGCGGCATCGGTGGCGCCGCGGGTGAACCAGCGGTCGAGCGGGGCGGTCGGGTCGAAGACGCCTTCCGCCATGGCCTGTGCGCGGGCCATGACGGCGGCGCGGGCCTCAGCCGTGCGGCGGTGGACGGCGTTCAGGACCGCGACGCGGCGGACGAGTTCGGGGTAATCGGCGGCCAGCCCCGTGGCGATCAGCGCGCCCATGGAATGGCCCGCCACGTTCACCGTGCCGGTGTTCAAGGCAAGGATCACGCGGGCGGCCCAGTCCACGTAACCGGGCAGCGCCGCGCCTTCGGGCAGGGGGGAGGATGACCCGTGCCCCGGCATGTCCACCGCAAGGACGCGGTGGGTCTGTGCCAGCGCCGCGATCTGGGGCGCCCAGGCGCGGGCGTTCAGGCCGACGCCGTGGATCAGCAGCAGAGGTTCGCCCGCGCGGTCCTGCGGGCCGGCCTCGATCAGCCCGACGCTGGCGCCGTCAGACAGCCGCAGGATTCTTGACGTCATGGCCGAGGTCCTTGAGATCCTGATAGCGGTCCCCGATCCGGTGATGCGGACGCCCGCCGATGGAGGCGCCCAGCGCAACCACGATCTCGTCCGCCGCAGGCGCGTCGGGGATGGCGAAATGGACGGTCAGGTAGTGGGAACGGCGGCCTTCGTCGTTCTTGTCCATCAAGGGGATCATGACCGGCGTGTTGGCCCCGCCCCGGATGTTGGTGAAGGCGAGATAGGTCTTGGCCCCCACCGCCTGCCGGTAATGGTTGCCGAAGCGCAGGGTGTGGATCAGGGCCGAGGCGTGTTCCACCTCGCCATCCAGCCCGACGATGGCGGCCTTGCCATAGCCTTCGACCGCGTCACCGCCGCCCGTGGCGTCAAGGATCATCCCCGTGAGCAAGGCGCCCAGTTCGGGGGCGATGTCGTGGATGGCGGGTTTAAGATCCTCGACGAAGCCCTTGCCCGCCCAAGGGTTCTTCAGGACCGCCGCCGCGCCGACCAGTTTCAGCGGCGGGGGGCGGTGCGGCCGCCCTCGATCAGCGTGGTTTCGACATGAAGGAGCGTCTTGCGGATTTCGGCGGGCATCGGGGGCCTATGGGGCTGGTGTCTGTGTTGCAGTTAACTTGGTATACCATCATACGGAATGTCAACGAGTCGTTGCGGCAGGGCGGTCTGCGGTGTAGGGTCGCGGCATGGAACAGATGCCGCCGCCCGACCTGAGGATACACCGCCCGCCGCAGATGTTGCGCGAACTGGCAGTGGAGCGTTTGCGCGGGGCGATCATAGCGGGGCGTTTCCCTTCGGGGGCGCGGCTGGTGGAGCGGGCGCTGTGCGACCAGCTGGGTGTCAGCCGGTCGGTGGTGCGCGAGGCGATCCGTATCCTGGAGACCGAGGGGCTGGTGGAAAGCCTGCCCAATCGCGGGCCGGTGGTGGCGCGGCTGGACTGGGGGCAGGCGCGGCAGATCTACGACATAAGGCGGCTGCTGGAGGGAAGCGCGGCGGCGGGCTGTGCGGCGGTCGCAGACGGGGCGGTGAAGGCGGAACTGGCGGCGGCGCTGGCCGCGATGCGGGGCGGGTCCGACGCGGTTTTCGCTGCCACGACAAGGTTTTACGAGGTGATCTTCCGTTCGGCGGGGCAGGATATCGCCTGGGAGATCGTGCAGCGCCTGAACGGGCGGATCAGCCGGTTGCGGGCGCTGACGCTGGCGGCGACGGACCGGGCGGTGCCGGGGCACGAGCGGATGGCGCGGATCGCGGCGGCGATTGCGGCGAATGATCCGGATGCCGCGCGGGCGGCGGTGGAGGCGCATCTGGACGAGGCGGCGGGGATTGCGCGGCGGATGCTGGAGGGGGTGTGATGGCGGCCTACTGGATTGCCCATGTGACGGTGACGGACCCTGAAAGATACAAGGACTATCAGGCGCTTGCCCCGGCGGCCTTTGCCCGTTTCGGGGCGCGGTTCCTGGCCCGCGGCGGCGAGGCGGAGGTGTTCGAGGGGCCGGTCCATGCCCGCCATGTGGTGATCGAATTCCCCGATCTGGCATCGGCACGGGCCTGCTATGCCTCGGAGGAATACAGGGCCGCGCGGGCGGCGCGGGCGGGGGCGGCGGAGGTGTCGGTCGTCATCGTGGATGGGGTTCCGGTCGCGTGACGGCCGTGCCGCGGGCTGTGCCGCAGGATGTACCGCAAACTGTCAGCACGCAGCGGGCGGCGGGTAGGTTTTCGCTTAACGTCTGTCAGGGTGCGTAGGGTGCGCCATGGCGCACCCTACCCGGGTGGACCGGGACTGCGGACGGGGCATATGGGGGCTGGAGGCTTAGGGTGCGCCATGGCGCACCCTACCCGGCACGGGCAGGGCGCGGGTCACGCCCCGAGGAGCAGCGCCGTCCCGATCCCGCCGGCCGAGGCGATGGCGGCGAGTCCGTGGCCTGCGGTCAGGTCATGGAACAGCCGCGTGGCAAGGATCGCCCCCGACGCGCCGATGGGATGGCCCCGCGCCAGTGCGCCGCCCTTGGGATTGGTGATCTGCGGGTCAAGCCTCGCGCCCTGCACGCAGGCGATGGCCTGCACGGCATAGGCTTCCATGATTTCGGCCTGTGCAGGACGGCGGGCGTGAGGCCGGCATCGGCCAGCACCTTGGCGATGGCGGCGACGGGGGCGAGTCCGGGTTCCCAGGGGATGCCGCCAAGCGTCGCGCCGCCGAGGATGCGCAGGGCGCGGGGGGCACGGGCGGCGATGCGGCCGGAGACCACCAGCGTCAGGGCGGCGGCATCGGCGGCGACGGCGGTGTTGGCGGCGGTGATGTCTCCGGCCACCGGTCTGGCGCGGGCGGCGAGTTGCGGGGTCAGGTGGCGGGGGAAGGCGTCGGCGGCCAGCCCCGCGACGGGGGTGATTTCGGCGGACAGGTCGGCGGCCAGTGCCTTGGCGTGGCTGCGGGCGGCCCATGCGTCGGCCTCGGCCCGCGTGATGCCAAGGCGGGTGGCGAGGCGTGCTGCCGCCTCGGCCATGGGCGGGTCGCGGTCGGGCCAGGGGGTGAAGGGGGCCTGATCGTAGGGCTCCGCCTCGCCCGGTCTGCGGCGGTCGGGGCGGTGGAATAGCTTTCCGCGCCGCCTGCGACGACGACCTCGGCAAGGCCCGACAGGATCAGGGCGCGGGCCAGAAGGAGGGCGTCCAGCCCGCCCGCGCATTGGCGGTCGATGGTCAGGCCCGCGACGCGGTCGGGCAGGCCTGCCGCAAGGGCAAGGCGGCGGGCGGGATTGCCGCCTTCGCCGATGGCGTTGGACAGGATGACCTCGTCCACCTGATCGGGAGCGATGCCGGCGCTGGCCAGAAGGTCGTTCAGGACGGGGCGGCGATGTCCACCGCCGACAGGGCGCGGAACGCCCCGCCACGGGGGGCGACGGCGCTGCGGCGGGCGGCGATGACATGGGCTGTGGTCATGGCAGTTCCGCCGCGAGTCGGGTCAGGTCGGGTTTGCCCGAGGCGGTGACGGGCCAGTCACCGCGCCAGTGGAGGTGGCGGGGCGCCTTGAGCGGGCCGAGGCGGGCGCGGGCGGCGCGGAGGATGGCGTCTTCCTGCGCGGGGTCGCCCGTGCAGACGGCAATCAGGACATGGCCGCGCATCAGGTCGGGGCGGGGCAGCACGGCGCAGCGGGTGATGCCGGGCAGGGTGGCGAGGAAGGTTTCGATTTCCTCTGGAAAGACGTTCTGGTCGGCCACCGTGACCATGCGCCCCGCGCGTCCGGCGAGGAACAGGTATCCGGCGCGGTCCTGCCAGCCCATTTCGCCCACGGACAGCCAGCCCTGGCGCTTCAGCGCGGGAAGGTGGCGGCGGTCGGCGTAGCGGTCGCAGAGATAGGGGGATCTGACCCAGACCTCGCCCAGGGCATCGGGGGGAGGGGGGTGCCGCCCGCATCGCGGATCTCCAGCGTCACGCCGGGATAGGGGCGACCGACGGAGCCTTCGGGTGTGTCGCGGTCGGTCAGGGTGACGAAGGAGGCTTCCGCCGCACCGTAGAATTCGCGGATCTCGGCGCGGGGGGCGAGGGCGGCGAGGGCGGCGCGGAGGGTGGCGTCGAGTTTCGACCCGCCTACGAGGATCAGGCGGAGGGCCGGCAGGGGCGTGCCTGCCGTTTCGGCCAGAAGGCGGAGCTGGGCGGGCGTGGCGTAGAGGATTTCGACGGCGCGGTCGGCAAGGGCGCGGTGCTGCGCGTCGGGGCGCAGCGCGGCGAGGAGGTGGGTTTCCGCGCCGAGGCAGGCCCCTTCCAGTGCGCCGTAGAGGGAAAGGGAATGGACCATCCGGCCAAGGACGGCGGTTCTGGTGCCGGGGGTGATGGAGAAGAGGCGGGCATTGACGGCGAAGGAGGCGCACCAGCTGCGCTGGCTGCGGCGGATGCGGCGGGGTGTGCCGGTGGAGCCGGAGGTGAGCGTCTCGAAGGCGGGTCGCCTGCCGGGGCCGGGCGGAGGCAGGTCGGGCGCGCCGATGCGGAAGGGCAGGCCGAGCGCCGCGCGGTGGAGGGCGGCGGTGATGGCTGCGGTGCAGGGGGTATCGGCGATGGTGGCGGGGGTGTCGGTGGCCAAGTCGGGGGCCGCCTCGGCGGGGTGGCCGTCGGGGCCGATCAGCCGCGCCTGCGGGTGCGGGGTGAAGCGGTCGGGCAGGCTGCGGCGCGGGCGGGGCATGTCAGCCCTCGCGGAAGGCCGAGGCAAGGCCGCGGGCGGATTGCGCCAGAAGCGCGATGTCCATGCCGACGGCGGTGAAGGTGGTGCCCCATTCCATGCAGCGCCGCGCGAAGGCGGGGTCCAGCGTCAGGATGCCCGCAGGCTTGCCCGCCGCCGTGATGGCGCGGATGGCGGTTTCGATGGCGGCGACCACCTCGGGGTGGCCGGAATTGCCCGGATGGCCCATGCTGGCGGCAAGGTCGGCGGGGCCGATGAACAGCCCGTCCACCCCGTCCACGGCGGCGATTTCGGGGATGCGGGACAGGGCTTCGGCGGTTTCCACCTGCAGGATGAGGCACAGCTCCTCTTCGGCGCGGAGATGGTAGCCCGCGACCTGACCGAAGACCGAGGCGCGGGTCATGCCCGCCACGCCGCGGATGCCGCGGGGCGCGTAGCGGATGGCGGCGACGGCGGCGCGGGCCTCCTCGGCCGTTTGGACATAGGGGATCACCAGCGTCTGCGCGCCGAGGTCGAGCAGGCGCTTGATCAGGACGGGGTCGTTGGCGGCGGGGCGGACGACGGCCTGCGTGCGGTAGGGTGCCATCGCCTGCATCATGGCCAGCGTGTCGGGGATGTCCGTCACGGCATGTTCGGTGTCGATCACCACCCAGTCGAAGCCGCAGGTCGCCAGAAGTTCGGCCACCAGCGGGCCGGGGATGGAATTCCACAGCCCGATCTGCTGCCGCCCGTCCTTCAGCGCCCGCTTGAATCGGTTCTGCGGGAGCATCATTTTGCCACCAGCGTCTTCATCCGGCGGAGCGCCAGACGGTAGCCTTCGGTCCCGAAGCCCGCGATCACCCCTTCGGCGCGGAGCGATACGTAGGAATGGTGGCGGAAGGCCTCGCGCTTGTGGACGTTGGAAATATGCACCTCCAGCACCGGGCCGTCGAAGGCGTTGAGCGCGTCGAGGATGGCGACCGAGGTGTGGGTATAGGCGGCTGGGTTGATGATGATGCCCGCGCCGTTGCCCCGCGCCTCGTGGATCCAGTCCACGAGCTGGCCTTCGTGGTTGGATTGCAGGAAGCGGATGGTCAGGCCCAGTTCCTCGGCCAGGGCGGCGCAGTCCTGTGCGACATCTTCCAGCGTCTCGCGCCCGTAGATGTCGGGCTGGCGCAGGCCGAGCAGGTTCAGGTTCGGGCCGTTCAGGATGTAGATGGGCTTGGGCACGGGCGGGCCTCCTGTTGGTCAGGACGGTTTACCCCCGCAGCGGGGCCGGTCACAAGTGTTGCGGGGCGCATTCGCCCCGCTGCGGATGCCGCTGCGGGCGCGGCGTTGCCGAAATGCCCCTGCCGCCGGCCGTCAGCGGGCGACCATGACCCGAGCAATGGGCGCGGCCCGCCACATCGGCGGCGACGGAGCCCAGCATCAGCCGCGACAGGCCGCGCTTGTCGCCGGTGCCCATGACGATGCAGTCATAATCGCCGTTCTCGGCATATTGCACGATGGAGGGCCCGACCTCGCGGGCGACGAGCTGCACGGTGGCGGGGTCGGCATGGCCGTGCTGTTTCGCCAGCGTTTCGGCATCGCCCAGGATGCGGGCGATCTGGTCGTCGGTCCAGTGGTTGATGCGCGGGCTGCGGCCGGTTCCATGGGCCACGTTGATGGTGCAGATGGTCAGCGCCGCGCCGTATTTCGCGGCCAGTTCCACCGCCCGTTCGAGGGCGAGCGTGGAATGGTCGGTGCCGTCCACGGGGCAGAGGATCTTGCGGAACATGGGTCGTCTCCTCGGTTCTTGCTGCGGGGACAGGATGGCATGGCGGGCCGTGGCCTGCCTTGACGCAGGTCAGGCGGTTCCGGCGGAAACCGACATGGCCGGAAACGCGGAAGGGCGCGGGAGGGGTTCCCGCGCCCTTCGGGGGCCGTGATCCGGGGGCGGGCAGAAGCCGCGCGGGGTCAGCTGCGCGACAGCAGCACGCCGGGGCGCATCCGGGCGAGGCTGTGGGTGACGAGGCCCGCCAGCACCACCTTGATCATGTCGCCCGGCAGGAAGGCCGTGACCATCAGCGCGGCCTCGGCCATGGTCTTGTCCAGCATGACGGAGAGGCCGGTGATCCCGAAGGCATAGAGGACGACCACACCGCCCACCAATGCGCCGAGGCCCGCCGCCCAGCCCACGGGGGCGGGCAGGCGTTCCGTCACCAGACCCGCGACGAAGGCCGCGACGGGGAAGCCCACAAGGAAGCCCACGGTGGGCGAGGCGAAGACGCCCAGACCGCCGCGTCCGCCGGACAGCAGCGGCAGGCCGATGGCGACCAGCAGCAGGAACAGCAGCACGGCCAGCGCCCCGCGCCTGGCGCCAAGGACGGTGCCGCAGAGCATGATGCCAAGGCTCTGCGCCGTGATCGGCACGCCGAAGGGCAGCATGATCTGCGGCACGAAGCCCAGAACCGCGATCAGCGCGGCGAAGAGGGCGATGTGGGAAAGGCTGCGTTCCATGCTCTGACTCCTTTGGCGTGGCGGGCGCGTTTAACCCGCGCCGCCGCGTGCACGCAAGGCCTCTGCCACGTGATCCGCATCGTCCAGCGTGGCAAGGGCGGCCGGGGTGACGATCCGCCAGCCGGGGCGGCGGGGGGACCGTGCGCGCCATGCGTCGGACAGCAGGGCAAGGCGGTCCGACAGCACGGGCACGAAACGGATGGCCAGCGCAATGGCCAGCGCCAGCCTGCGCGGCGGCAGGCCGATGCGGGCGAAGGGCGCGGCGAGGCGTTCGAGGATGGCGATCATGTCAGACAGCCGCGTCGTCATGGTGACAAGGTTCGCGGCGGCAAGGGCCGCGGTCAGGCGCAGCAGGATCGTCAGCCCGCCGCCGATGTCGCGGGTCCAGAGGTGCCAGAGCGCGATCACCAGCGCGAAGGGCCAGAGCGGGCGCAGCAGGCGCAGCGCATGGGCGGCGAAGGGCCACCCGCCGGGGATGTGCAGCAGGGCGATGGCGGCCAGCGCCACCGCAAGGGGCGCGGGGCTGTCCAGCCGGAACAGGACTACCGTCACCCCCGCCAGCGCCGCCAGTTTCGCCCCGGCGGGCAGGCGGTGGTAGGGCGTCTGCACGGGCGAGGTGAGGGCGAGCATCGGCGTCCTTCCGGATGGGTGCTGCCTGAATAACCCCTGATGGCGACGAGGGGGAGTCCCCCCGTCACCGCCTGCCGCCCTTTGGGATGCCCTCAGACGTGCGGAGGACGGGGCGTCCGGCGCAGAAGGCTGCGCAACCGGTCGCGCAGCCCGGCCCAAAGTCCGGTGGCGGGCGCGGCGGCGATCTGGCGGCGGGACAGGCCGGCGGCCTGGATATGGATGTGGCACATGGCGCGGTCCAGCATCAGGGGGGACAGCCGCCCTGCGGGGAAACAGGGCGGCATGGGG
>AYNO01000015.1 GCA_000500915.1 Rhodobacter sp. CACIA14H1
CGGGGCCGGCTCTTCTGCCGCTTCCTGCCCTTCGTCGGCGGCACCGGACAGTCCGGACATGTCCGCCGCATCCCCGACAGGCGAAGCGGCGGCGATCACCGCCTCCGCTGCGGCGGGTGGGGGTTCCACCGCGGACGCTTGATCCGCAATGGCTGCAGGCGCCGCAACGGCGACCGGCACCCCGGGCGGCAGGGGCACGGGCAGCGCGGCAGGATCGGCCGCGACTGGAACGGCCACGCGTCCAAGCCCGTCCAGAACCGTGCCCCCCGCCACCGGCGCGGACTCAGGCGCGGGCACCGTCACAGGCAGGGCGCCCGCCGCGTCCGCCGCAGGACTGCCCTCCACCGCCAGACCGTCCAGCATGTCGGCCAGAACCAGCGCGAAGCCCGCGCTTCCACCGGTGGCGCCGTCAGGCGCGGTCGCGGTCGCCGCAGCGGCATCCGTGCGGGACATCGGCGCAAGGGGATCGGTGATGGTCAGCGTCATTCCTGTCTCCGGGCTAGGCACCCTCTGCCATCCCCCTGCAAAAGCGGTGCCACCTGCGCGGGGGCTAGCGGCGGCGCGGCGGCAGCATCGCGTCGCGGCGGGCCTGACGCTCTGCCGCCGCCTCGCGGCGGGCGGTTTCCGCCTCGTCCAGCAGCTTCTGCTGGCGCTTCTCGCGCAGGGCCAGCCTTGCCCGTTCCTCGGCCAGCCGCGCCGCCAACTCCGCCGCCTTGTCGCGCTGGCGCTCTGCCTCGGCCATCAGTTGCGCAGCCATCGCGCGTTCCGCCATCACCTCGGTCGCCAGCCGGACGCCGGTGCCGCCCCCCTGCCGCCCCAACGCCTCGGTCAGGCGGGCGAGCAGGGCTTCGGCCGCGTCCTTCTGGCGTGCCACCTCGCGCAGGTCGGCCGTCGCCGCGGCGATCGCGGCCTTTTCCTGCAGCGCCATCAGCCCATAGACACGCGCCTTGCCGGTCATTCCGCGACTCCGGTCAGGGCCAGCAGATCGGCGCGGCTGCCCTCGAATTGCGCCGGTTCATGCGGGCCCTGACGGAAAAAGGCCTCGATCCGGGGCCAAAGCCGCATCGCCTCGTCCAGATCGGGGTCCTGACCGGGGACATAGCCGCCCATCAGCATCAGGTCGCGGTTGTCGAGATAGAGCGACACCATCCGCCGCAGCTTCTGCGCCGCCGCCCGATGGGCGCTGTCGGTGATATCGCCCATCACGCGGCTGGCCGATTGCGGCAGGTCCACTGCCGGATAGACGCCCATCTGCGTCTGCCGCCGCGACAGGACGAAATGCCCGTCCAGGATCGCCCGCGCCGTATCGACCACCGGATCGTTGGTCGTGTCGTCGCCATCGGCCAGCACGGTATAGATCGCCGTGATCGCCCCCTCGCCCGCCAGACCCGGCCCCGTCCGTTCGATCAGGCCGGGGATCAGCGACACGACCGACGGCGGGTAGCCCTTGGCCGTCGGCTGTTCGCCCAGCGCCAGCCCGATTTCGCGCTGCGCATGGGCGACGCGGGTCAGGCTGTCCATGATCAGCAGCACCTGTTTTCCCTGTGCGCGGAAGTGTTCGGCCACCGCCGTCGCCCGCCGTGCCGCCCGCAGGCGCAGCAGGGGGGACCGGTCGGCGGGCACGGCCACCATGCAGATGCGCTGCGCGCCCTCGCCCTGCATGACGGCGCGGACGAAGGCGCCCACCTCGCGCGCCCGCTCCCCGATCAGCCCGACGACGATCACATCCGCCTCGGCATAGCGGGCCATCATCTCCATCAGCACCGACTTGCCGACGCCGGACCCAGCGATGATCCCCACGCGCTGCCCGCGCCCGACGGTCAGCGCGGCGTTGATGATCCTGACCCCCACATCCAGCGGCCGGTCCACCGCCGTCCGCGCAAGCGGGTTCATCAGCCGCCCCGCCAGCGGCCAGACCGCATCGCAGCGCGGCGGGGGCAGGCCGTCCAGCGGATGCCCCTCGGCATCCACCACGCGGCCCAGCAGGGCATCGCCCACCTCGGCCACGGCGCCGCCGTCGATGACCCGCACCCGCGCCCCCGCGATGATCCCCGCGCCGGGCTGGTTGAGGAACATCAGCACATGGCCACGGGCGAAGCCGATCACCTCGCCCTGCACCGTCCCGCCGCTGTCGGTCGCAATCTCGCACAGCGTGCCGGGCGAGGCCGGAAATCCCGTCGCCCCGAGGATCAGCCCGTCATAGCGCAGGACGCGGCCCTCGACGACCGGCGCAGCGGCGACGGCCCGCCGCGCCAGTTCCGCGCCCACGCGGGACAGCAGGCTCATGCCGCGCCCCCGATCAGGTCGGCCAGCCTTATCCCCTCGGCCCGCACCTCCACATCGCCGCGCACCAGCCGCGCATCGCCTGCAAGCGTCGCGCCGGACAGCACGTCGAACCCCGCCAGATGCGGCGTGATCGCGGCCAGATCGTCGGGGTTCAGCCGCAGCGTCACCCCGCGCACCCCCTGCGCCACGCGATCCGCCAGCCCCTCCACCCGCGCGGCAAAGGCGGCGGGCAGCGCGTCGATCATCTGCCCCGCCCGTTCCGCCGCCAGCCGCCGCACGGCATCGGCCAGAACCGCCGCGATATCGTCCGCCGGATCGCCCGCCACCGCCAGCCGCGCCGCCGCGGCAAGGAAGGCCCCCCGCGCCGGGGCAAGCTCTGCCTCCGCCTCGGCCCGCCCTTCGGCGCGACCCTGCGCCAGCCCTTCCTCCACCCCGTCGGCATGGCCTGCGGCATAGCCTTCGGCCCGCGCCTCGGCCAGCCGCCGCGCCGGATCGATCACCTCCACCGGTGCAGGCTCGGGCGCCGGAGGCTCCGGCTCCAGCACCTCGGCCTCGATGACCAGAAGGCCGGAGTCCGGATCGACCCGCTTCACCTCGTCCAGCGATGCCCGCCGGAAGACCGCATCCGCCGGGGCCAGCGGTGCCTTCGCGGCAAACCCCTTGGCCGACGAGGCGCGGATCAGCGCCATCACCTCGGCCGGACCCATGCGGGGGCTGTCCTCGGTCATGGGTTACACCATCTGCTCGCCGCCACGGCCCGCCAGCACGATCGTGCCTTCGTCCGACAGCCGCCGCGCCGTGGCCACGATGGCCTTCTGCGCCTCCTGCACGTCGGTCAGGCGGACCGGACCCAGCGCCTCCATCTCGTCGCGCAGGTTTGCCGCGGCTCGCGAGGACATGCAGCCCAGCAGCTTGTCGCGCAGCCCCTCGCCCGCGCCCTTCAGCGCCAGCACGAGCTGTTCGTTGTCCACGTTGCGCAGCAGCGTCTGCAGGGACCGGTCGTCCGACTTCTCCAGGTTGTCGAAGACGAACATGTTGTCCATGATCGACTGCATCAGCTCCTTGTCCTCTTTCTTCACCTCGCGGAGGATGCGCTGTTCCATCTGCATCCGCGTGAAGTTCATGATCCGCGCCGCAGCCTTCACCCCGCCGATCTGCGACGACCGCGTGGTCGAGGATGCCTTGAACTTCCGCTGCATCACCTGTTCCAGATCGCGCAGCGCCTCGGGCTGGATCGAGGACAGCTCGGCGATGCGGCGCACGATGTCGGGCTGTATCTCCTCGGGCAGCAGAGACAGCACATCCGCCGCCAGCCCGTAATCCAGACAGGCCACGACCAGCGCGATGATCTGCGGATGTTCGTCCACGATCAGTTCGGAAATCGACCGCGCATCCATCCAGTCGAGGATCTCGATGGGCCGCTCGGCCGATGACGGGTTGATCCGGCTGATGATGGACTGCGCCTTGTCCTCGCCCAGCGCCTCGGTCATCACGGACCGGATATAGACCGGTGCGCCGTGGTTCAGGCCCGTCTCGCGGTTCAGCCCGACAAGGAATTCCTCCACCACATGTTCCAGCGTCAGCTGGTCCACATCGCCCACGGAATACATGGCCGCCCCAAGATGCTGCACCTCGGCCGGCGACAGGTTGCGCAGCACGGCGGCGGCGGCCCTTTCGCCGAACAGCATCATCAGCACGGCGGCACGCTGGATCGGCGTCAGCTTCTCATGCGCGGCGGGGCCGGTCGGGGCGGGGGCGGGGGCTGGGTTGGGGGCGGGCATGGCGCGTCTCCTCTGCTCAGCTTTCGGGGGTCTGGTTCATGTCGTCCTTCATCATCCGCTGCAGGACGGAGGCGATCCGTGCGGGGTCTTCGGCCACGATCTGGCGCAGCACGGCGAATTTCTCCTCGCGGCTGACATTCGCGCCCAGCGCGGCGCTGGTCAGCTTGGCCCGCCGCGCCTCGAGCCGGGCCTGCACGTCGTCAAGGCTGTCGCCATCCGCCACCTCGACACCCGCCACGCCACCGGCCTGCACGGTCGCCGCCGCGACGGGGTTTTCCGAATGCCACGACACGCGGGTCAGCAGCGGGCGGATGATCCCCAGCGCCACGATGGCAATCAGCGCGATCAGCGCGAATTGCCGCGTCGCCTCGGGCAGCCAGGACAGGTCGGTGGGGGTTTCCACCACGATCTCTTCCATGAAGGGCTGCGCGGTGATGGTGATCGTGTCGCCGCGCGTGCTGTCAAAGCCGATGGCCGTCTGCGTCAGCGCCTCCAGATCGGCCTTCAGCGCGGGCGGCAGCAGCGGGGGCGGCTCGGCCCCTTCCTCGGCGGGCGGCTGCGGGATGCCGCGCAGCAGGATCGCGGCATTGATCCGCGTGATCCGGGCCGTCGCGGGCTGGGTCGTCTCAACCGTCCGGCTGACCTCGTAATTCTTCGTGGTGCCGGAAGACCGGTTCGTCACCGCCCCCGCCTCGCCTGCGGCGGCGGGATCGGCTTCGCCCGCAGCGGCAAGATCGGCCTGGTTGGGCGGCGTGTTCGACACCGCACCGGGGATGCCCCGCGCCGCGGGTTCCGAATTCTCGGTCATCTCCGACTGTTCGGACCGCAGCGCCGTGCCGTTCGGGTCCACCCGTTCCTCGGTGATCTGGCTTTGCGTGAAATCCATGTCCACCGTCACCTGCACCGACAGGTTGCCCGGCCCCGCGATGGGCGTCAGCAGGGCCTCGATCCTTTCGCGGTACAGCGTCTCCACCTCCAGCCGGTGCTGGAGCTGGCGGTCCGACACCACCGCCGCCGGATCGTCCGACCCGCGCGACAGCAGCCGTCCCATCTGGTCCACCACCGTCACATCCCCCCGCGCCATGCCCGGGACCGATGTGGAAACAAGGTTCACGATCGCCTCCACCTGCGACGCTTCCAGCACGCGCCCGGGGGCAAGCTGCAGGAAGACCGACGCGCGCGGCGGCTGGGTGTCGCGCAGGAAGGCCGATTTCTCGGGCAGGGCCAGATGCACCCGTGCCTGCGACACGGCCTTGATCTCGGTGATCGACCGAGCAAGGTCCAGCTCCTGCGCCTGCTTCAGCCGCGCCCCTTCCACCGACCGGCTGGCCCCCATCGGCAGTTCCGTCAGCACCGCATCGGCGCTGGGCATGGAGGTGGGCAGACCCTGCGCCGCAAGCTGCATCCGCGCGGCGTGGTAATCGGCAGAGGGCACCTCCACCTCGCCGGTCAGGCTGTCCACCGCCGCGTCGATCCCCGCCGCCGACAGCGCATCCATCACCCGCGCCTTGTCCGCCTCGGCCAGCCCCGGAAACAGCACCATCCGCGCCGGTTCCTTCAGGATCAGCCAGCCGCCCACGGCCAGCACACCCACCGTCAGGATCAGGATCGCCGGAAAGGCCCGCCGCAGCGCGGGCTGGTTGCCCATCCGCAGGACCTGGCTCACCGCGCCGCGCACCTGCGCCACAAGGGGATTGCCATTCACCGGAACCGGGGTCATCGCCATGTCAGTTCACTCTCCCTGCAATCACACCGGCATGTTCATGATGTCGCGGTAGGCGCCCAGCGCCTTGTTCCGCACGTTCAGCGCGAACTGGAACCCCAGCGAGGAAATCTGCTGGTCCACCATCACCGAGGCCAGATCCGTCTCCAGCCCCATCTCGAATGCCTTGGCCGACTCTGCCGCCTTTGCCTGCGCGGCGGCCAGATCGTCCACCGCCCCCGCCACCCTTGCGCCGAAGCCCGGCCCCTTCACGCCCGAAGGCGCGGCGGGCTGGACCTGCGGCGCCTGCGGTGCCTCTGGCCGGATCACCCCTGCAAAGGGCGCAAAGCCGTTGACCGGTCCCACACTCATGGCCCGTGCCCCTTACACCGCCCGCGCCATCAGGCGCGTCGCGGTCGGCGTCGCGGCATTGATCAGCAGGTCGGTCGGCGTGATCGTCCCGCCCTCCTGCATCACCAGCGCCCGCTGGATCACATTCTCCAGCTCGCGCACATTGCCCGGCCAGTCATGCGCCACCAGCGCGGAAATCGCATCCGCCGTCAGCAGGGGCAGCCGCCCCTCGCCCGCGTGGCGGCGGACCATGGCACAGGCCAGTGCGGGGATGTCGTCGGGCCGTTCGCACAGCGCCCGCGTGGCCAGCGGAAAGACGTTCAGCCGGTAGAACAGATCCTCGCGGAAGCGCCGTCCGCGCACCTCTTCTGCCATGTCGCGGTTGGATGTGGCGATGACGCGGATATCGACGGGCACTTCCTTCTGCGCCCCGATGGGCGTCAGCGCCCGTTCCTGCAACACGCGCAGGAGCTTGGACTGCAACCCCATCGGCATTTCCGAAATCTCGTCCAGCATCAGGGTGCCACCCTCGGCCGCGCGGATGATGCCCTTGTTCGCATTGGATGCGCCGGTGAAGGCGCCCTTCTCGTGGCCGAACAGGATCGCTTCCAGCATGTTTTCCGGAATCGCCGCGCAGTTGATGGCGACGAAGGGCGCGGCAGAGCGGCGGCTGGCGGCATGGACCGTCCGCGCCAGCACTTCCTTGCCCGACCCGGTGGGTCCGTTGACGAAGACCGTCACATCCGTCCGCGCCACCCGCGCCGCCAGATCGATCAGTTCGCCGGTCGCCGCATCGGCCGCCACCATCCCCTGCGCCGGCGCGGCGATGATATCGACCAGCGTCATCAGACCTGCATCGCGCAGCGCCACCAGACCCGTGCGCGGCAGGGCCACGCGCAGGATGCGCCCCCCCATCTCCTCGGCCAGGGCAAACTCCGCCGCGCCTTCCGCCACAACGACCAGCGACTTCGCCCCGCAGCCCCGCGCCAGATCGGCCAGACCCCGCGCCCCGCCCAGCTTCGCCTCGGCCGCCGCGCTGGCAACCAGCACCTGCACCCCCTGCGCGGGCTTCGCCCCGCGCTCCGCCGCCACACGGCGACGGGCAAGCAGACCGGCCACGGCAGGCGCGGCCTCGAAGGAGTCGTCGAGAAGGTGGATCACAGCCATTCTGGCACCCGGTCGTTTGAAGACACATACGCACCGGAAGAAGCAGGATGCGTGCCACCTTCCGGCGCGGCGCGGAAAATCCTGCCGGGGGCCGCTAAAACGCGGTGCGGCCGGACCGTTCACCTTCCGAGGCACGGCGCGGCAGCGCGGATTCCGACGCCCCCGCACCGGTCCGGCGCGGCGGTCACGGAATCCCGACGCACCCTTCGCCGGTATCCGCCCCATCCGATGGGATGGACCATGACCCTCGGGCCGGAACAGGCCCCGACGCAGCCCGCCGCAGGCCACAGACCGGTCGGGCCAACCCATCCCAAAGTCTGTATCACATTCCCCGCAGCCCCGCCGTTCCTGTCCTGCAAGACCGACAACGCGGGGCAGAGGCCATGCTATCAAAGACATATCACCTGAAATTTCCCAGCCTCGACGCGGCCCAGATCGCCGCGCCCTTCGTGATCGAGGCGCTGGGCAACGCCATTCCCTCGTGCAACCTGACGGGCCTGAACGTCCTCATTTCCAAGGAGGGGGACGTGTCGATCAACGTCTTCTTCCCCTCGGTCGGCGAGTTGAAGAATTTCGAGAAGAACCACGGCGGTTTCCTCGACACGATGAAGAAGACCTTTTTGTTCAAGTCCACGGGCTTTGACGGGGTCTGCATCTTCAACTTCGACCGCGACGACGAGGCGGCCTGACCCGCCCCCGCCGGCCCACGCACCGCTGGCCCGTCCATTGCAGGGTGATGGCAAGGATGGCGCCCCGAACAACCCGCCGCAACCGAACCGAAGGACCATTGGCATGACGTCTCGGCCCCGGGACATCGCATCTCCCCGCGCCCGCAAGGGACGGATCACGCCATGAGCGCGCCGGTCGATACCGCCGCCGATGGCGGGCTGATGCGTGTCTCCTCGGACAAGATCAGCCGCCTGATGGACCTTGTCGGCGAACTGTCCCTGTCGGTTTCCGAAACCGTGCAGTCCCCCGACCTCGCGGGGTTGACGCTCACCAATTTCGACGCCGCCGTCCACCGGCTGAACATGATCGTGCGCGAAGTGCAGGACGCCGCGACGGAGCTGCGCCTCGTCCCCGTGGATGACGTCTTCCGCCGCCTGCGCCGCATGGTCCGCGAACTGGAACGCCAGACCGGCAAGCAGATCGAGATGGAGGTGGAAGGCGGCGACACCGCCATCGACAAGCTCGTGGCGGACCGGCTCTATGACCCGCTGCTGCACGTCGTCCGCAATTCCGCCGACCACGGCCTCGAGGGCCCCGAGGAACGCCGCGCGTCGGGCAAGTCCGAACAGGGCCGCATCATCCTTTCCGCAGCCCAGATCGGGTCCGAGGTGCGCATCACCGTCGCCGATGACGGGCGCGGCCTGTCGCGCGAGAAGATCCTCCGCAAGGCCCGCGAAAAGGGCTTCTTCGGCCCGGACGAAGAGCCGGACCCCGCCGTCCTGTGGAAGGTCATCTTCGAACCCGGTTTCTCGACCGCCGAACAGGTGTCCAACCTGTCGGGGCGCGGCGTCGGCATGGACGTGCTGAACGCCACCATGACCGCCCTGCGCGGCCGCATCGGCGTCGAAAGTGCCGCTGGTCAGGGCACCCGCGTCGCGCTGCACATCCCCGTCTCGCTGGCCTTTCTGGACTGCATCATCCTGCGGCTCGGCCACCAGCTTTTCGCCATCCCGATCGACGTGGTGTCGGAAATCGCCAAACCCCGCCCCGAGGATATCGTCGGCATCTCGGCCGATACCGGGTCCGAGATGTTCCGCCTGCGCGGGGCCTTCGTGCCGGTCTGCCGGCTGGACGATTTCTACGACACGCCCATGCGCGATGCCGCAGCCACGCCCGACGGCGTGCTGGTCGTGGTCAACACCACCTCCGGCCCGATCGCCGTACCGGTGAACGAGATACTGGACCGCCAGCAGGTGGTGATGAAACCGCTCGTCGGCAGGCTGGCCCGCGTCCGGGCCAGTTTCGGCTGCGCCCTGCTGGGCACGGGCGAGGTGGCGCTGGTGCTGGATTGCGAACGGCTCGCCGCCGGTGTGGCCGGAGGTGCGGCATGACCCACCGCGACACCGAGGGCTGCGAATTCATCCGCAACTGGCTTCTGGACCGCTGCGGCATCTCCTTCCCGCCGCACAAGTCCGACCAGCTCCGCCAGCGCCTGAACAAGGTCCAGCGCGACTTCGGACTGGGCAACTTGACCGAGATCGCGGCGCGGCTCCATGCCGACACCGCGCATGACCTGCAGCTTGCCGTCATGCACGCGGCATCGACGAACCACACCTACTTCTTCCGCGAAACCGACGTGCTGGCCGACTTCCGCACCAAGGTCCTGCCCACGCTCGCCAACCGGGACGAAATCCGCATCTGGAGCGCCGCCTGCGCCGGCGGGGACGAGGCCTATACCATCGCCATGATCGTGGCCGAGGTGCTGGGCCCCGCCGCCCTGCGCCGGACCGCCATCCTCGGCACCGATATCAGCGCCCCCGTCATCGCCGAGGCCGAGGCCGCCACCTATGGCGAAGGGCGGCTGGAACATGTCCGCCCCGACCTGATCGACCGCTGGTTCCTGCCCGGCGAGTCGGGCCGCATGGTCGTCCGGCCGGAACTGCGCCACGCCTGCACCTTCCGGCAGATGAACCTGAAATCGATGCCCTATCCCTTCCGCAAGTCGTTCCAGGTCGTGTTCTGCCGCAACGTGCTGTATTACTTCGAACGCCCCGACCAGATCGCCACGCTGCAGGCGCTGCATGACGTGACCGAACCGGGCGGATGGCTCGTCACCAGCGTGACCGAGAATGTCCGCGACGCCGCGCATCCGTGGCAGCCCGTCGCCAACGGCATCTTCCGCAAGGGGGGCGACATGAACGCCCCGCGCCCCGTCCGTGTCCTGATCGTCGATGATTCCGCCATGGTGCGGAAGGTGCTGTCGATGGGCCTGTCCGCCGATCCCCGCATCCAGGTCATGGGCACCGCCTCGAACGCCGATGCCGCATGGGAGATCATGCAGCGCGACCGCCCCGATGTCCTGACCCTGGATGTCGAGATGCCGCGCACCGACGGGCTGACCTTCCTGCGCCACTTCCTGCCGCACATGCCGGTGCCCACCGTCATGATCTCGTCCCTGACCCGCGACGGTGCCCAGATCACCATGCAGGCGATGGAGGCGGGCGCGGTGGATGTCATCTCGAAGCCCAGCCTCGGCCTTGCGACCGGGCTTCCCGCCATCATGGCGGATATCTGCACCCGCGTCCGCGCCGCCGCCCATGCCCGCGTGCTGGTGGGGCGCGCCCGCCGCTCCGTGCCGCAGGCCGCCAATGCCGCGCTGGCCCCGGCCCCGCGGGCGACCCCCGCCGTCTTTGCCATCGGCTCCTCCACCGGTGGCGTTCAGGCGCTTTCCGCGATCCTGCCCGAATTCCCCGCCGAAAGCCCCGGCATCGCCATCGTGCAGCACATGCCCGAAGGCTTCACCGGACCTTTCGCCGCCCGTCTGGACAGCCTCTGCCGCATGACCGTGCGCGAGGCGGCGCATGGCGACATCCTGACACCCGGCCTGATCCTCGTGGCGCCCGGCGGCACCCGGCACATGACGCTGGAACGGCACGGCACCGCCTTCCGCGTGGCGTTGCGGCCCGGCGACCCCGTCGCCTTCTCGCGCCCCTCGGTCGATGTGCTGTTCGAAAGCGTCGCCCACAGCGCCGGTGCGCAGGCCTCGGCCGCGATCCTGACCGGCATGGGCCGCGACGGGTCCAGCGGCCTGCTGTCCATCCGCCGCGCGGGCGGACGGACCTACGCTCAAGATGAGGCGACTTCGGTCGTTTATGGAATGCCGATGGCCGCCCGCGACTGCGGCGCGGCGCAGGAGGTGCTCCCGCTGGAGGAAATTCCGGCGCGGATGTTGCAGGGCCTCGACGAGGCTTCGGCAGCATCGCGGAGGAGAAGGGACGAATGATGCTGCGAAAAGCCTGTGATGGAGACGGAAATGGCCAATGACACCGCCGATGCGACCCTGACCCGGCCGGACGGCCAGCCCCTGCGCGAGGCCGACAACGTGGACGAGATGTATCTGACCTTCGCCCTCGGGGCCGAGGAATACGGCGTCAACATTTCCGGCGTGACCGAAATCGTCGGGATGCAGCGCATCATGTCCATCCCCGACGTGCCCTCCTACATCAAGGGCGTCATCAACCTGCGCGGCAAGGTCATCCCGCTGATGGATGTCCGCCTGCGCTTCGGGATGCCGGAACGCGCCTATGACGAACGCACCGTCATCATCGTGATGGATGTGGGCGAGGCGCCCGTGGGCCTGATCGTGGACGGCGTGTCCGAAGTGCTGGAAATCCCGCCCTCGCAGGTGGATCGCCACGGCCAGTTCGGGCGCAGCTCGACCCGGTCCGTCATCGCGGGCATCGGCCGCATCGGCGACCGGGTGGCGGTGCTGCTGGATACCTCGGTCCTCGTGGCAGACGGCGACATCAACCTGCCCGCCGACATCGCCGCCTGAGGAAGAACGATGACCGACACGCCCCGTTCCCGCCCCGCCCCGAACCGCACCCGCCCGCGCCCCGATCCGCTGGACATGATCGACGACGGTGCAGCCCTTCCGGAAACGGGAAACGAGACGCCCGAAAGGACAGAAGACATGACCGACAGCGCAGCCGCAACGCCCGTAGCGACAGGGGCGGTCTGGGACCGCCTCGGCGGCCTCCAGATGCTTGACAGCATCGCGACGCCCGCACTGATAGCCTCGGCGGATATGGTGATCCGCCACGTCAATCCGGCGCTGCTCGACATGTTCCGCCCCTACGAGGCGGCCATCCGCGCCGACCTTCCCGCCTTCTCGCTAGACGGTCTGGTGGGTCAGTCCGTGGACCTGTTCCACCGCAATCCCGCGCACCAGCGCAGCATCGTGGGCGGCATGTCCGACCGGATGCATGGCAACCTGTCCACCGGCGGACGCCATTACGCCTTCTCCGCCTCGCCGCTCTGGGAAGCCGACGGCAGCCTTGCGGGGGCCATCGTCGAATGGCGCGACCGGACCGAGGAACATCTGGAAGAAGCCGAGGCCCGCCGTTTCATCGCCGCCATCTCGGCCATGGCCGAGGCGCACCAGAAAGGCGATATCGACCACTTCTCGGAAGTGGCGGACTATTCCGGCAACTGCTCGATCGTGCTGGGCAACGTCAACCGCATGGTGCAGGGCCATATCGCCGTCCAACGCAAGATCATCGACTGCATCACCGAATTCGCGGCGGGCAATTTCGACGCCCCGCTCGAAACCTTCCCCGGCAAGTTCGCAACCATCAACACCGCGATGGAAGACGTGCGCAGCGCCTTCAAGACCGTCTTCAGCGACATGGAAACTCTGTCCGATGCCATCCGCGAAGGCCGGCTCGATGTCCACATGCAGGGCAGCTATCGCGGCCAGTTCCAGCACCTGATGCAGCGTCTGGACGGCATCCGCACCAACCTGCGCGACGTGACGGCGGAAATCGAGACGCTCTCCACCGCCGTCGTGAACGGCGAACTGGACCGCCGCGCCGACCCGTCGCGGCATCAGGGTGGCTACCGCCGCATCATCGAAGGCTTCGAAGCCGCCTTCGACAGCCTGAACGCGTCCTTCGGCACGATGGGCACGCAACTGCTGCAGGTCGTGTCCACCGTCCGGCAGATGAGCCAGTCGTCGCAATCCCTCGCCATGAACGCGCAGGTGCAATCGTCGTCGGTGGACGAGGTATCCTCGACCGCCGAACAGACCGACATCCAGGTCAAATCCAACGCCGCCGCCGCCGCGTCGGCCAGCAGCCTCGTCACCGGCGCGTCCGAAATGGCCGAGAACGGCAAGACCAAGATCGCCGAGATGGTCTCGTCCATGGAAGGCATCCGCGCCTCGTCGCAGGATATCGCCAAGATCATCAAGGTCATCGACGAGATCGCCTTCCAGACCAACCTCCTCGCCCTCAACGCGGCGGTCGAGGCGGCGCGGGCGGGCCAGCACGGCCGCGGTTTCGCCGTCGTCGCGCAGGAAGTGCGCAACCTTGCCGGACGGTCCGCCCGCGCCGCGCGCGAAACCTCGGACCTGATCGAGGATGCCTCGACCCGCGTGCAGGCCGGCGTGCGCATCGCCGATGAAACCAGCCGCGCCTTCGTTTCCATCGCGGATGACATCGAAAAGGTGAAATCGCTGGTCCGCGACATCGCCTCCGCCTCGGACGAACAGGCGCGGGGGGTGGCGCAGATCAACGACGCCATCGGCGAAATCGCCAAATCCGCCCTCTCCACCAGCCAGCAGGCCGAGGAACTCGCCGCTTCGGTTGCCGAGATGGAGGCCGCGACGCAATCCATGCAGTCCGAAGTGTCGCGCTTCCGGCTCCGCCCCACGGCGAACCGGACGGCGATGCCGGCGCTGGACAACATCCCCGCCGACCTGATGGCGCAGATACAGGCGATGATCGCCCGCCATTCCCCCGCCGCAGCCCGCCCCGCCCCCGCCCGCCAGGTGGCCGGCATGGCAAACAGCAACCGTGACAGCCGCGGTTTTGCCGATTTCTGAAACTCGGGCGGTCCGGCCCGTCGGACCGCACCCACTACCGGAGAAGACAGATGCCCTTCAACGTTATGATCGTCGATGATGCCGCCATGATGCGGCTCTACATCGCCTCCTTCATCAAGACCCTGCCGGACTTCAAGGTCATCGCGCAGGCCGCCAACGGACAGGAGGCGCTGGACAAGCTGTCCACCGTCGCGGATGTCGATCTGATCCTTCTGGATATCGAGATGCCGGTGATGGACGGGCTGGAATTCCTGCGCCACGCCAAGCTGAAGACGCGGGCCAAGATCTGCATGCTTTCCTCGGTCGCCGTGTCGGGCTCTGCCCATGCGGCCAAGGCGCGGGAACTGGGCGCGGATGGCGTGGTGGCGAAACCTTCGGGCACCGTGTCGCACGACCTGATGGAAAAGACGGGCGACGAACTGGCGCGCACGATGCGCACGCTCTGCGCCGCCTGACCCTCCGCGGCGCACCGCCCCCAGCACGAGGCTGCCATGACCGACGAGATGGACGAAATCTGGGCCCTTTACGCCGATGACGGCGCACAGGCGCTCGATGCGATGGAAACCGCGCTGCTGGCCCTGGGCACCGGCGGCGCGGCGGACGAGGGGGCGCATGTCGGCGCCCTGTTCCGCGCGGTCCATACGTTCAAGGGCAATTCCCGCGTGCTGGGCCTTGCCGTGGTGGAAAGCCGCGCCCATTACGCCGAGGACCTGATCGGTCTGGTCCGCGACCAGGGCGTGCCCTGGGATGCCGAGATCAAGGATATCCTCCTCCTTGCCTCCGACACCCTGCGGGCGATGCTCGAAGAAACCGCCGCCACCCGCGCCGATGTCGCGCCCGACGCATCCGAAGACCTGATGCGCCGCCTGAAGGACAAGATCGCCCGCGCCAGCGGCGCCGCGCCCGAAGCCGCAGCAGTTGAAACCGCAGCAGCCGAAACCGCCGAACCATCCGAACCCGCCACCGCACCCGCCGAAGGACAACAGGCCGAACCGCAGGCCGCCGAACCGCAAGCCGAAGCCGCCCCCGCACCCCAACCGGCGGAACCCGCCGCCGCCCCCGCCGGCAAGAAGCGCAGCCGCAAGGCCACAACCCCCGAAGCCGCAACCGCCTTCCTTGCCGATGCCGGCCCCGAACCCGCCGCAGAACCCGCCGCAGACACCGAACCCGCCCCGCCGCACCGCCCGCCAAACGGCTGGCGGATGATCCCGCCTACCGCGAGATCTTCCGTGGCATGGCCACCGACGCGCAGAAGAAACTCTCCGCCCTGCTGGAGGCTTTCGACGACGACGCCCACGCCCGCGCCCGCAAGGAGGCCGACAACCTCCGCCACGCCGCCCGCCAGATGGGTCTGGAGGACTGGGCCGATCCGCTGACCGCCTATCTCGACGGCGCCGATGCCGCGCCCGATCGCGCTTGCGGCGCTGCTGGCCGGGCCTTGCCGGACCTCGTCCGCCGTCACCTTCACCGACGCCCCCGCCGCCGCAGAGCCGAAACCCGCCGCAGCGCCGCCCGCCCCCGCCCGCAACCTGTCGGCCGACCCCGCCTATCGGGACATCTTCAAGGGCATGGCGACCGAATGCACGGCAAAGCTGACCGCGATCCTCGCCGGCTTCGACACCGACCCCGCCGCCAGCCTGTCCCGCGCCCGCAAGGAAGCCGACAGCCTGCGCCACGCCGCCCGCCAGATGGGGCTGGACGACTGGTCCGAGTCGCTGACCACCTACCTCCATTCCACCGACGAACAGTCCGAACCGCTGGCCGCGCTGCTCCTGTCGCTGGCCGAACTGGCCGAACGCAGCTTCGGCACGCCGAAACCTGCCCCGGCGCAGGCCAAGGCGCAGCCCTTCTTCGACCTCGTCCGCGAACCGCTGGCCGACATCGCCGCCTTCGGCACCGGCTTCTTCTGCGGCGAAACCCCGGACCCCGCTGCCCTCGCCGCGCGGGTAGAGGCGATCCGCGCCGCAGCACAGGCCTCGCGCTATGTCCGCGTGGACGAAGCCGCCGCCCGCATTCCCGCCACCACCACCCCGCAGGAATATCACGCCGCCGAACTGCGCCTCTACGAGGAACTCGCAGGGGTCGAGGCGGTCATGCCCGACGCCGCCCGCGCCTCCGGCGTCTCCCCGCGCGAGATGCTGCAGGGCTGGTGCGCCGAACATGTCTTCTCCACCCTGTCGGAACTGGAAGCCACGCTGGAACGGCTGAAATCCGGCCACGACCTCGACACGGACTATCTGCGCTTCGACCGTCTGATGCGGCTTGTCCACCATGCCTGCGGCCATCATGGCATCGAAACGGCGGGGCAGTTGTCGATGTCGCTGATCGACCTCTTCTCGCGGCTGCACACCCGCGGCCAGACGCCCGACGCCATCCTTGCCCATGTCGCCCGCGGCTTCATCGACACCGTGGAAATCGTCTTCGACGCCATCACGCAGGGCCAGACCCCCGACACCGCCTCGCTGGAAAAGCTGTTCGAGGAAGCGTCCAACCTCTGCTTCGTGCAGGACGGTCTGGTCACGGCCTCGGCCATCGAACGCCGTCTGGGCCTGCCGCGCGAATTCCACCGCGTCCTGTCCCCCGAAAGCGTCCGCGCCGCCTCCGAGGCGATCGAGGACGGGCTGCGCTTCTTCATCGTCCGCGCCGACATCAACAACGACGAGTCGCTGGCCGAAGCCTTCATCAACTGGCTGTCCTCCGACGTGGCGCGGTCCATCACCAACGTCACCGTGTTCCAGGGCGAGAACACGCTCTTCGACTTCCTCCTCGCTTCCGCTCTGGACGAGGCGGGCATCAGCGAATCCCTCGCCGCGCTGGACCCCGCCGCACGGAACCTGCGGATGACGCGGATGCTGGTCCCCACCGAGGCCACGCCCGAAACCGCCCCGGCCGATCCGGACGCGGCCTTCGCGCAGGGCCAGCAGGCCGGTGTCAGCGCCGAGATGGTGGAACAGATCGGCGAAATCGCCGCCAGCCAGTCCATGATCAGCCACATGCTGGCCGAACTGGCCGAAGACGACCTCTTCGACAGCGCCGAGGCGATCATGCGCTCTGCCGGTCACGACTGGAAACGCGCCCGCACCCAGATGCGCGGCCTGCTGACCGGCTATACGACCCGCATACAGGAACTGGCGCAGCTCGAAACCCAGCTCGTAGGCCAGATCACCCGCCTGCAGGAAGAAACCGTCGAAATCCGGTCGCGCCGCATCGAAACCATCTTCCGTCCCCTGCAGGCCTTCATCCAGACCTACAGCCGCCGCAACCGGCGCGAGGCGACCACCTCCTTCGCGGGCGGGGAACTGACGCTTGACCTGACGCTGCTGGAAAACCTGCGCCGCGTGCTGCGCAACCTTGCGGTCGCGCGGCTGGAACTCGGCCCCGGTGCGCCGCGCAAGATCCACATCTCCTTCCACCGCGACGAGGAACGCGTCCTCGCCGTGTTCGAGGATGACGGGACCCCCGCCGAAACCTCTGCCTCCGACGACGTGCGCACCGCCGTCACGCGCCTTGGCGGCACGCTGCGGCAGGTGGCGCTGCCCGGAACGGGGATCCGCGTCCACATCTCGGTCCCGCTGGCCATGGTCGTGCTGGAAGGCATGGTCGTCGGCGTGGACGGGGTGCGCTACGTCGTTCCCGTGGATGCCATCCGGATGATCGTCCAGCCCGAACCCGACCGCCGCATCCGCGTCTCGGCCGCCGAAGGGCGCGAGATGCTGCGCATCGCCGAGAACGAGATCGTCACGGTGCGCAACCTGTCCCGCCCCCGTGCCGAAGATGCGGGCAGGCGCAACGTCTATGTCGTGCTGGGCGCACAGGGCCGTTCCGTCGCGGTTCCGGTGGACGAACTGGTGGGGCAGCAGCTTGTCCTGCTGCGCCCGCTGAAGGGCGTTCTGACCGGTCTGCCGAATCTGACGGGAATCGCCCTGCTTGCCGGCGGGGATGTCGGGATGGTCGTATCGGCCAACATGCTGTGCGCCACCCAGCCAAATCACGCCGGAAATCCATCCCTGCGTATGTAACGCAACCATACGGGGATGGCCGCGCCGGCGGCATCCGTATCGGTTGCTCGCGTCATCGTTGAAACGAAGGGCGGTTCTGCCGATCCTGCGGGAAATTAACCAACTTCGCCCAATCCCGGCGGGGCCCGCACATCCCTGCACCCCGCCCGCAACGCCCGTGTTCCGGAGTCATCCGATGCCCAAGTCCCAGACCGCCGCCCTGTTCGCGGCCTCCGCCCCCGCCAATGACGGCTTCCGCCGCCAGCCCCTGCGTGCCGCCGTCCTGTCGGCCCGTCCCGCCCGCCTGATGGCCGCGCTGGACCGGCTGGCCATCACCGCCATCGATGCCACCCGCGCCGATCTCGCCCTGCTGCTGCGCGACGCACCGGACATGCTGGTCGTCGATATCGAACCCGGCACCGTGTCGGCCCGCCGTCTGGCGCTGCTGGTGGCGCAGCTGGGCTGGGCGCGGCGCGATCTGGTCATCGCCGTCGCCTCGGGCCGGACCGCCGCGCTGGGCGGGCTGGCCTTCGACCTGACCTTCGATCCCGAAGCGGGCGACACCGCCCTCGATGCCGCCTTCGCCGAGGCGGGCCACCTGCTGACCCACTCGCGCCTGCGTCCCGCCGGGACGGCGGGCAGCGACGCTCACGCCCCCTCGCGCAGCGCCCCTGCGCTCCTGCGCCGCGCGGCTGCCACGCGCCGGTCGCACCTGTTCCGCTGACGCCACCACCAGCGGGCCGGAGGGCGGGTCGTCACTGGCGTGCGGCCCGCCCTTCGCGTTTCCCCCGCCCGTGCCCGCGCCGCCCGGATACCCGTCAAAAATCCCCCGCGCCCCGTAAAAGCCCCGCCGCCCCGTCCGTTTATCCTTTCACAGCCAACGTCTGGCACGCCAACGAAAGGACGCCCGGATGACCTTCCTCGATGCCCGCGCACAATATCGCCGCACCGAAGCAGGAGAGGCGCTTTCCGTCGAAAGCCCGCACGGCATCATCCTCGTCACGCTGCGCGAACTGGAGAAGTCGCTGCGCGTCCTGGCCGCCGCCGAACCCGAACGCAGCTATCCCGCGCAGCACGTCAACCGCGCCTTCACCGCGATCTACATCCTGCAAAGCTCGCTCGACTTCGAAAAGGGCGGCGAGATTTCGACCAACCTCTTCGGCGTCTATGAATACTGCCGCCTCCGCGTGGCCGAAGCCTTCCGCAAGGAGGCGTCGCCGAAACTGGCCGAATGCGCCGACCATATCGGCGGCATCCTGTCGGCATGGCAGGAAATGGGCGCCCGCAACGCGGCGAAAGGCGGCACGGCATGACCCCGCAGGCCGCCCGTCCCGCCGATCCCGCCCTGCTGCATTTCGCCATGCTGGCCGACCGCCTGACCGACGCCGCCATCCGCGAGGACATGGTGCAGACCCTGATCTCCACCGCCGATCTGGACCGCATGGCCCGCAGCCTCGGCCCCGACCAGCGCGAGGCGGCGATCCATGCCCGCAAACTGGTCGCGCAGGCGATCGAGGTGCTGGAAAACGCGCTGGCACGCGGCATGGCCACGGCGCGGCGCGACCCGCGGCAGGCGGCCTATGTCACGGCAGGGGCCGCCTGATGGCCTGCCGCCGCTGCCTCCGCATCCGCTGGTTCCTGATGATTGCCGGCCCGCTGCTGGCGCTCGGCCTGCTTGCGCCGGTGCAGACGGCCACGGCGCTTTCGCGCCTGCCCGACCTGCGGGCGCTGACGCTCTGGTTTCCGGCCGTGATCCTTGCCACCTTCGCGTGGCGCTGGATCAGCTGGCGTCGCGCGGCGCCTGTTCCGGCACGCCCGCCCCGCCAGCCCTGAGCAGCCGCGCGACGGGCATCACGTAGCGGCGCTTCGCCCGCCCCGCCCGGTCCAGCACGACACATTCCACCGCCATATCCTGCATCAGGGTCAGATCGGCATTCTCGGCATCAAGGGCCATGGTCAGCACTCCGCAAGGGTCCGCCCCGCGGCTGCAAGAACCGTGCCGCCCTAGCGCTGCATGACAAGCGAGGTGATCAGCACCTCCACCACCGGCTCCGGCCAGTCCGGCGTGCCGATCGTCCGGTTGATCGCATCCCGCAGCCGCAGCGGCAGTTCGCTGTGCAGCGCCGCCCCTTCCGCCCCCTCGACGACAAGGTCCTGCGCCTGCTGCAGCATCGCGGCATAGACCACATCGGCCTTCACCATCACCCGGTCCTTCAGCGGCACGAGGTCCTCCAGCTCGCCCCGCACCACCAGCGCAAGCGACATCTCCGCCCGCGGTTTGTCGGGCGCGACCGCGACGGTCAGCGGGTCGGGCAGATCGACGTAATGCAGCGGAAGGGGCGACTCCTCGGGCGCCGCGACCACCTCCGGCACGGCAACCAGCGGCGCGGGCGGCTGCATCGACAGCAGACCGATGACCGACGCCGCGACCGGCAGGACCACCAGCCCGAACCCCGCCACAGGCAGCCACCCTTCCCGACCGGCCTCCGCGCCTGCCGGAACGGCGGCCTTCGCCTCTGCCACTTTCGCCTTGCGCCCCTTGCCGGCCATCGCATCCCCCCGCGGACATTCCATCCTGAATAACGGCAGCAAAGCCCGCGCCTAAAGCCCGCTCAGGCGGCTAAACACCCGCGCAAGACGGTCGTTCACCAGACGGACCCGCCACGCAGAAAGGCCGCGCCGCGATGAAAGACCGGATGTCCCGGGCCCTCGTCCCCGTGATCTCCCGCCTGCCGTCCCTCGCACGGCTGCGGGACCTGATCCCGCATGGACAACCGCACCCGCATCCGGCGGAGCTGCGCCTGCACCGCCCCCGCGACTACGACCTCGTCAAGCGCGAGACGCGCCTGCGCAACCGGGCGCAGGTGGAACGGCACCTGCCCGAAATCCTCGGCCGCGCCCTTGCCCGCATCTGGATCGATCCGGGCTTCCGCGACCGCTTTGCCGCCGATCCGGTGGGAACGCTGGCCTATTACGATGTCTTCCTGCCCGACTCGATCGAGATCGACTTCGTCACCGAAGGCACCACCCGCCCGCAGGTCGTGGTCTATGAACGCACCATCCGCGCCATGCCGCGCAAACGCCTGCTCTATCTGCAACTCGTCCTGACGGCCGCCCGATGATCCGCCCCGCGCTGCTCCTTATGCTCCTCGCCGCACCCGCACTCGCCGCCCCGCAGGGGGCAGAGACCGGCACGCGATCAGGCGCCGGAACGGACACGGCCGCCGCCATCGCCGCCCTCCGTGCCGGCAACGCGCCAGAGGCGGCGGCGATCTTCCACGGCCTGGCACAGGCAGGCGACGGCGACGCGCAGTTCAACCTTGCCCCGCTCTACCTCGAAGGCATCGGTGTCCCGCAGAACGTGCGCGAGTCGCTCTACTGGGGCTGGCGGGCCCGTCTGTCCGGCATCCCCGCCGCCCCCGCCCTGCTGGCCCGCCTCGCCGGACAGGTCACGCCGGACCTGCGCGCGGAAACCGCCGCCCGCATCAATGCCGACCTCGACCCCCGCATCGCGGCGGGCGAAGGCCGCGCCATGCTGGAACGGTCCGTCCTCCTGTCCGACCTCCTGCCGGAACCGGATCTGCAGGGCAGCTATGTCTGGCAGGCGCTTTCCGCCGCGCTCGGCACGCCTGCCGCCGCCGCCGCCCGCGACGCCACGCTGGAACGGATCGACCCAGGACCGCCTCGCCGTGCAGCAGGCCGCCATCGACCAGCTTGCCGCCCTCTGCCAGGGCGCGATGCAGGGCCAGACCATCTGCGCCACCCTGCCCTGACGCAGGCCGCTTCCCGAATGGAAAGGGCCGGGCGGATCGCTCCACCCGGCCCCCTGTCTTCCGCCCGGAGCTCAGTGCTTGCGGAATGTCGTGATCGTCTCGGCCGCCTCGCGGGTCAGTCCCAGTTCGCGCCCGATGTCATCCGGTTCCACCCCGCTCTGCGCAAGGGCGATGGCCTGTTCGATCATCCGCTCGCCCGCCAGCCATTCCACATCCGATTTCAGATGCTGGATATCCGCCCGCAGGCCGGCCAGCGCATCGCTCTGCGCCCGCGTCTGTTCCGCGATCAACCCTTCCACCCGCGCTGCCAGCTCCTCGGCCACCGGACCCGCAAGCGTGTCGGCCTCGGCGGCAGCCGAAGCCGCCACAGCCCGCCGGCGCCCCCGCATCAGGCCAAGTGTCAGAAGGGAAACCCCCGCCAGCAAGGTGGCAAGGAGGGCGGCGATCATGCCAGTCGTCATCAGCAGGCTCCGGGTCGTCAGGTCAGTTGGGCAGCGTCGGGGCGGTCCGGATCAGGACACGAGTTCCATGTAATTCTCGAAAAGGCTGTCCGTGATCTTCTCCAGATCGATCGGATACCTCCCCTCGGCAATCGCCTCCTTGATCCGTGCCACGATGGTCAGGTCCATCGGTGGCCCGCCCTTCAACTCCTCGGGCAGCGCCTGCGCGGTCTGGCTGAGCGTCACGCTGTCTCCGGCGGACGGGGGCACAGCTGCTGACGCCACCCCGACGGCGGAACCCTGCACCGGCAAGCCTGCATCCTCGCCCGGCCTTGCGATCCGGGGTCGTGCGGCTGATGTAGAGATTGGTTCTACCATGAGAGCCTCCGTTTAGCTGTCTTTACGGACTCAGTTCAGCGCATGTTAGTCTGTGCCGTCACGGTTCCGGGTCCCGTGACGACAGCTTTCACGATCCGGCCGCTCGACAGGTTGGCCACGCGGATCACATCCCCCATCGCCCCGTCCTCCAGCGCCTCGGCAGGGGCCGAAACGGCCAAACCCCCTGCTTCTGCCACAAGAACCAGCGGATTTCCCTTCCCGACCAGCCAGACAGGCTCCAGTTGCCGCAGCAGGACCGGTTTCCCCTCGCCCAGCGCGGCGCGGGTCCGGCGGCCGACGACATCTCCCAGTCTGGTAAAGATTCCGTCCGGCGCCCGCGCCCCCGCAGGGGCCAGCACCAGATCCTCCGCCGTCAGCACCGCGCCCTTCGGCACGCTGCGCGACAGCGTCACCACGGCAGGCCCCGCCGCCGCCGCCTCCACCGCCACCGGCAGGGCCGACGGCGACACCGCCCCCGTCCTGACCGCACGGCTCCAGACAGGCCCGTCACAGCGGACCTCGGCGGTGGACCAGCTTCCCTGACGCGGCACCACCACCGGCACCCCGTTACAGGCGGGAAAGGCCCGCGCCGGATCGGGGAAATCCGGCACCGCCTCGCCCGCCGCCGCCATCGCGGCGCGGACCAGACGGCCCACCTCGGCCCCCGGCACGCCGCCCGCGTAATCCGCCGCCATGGCAGGCGCGGCCAGCAGGACGAAGGCCAGCGCCCTCATAGCCCCGCCTCCAGAAACCGCACCGGACGCCCCGCAAAGGCCTTGGCCGGACGCCCCGGGTCCAGCGGCCGCAGCACGACCCGCTCCGCCCCCAGTTCCACGACCTCCAGCATCTCGGTCGAATTGTCCCTGTCGGCGGTAAAGGCGATGGACCCGCGCGACAGTCCCTGCCGCCGCCCCACCGGCGCGGAAATCGTCCCGCCCGAAACCTTCAGCGCCGCCAGCACCGGCTTGCACGTCTCCACATCCAGCAGCGCGTCCATCTCGCGCTGCAGCCCCTCGGTCAGCCGCGCCGCCATCTGCCGCCGGTCCGGCTCCACCATCACGGCCAACCGGCCCAGCGGCGATGCCCCCGGCAGCTTCACCGTCCGCCGCACGCCCTGCCGGACCTCCTCGCCATTGCCGCCGATCAGGACCATGGTCAGGTCCATCGCCAGATCCGCCCGCGCCCCGCGCCCGCCCACGCCGATCTCGATCACCGGGATGAAGGCATGGTCGCCCTCCTTCATCCGAACCGACCCCTTGGTCAGCACCTCGTAATCCGTCGCCTCGCGGTCCTTGCCGAAACGCGGCATCTCCCGGTCCGTCACCCGCACCAGCTCCGTCGCCGGATGCGCCTCCAGCCGCCGCACCAGCGCCTTCGCCACCTCCATCGCCAGCGGCTCCGTCCAGGCGGGCGCCTGCGGGGACACCGAAATCACCGGCGCATAGACCGTCACCACCAGATTGCGGCGGCTGTCGCAGACCCCCACCGGCCCCAGCCCCACCAGCGCCTCCACCGTCGCGGTCCAGGTATCCCCGTTCCGCTCCAGCGCGATCACGGAATGCCGCAGCACCCGCCCCACCGGCCGCACGATCAGCAGATCCGCCGTCACCACGCTGCGGTCCACCGCCGTATGTCCCGTGACCGAGGCCCCGCCACTCAGCGCCGCCTGCAACAGCGCATCCGCGACCGCCCGCCGCTTGGCGCTGGCGGCATCCTCGGCCCCCGACTGGATGGCAAAGCCCGTCGCCTGCACCACCAGCCCCTCCGCCGCCCGCACCGGCAGCGCCGCAAGGACCAGCAGCAGGGCCAGGACGAACCGCATCACACCTGCCCCTTCAGCGCACGGACGATATAGGCCACCGTCTCGCGGTCCAGCACCATCTCCACCTCGTAACTGTCCGACCCCGACGGCGACACGCGCAGGGTCCGCGCCCCGCGCAAGGTGCCCTGCACCACCGCCGACAGGCTGTCATCCTGCACCACGGCATCGCGCACCGTGGTCGATGCCGAAATCCGGATGCCATGCACCTGCTCGGTCAGGTCGCGCAGCGCATCCATCCGCGCCGCACGGATCGCCATCAGCCGCTTCTCGTTCTGCGTCTTGCCGGGCTGCCCCGCGATCTGCGCGAAGCCCAGCCCCTTCAGCGGCCGCACCTCCGACGCGGCAACCGCCGCGGGCGGCGGCGCGTTCATCCGGTCCGCCGCATCCAGATTGTCCTTCACCTCGGCAAGCTGCTCCGTCGTCTCCGTCGCGCTCAGCGGCAGCGACTCCGTTGCCGTGGGCGGCGCCTGCACGCAGGCGGACAGGGCGATCACGGGCAGCATCGGCAAAAGGGCGGGGCGCATCTCGCGGGCTCCTCACAGGTCACATCGCCCGACGGCCTGCAATCCCCGTGCCAGCCCGCGCCACCCGTCCCGGACCCGTCTGGCACGCCCTTTGCAGCATCCGCCTCGATTGCCGAACGACCCCCGGACTGACGGAAACATGACGCCCGATCCCAAGGACACAGCCGCATGAGCGACACCGCCGCAAAGCCCGGTCTCGCCGCCAGCATGGGCGGGCTCGCCCTGCCCGTGGGCATCCTTGCCATCATCGGCATGATGGTGCTGCCGCTGCCCGTCATCCTGCTGGACATCTTCTTCGTCACCAACATCCTGCTGTCGCTCGTGATCCTGATGGTCGCGCTCTACAGCTACCGCCCGCTCGATTTCTCCAGCTTTCCCAGCCTCCTTCTGATCGCCACCGTGTTCCGGCTGGCGCTGAACGTGGCCTCCACCCGCATCGTCCTGTCCCAGGGCCATACCGGCCACGACTCCGCCGGCAAGGTGATCCAGGCCTTCGGGGAATTCGTCATCGCCGGCAACCTCGTGGTCGGCATCCTCGTCTTCACCATCCTCGTCATCATCAACCTCGTCGTCATCACCAAGGGCGCAAGCCGCGTGTCCGAAGTGTCGGCCCGCTTCACCCTCGACGCGATGCCCGGCAAGCAGATGGCCATCGACGCCGACCTGAATGCCGGACTTCTGACACCGGACGAGGCCCGCACCCGCCGCGCCGAAGTCGCGGCCGAGGCGGATTTCTACGGCGCGATGGACGGTGCGGGGAAATTCGTGAAGGGCGATGCCGTCGCGGGCATCCTGATCCTTGCCGTCAACATCATCGGCGGCATCCTGATCGGCACGCTCCAGCACGATCTCGACCTGTCGCAGGCGGGGCATACCTATGTCCTGCTGTCCATCGGTGACGGCCTCGTCGCGCAGATTCCCGCGCTGCTTTTGTCCATCGCCACCGCCATCATCGTCACCCGCGTCTCCTCGGCGCATGACATGTCGGGGCTGATCGCCAAACAGATCCACCTGCGGCAGGCATGGCTGCCGGTCGCGGGCGTCATGGCCATCGTGGGACTCGTCCCCGGAATGCCCAACGGCATCTTCCTGACCGGTGCCACCGCTGCCGCGCTCATCGCATGGTTCGGCCGCCGCGATGTGAACCCCGCAAGCGACGAACCCGCAGCCACCGCCACCGCCGCCGGACCGGCCGAACCCGCCAAGCCCGGCACCGAAGCCATCACCCCCGACGACGTGACCGACCACGCGCCCGTCTCGCTCCAGATCGGCTACGCGCTGATCCCGCTTGCGGGCGAAGGCGGCGGCGCATTGGTCCAGCGCATCACCGCCATCCGGCGCGAGGTGTCGAAGGCGATGGGCTTCGTCGTCCCCGGCGTCCGCATCCGCGACGACCTGACCCTGTCGCCCAACCAGTACCGCATCCGCATCGGGCAGGTGATCCGGGGCGAAGACACCATCCATCCCGACCGCAAACTCGCCATCCCCGGCGCGAATTCCACCCGCAAGATGAAGGGGATCGAGGTCAAGGACCCCTCCTTCGGTCTGGATGCCGTCTGGATCCTTCCCCACCAGCTGCCCGAGGCCGAGGCAGACGACCATGTGGTCGTGGAACCCGAATCCGTCATCGCCACCCACCTGTCGCAACTCCTCTACAAGCACGCGGCGGACCTGATCGGCCCCGATGACGTGCAGGTGCTGCTCGACACTCTGGCCCGCGTCTCGCCCACCCTCGTCAATGCGGTGGTGCCGAAACTCGTCCCGCTGCACACCGTCACGGCGGTGCTGCGCACGCTGCTGGCAGAACGCATCCCCATCGGCGACCTGCGCCGCATCCTCGAAGGCGTGGCCGAACTCGCCCCCCGCAACCTGTCGGCCGCGGACATGGCGGAATCCCTGCGCCCCATGCTGATCCCGCTGCTGCTGCAGCAGATGGTGCCGATCAACACGCCCCTGCCTTTGGTCACGCTGGACCCGGAACTGGAACAGCTCCTCATCCGCGCCCGCCGTCAGGGCGAGGACGGGCTGATCCTCGACAACGGCCTTGCCGGAACGCTGGTCAAGTCGATCTCGGAGGCGCTCGACACCGCGCAGGGGCAGGGGAAACAGGCCGTGCTGATCGTCGCGGGCCAGTTGCGCCGCAGCTTCGCGCAATTCCTGCGCCCCCACCTGCCCGATGCCATCGTCATGGGCATCAACGAACTGCCCGACAACCGCCGCGTCGAAGTCGTCTCCTCCATCGGCGGCCAGCAGCAATTGCCACGCACGGGGGGTGATGCATGACCCCCGTCACCGTCCGCGCCGCCAACACCCACAAGGCGATGGAGGAACTGCTCCGCCGCCTCGGCCCCGACGCGCTGATCCTGTCCACCCGCCATGTGGACGGCGAGGTGGAACTGACCGCGCTTCCCCCCGATGCCGAAGCAGCCCCCGCGCAACCCGCCAGCTTCGCGCAGGCCTTCCAGCGCGAAGCGGTGCGGCCGGCCCCCGCCGACCCGATGACCGCCCTCGCCCGCCGCCTGCTGCTGCCCGACGGCCTCGCCCCCGATCCCGTCACCCGCATCCTCGTCGCTGGCCCCCCCGGCGCGGGCAAATCCATGCTCGCCGCCCGCATCGCCGCGCAACTGATGCTGGATGACCCGACGCTGCGCCCGCAGATCGTCGCCCCCCGCCCCGCTGCCGCGCTGGTCGAAGACCGCCTGCGCGGCTGGGCGCGGCTCATGGGCCTGGCCATCGACCGCCCGACCACGATGCAGGCCATGTACCTGCCCGACCCCGCCCCCCATGCGCCCCAGATCGTGGACCTGTCCGACATCCCGGCCGATGCCCCCACCCTGACGGCACGGCTCGTCGAAACCGCGGGCGCGGAACCGGTGCTCTGCCTGCCCGCCGGCCTGCACCCGTCCCGCACCGCAAGGCTCTGCCGCGACTGGCAGGCCTTTGCCCCCACCGTCACCCTCACGGGGCTGGACCTGTGGTGGCCCGAACGCGCCGAACTCGACGCCATCGCCGATGCCGGCCTGAAACTCACCCGGATCGCGGCAGGAACGGGGCTGGTCCGCAGCCTCTCCCGCCCCGCTGCTTCCGACCTTCATCGCTGGGCCACCGGCTGGACCCCCGCAACCGCGGCGGCCGCCGGATGACCCGCCTTCCCGAACCTTCCAACAAAGGGCGCGAATGATGCTTGCCAAACGCTATCCCGAACAGGACGGCCCCTCGCCCGAACGGCTGGTCCGCTCCCACATGGACCTGGTGCGCAAGATCGCGTGGCACCTGCACGGCCGCGTCGGCCGCATGGCCGAAATCGACGACATGCTGCAGGTCGGCTACATGGGCCTCGTCGATGCCGCCCAGCGCTATTCCCCGCGCCAGGGCGCCACCTTCGCCGCCTATGCCGCCATCCGCATCCGCGGCTCCATCATCGACTACCTGCGCGCCTCCTCCTCGCTCTGCCGCGCCACCATCGTCATGCAGCAGAAGATGCGCGCCTCAACCCAGAAGCTGGAACAGCAACTCCTCCGCACCCCCGAAAAGCACGAGATCGCCACCGACATGGGCCTGACCGTTGCGGAACTGGAAGACTGGGAAACCCAGTTCGGCGCCAGCCAGATCAAATCGCTGGACGAGGTCTATACCGACCACTCCCTCCTCTTCTCCGACGCCGCCCGCACGGTCGAGGACAAGATGCAGCAGGACGAGATGCGCAAGATGCTCCGCCGCGCCCTCGGCCAGCTGCCCGAACGCGAGGCGCTGGTCCTGCAGCTCTATTTCGTCGAGGAACTGAACGTCTATGAAATCGCCGAAATCCTCGGCGTGACCACGGGCCGCGTGTCGCAGATCAAGAAGGCGGCCGTCGGCCGCCTCCGTGAAAGCATCAACGCGATGGAAGAGGAATGATCACCCGAAGACCGGCGTGATCTCCGACCCGGCGGCGATCCGCTTGGACCATTCATGCACATCCGCCGCGATCCGTTCGGCCAGCCCGGGAATGGCCGTGAACGCCGCCCGCGCCGAAAAGTCGCGCGGCGCGTCGGCGGCGATATCGCCCGCCTCGAAGGCCCGCCACACCCCGTCCGCGCCACGCGCCTCGGCCATGGCGGGGCTGCCCCGCACCGACCATTCCATCCCGTAGAGGTCATACAGGAACTCGCCCGCCGGCATGTCGGCGTCGCGCTTGTGGATCATGTGCATCCGCACATAGTCGAAAGTCGCATTCCGCGTCCGCTTGATGATCTCGGCCGCCATCTCCGGCCAGCCTTCCTCAAGCCCGTTGTCCAGCAGCACCCAGTCCTGCCCGCTGCCGGTGATCCGGAAGGCGAACTTGTCCGTCTCCTCGTCCCGCGCGATGTCGTGATGCACCTCGCCGATCCGCAGCCGCGCCATCGGGCGGAACGCCTCCGGCTCCGGCTCCGGCACCGCGTCGGGCTCGGGCAGTTTCATCCCCTGCGGATTGCTCAGCCGGAACCCGTGCGTGTAGAGGATCGCCTTGGCAGGCGGCGTCAGCAGCAGCGCCCCGTCCGACAGGTCGGCCAGCCCCGCGATCCGCATCGCCATCGCCTCGGCACTGGACGGCAACCGCCCCGACGCATAGCGCATCAGACCCGTCAGCGCAGGCGACGCCGCGCCTTCCTCCACCTCGGCCACATCCTCGATCACGCCCAGCGTCTGCCGCGCCAGCACACGGATGACCGATGCCGCCATGCCGATGCCGACCGACAGGATGCCTGCAAGCTGGTTCAATTGCTGCAGCACCGCCTCCGGCAGGTGGCGGTGCGTGGCATCCATCAGGCCCAGCACGCCCAGCACCCGCCCGTTCGGCGATTTCAGCGCGAACCCCGCCCAGAAGGCCAGATCGGGCAATCCCGCCGCCGCCATCTCCTGCGTCAGCGAAGGCCCGTCCATCTGCGAAAGCCCGCGCCCGTTGGGCAGCAGCGTCGGCGGGATATCCGCCACACCGGGCAGCGCGGGAAAGAACGCGATCCGCATCTCGCCCGTCTCTTCGTCCTGCAGGCGGATGCAGGCACGCTCGACCCCGGCGATGGACCGTGCAAGGTCGGCGACCGAGGCGAAATCCTCCGGTTCGACGAACATCCGCGGCGCGCGCGGTGCGTCCGTCGCTGCGGGTTTCAAGCCGTAAAGATGGGCGACTGCCATTCCTTCCTCCTGCGCGGCGTTCCGTCATCCTTCAACGGCAACACCCCCGCGGGATTTAGGCATCCAGATCAGAAGAAGATCGCCTTGAACAGCAAGGCCCAACCCGCCGCCCCGCCCATCACGGACGGAAGGATCCACCAGCCGGCAGGCAGGCTGAACGACGGAACGGTATCGCCCGCCACGCGGTAGGCACGGCCGAAATCCGGGTTCGTGTCATAGGTCGGCAGTCCGTGGGTCGCGTCGGTCATGGTTTTCGGCCTCGTTCCTGCGCTAAAGCGACTCGCGCATATCTTCGCCTGCACATTGCCACGACCGTCGAAGCAGTGGACTGTTCCGGTTGGTCATAAGCAATCTCGAAAGGAATGTGCCCCATCCCAACGGATGTATCCCCTGCGCCCTGCCGTAGGCCGGGGCCGAAGCGGGTGCTTCCCACGGCCCTTCCGGCGCGGTATGCAACGGTATGCGGAAAACCCTGACCGAACTCTACGAATCCCGCGTCGCCGAAGGATCGCTCCGCGCCGATCCGGCGCAACACGCCGTGCTGCCGCAACTGGACGCCCTGCGCGACTGGCTGGAACGCAACGCCGACCGCCGCGTCGGGCTTTTCGCGGGCCTCTTCGCAAAGCCCATCACGCCGCCCCGGGGGCTGTATCTCTGGGGCGGGGTCGGGCGCGGCAAGTCGATGCTGATGGACCTCTTCACCGACGCCACCGACATCCGCCAGAAACGTCGCGTCCACTTCCACGCCTTCATGCAGGACATCCACCGCGGGATGCACGACGCCCGCAAACGCGGGGTGGAAGACCCGCTCGCCCCCGTGGCCGACGCGATCCTGCGCGACACCCGCCTGCTGGCCTTCGACGAGATGCAGGTGACAGACATCACCGACGCCATGGTCGTGGGCCGCCTGTTCGAAAAGCTGCTGGCAGGGGGGGTGGTGATCGTCACCACCTCCAACCGCCCGCCCGAAGACCTCTACAAGGACGGGCTGAACCGCGCCCTCTTCCTGCCCTTCATCGACCTTCTCCGCGACCGGCTGGAAGTGGTGCATCTGGAAAGCCCGACCGACTACCGCCAGCACCGCCTGCAAGGGGCAAAGGTCTATTTCCACCCTGCCGGCAAGGTGAAGGCCGATATCGATGCCATCTGGTCCGACCTGACCGGCGGCGCGGCGGGCGAACCCCTGCGCCTCGCCGTCAACGGCCGCAGCGTGGAACTCCCCCGCTTCGCCAACGGCACCGCCCGCGCCACCTTCTGGGACCTCTGCGCCCGCCCCCTCGGCCCGGCCGATTACCTCGCCCTCGCACAGGCCGTCCGCGTCCTGATCCTCGAGGGCATCCCCCAGCTCTCCGCCTCCAACTACAACGAGGCCAAACGCTTCGTCACCCTCATCGACGCGCTGTACGAGGCGAAGGTGCGGCTGATCTGCTCGGCCGCCGACGAACCGGAACGGCTCTATATCGAAGGCACCGGCGCCTTCGAATTCGAACGCACCGCCTCCCGCCTGCGCGAGATGCAGGGTGCGGATTGGGGCACCTGATCGGTTGTGCAAAGACCCTGCATGGTGTAAAGCGACACTATACGATTTCCACCGCGTGCCAGTGCCCCCGCCAGTAACCCCGAATGAAGATCAGAAACGTCCTTCACAAGGGACTCCGCCGTTTCATCGAAAGGGACGACCCTTCCGGTCTGCAGCCGCAGGTCGTCGAGAAACTCCGCCGCATCCTCTCCTTCCTGCAGGCGATGCAGCACGAAGACGAACTGAGGGCCATCCCGTCATGGAACGCCCATCTCCTGACCGGTGACCTTCGCGGAAGATGGAGCCTGACTGTCACACGCAACTGGCGCCTGACCTTCCTCATTGACGGTGACGCGCTGGAAATCATCGACCTCGACGATCAGGACTACCATTAGGATCCGCCCCCATGCCCAGCGACCTCCATCTGCAAAACCCCGCCCATCCCGGCCCCTTCCTGCGCGAAGAAATCATCGTCCCGCTCGGCCTGTCCGTCACCCGTGCCGCCGAAGTCCTCGGCGTGACCCGCGCCGCCTTGTCCGCCCTCCTGAACGGGCGCGCCAGCCTGTCCCCCGAAATGGCGCTGCGCGTCGAAAAGGCCTTCGGCCTGTCGATGGACACCCTGCTCCGGATGCAGACCAGTCACGACATCGCCCGCACGCGCAGCCGCTCCTCCGATATCAGGGTCGCCCGCTACGTCCAGACAGAACGCCCATAGGGCGCTGTCTGTCCGCCGCCCTTCATGCCCTAACGAAAAACCGCCTCACCGCCCGCTGCGTGCTGACAGTTTGCGGTACACTCTGCGGCACAGTTCCCGGTACGGCCGTTTTCGCGCCTTCAGCCGGAAAAGGCCTGCCACAACAGCCGCGCCGCCATGGCCGAGGATGTCACCACCAGCAGCGGCTTGATCAGCCCGGCCCCCACCCGCATCGCCAGCCTTGCCCCGATCGACGCCCCCAGAACCTGCGCCGCCGCCATGCACAGCCCTACCGCCCACCACATCGCACCGGACGGGATGAACACGGCCAAACTCCCGATATTGCTGGCGAAATTCAAAAGCTTCGTATGCGCTGTGGCCTTCAGCACCCCGAACCCCGCCAGCATCACGAAGGCCAGCATGAAGAACGATCCCGTGCCCGGCCCGAAGAACCCGTCATAGGCCGCGATCAACGGCACCGCCGTCACCGCAAACACCCCGGGCCGCATCCGCTGCGCCCTGTCCCCGTCGCTAAGCCCCGGTTTCAGCGCGAAAAAAAGCGCCACCGCCACAAGGATCACAGGCATCACGACCCGCAACACCCCCACCGGCACCAGATGCGCCACCAACGCGCCCAGCGCCCCGCCAATCGCGGAAATCACAGCCATTCCAAGCTGTTGGCGCAACCGCACATGCCCCGCCCGCGCATAGGTCACCGTCGCCGTCGCCGCGCCGAAGGTCCCCTGCAACTTGTTCGTCGCCAAGGCCTCGATCGGCGACGCCCCCGCCAGCAGCAGGGCCGGAACCGAGATCAGCCCCCCGCCCCCCGCAATCGAATCGACGAACCCCGCCAGAAAGGCAGCCAGCACCAGCAGGACGACGATATGGGGCAGAACTTCAAGGATCATGCGGCCTTCATCCCCCCGGCCATGGCCGAAGTAAACCCCGAAGTTAACCCCCCTTGCGCCCCTGCCCGCTTCGCCGCATCCTTCCCCAACCCCTTGAACCGGAGGACGAATTGCGCGCCCTGACCACCGCCCTCCTCCTGCTTGCCGCAACGCCCGCGCTGGCGCAGACGCGCTTCACGCTGGACGACAACGTCCTGATCTACAACACATCCTTCCCCGTCGATGCGACCCGCATCGACCCCGCCTCCGGCATGACCCCGGCCGATACCGTCGGCGACATCGCCTATGAGGATATCGACACCCTCCGCTCCATCCTGTCGCGCCACGAAGACCGGCTCGACACCATGCGCCTCACCTCCGACGGCGGGTATATCGAGGCGGCCTATGAAATGGCCGCCATCCTGTCCGACTACGGACTCAAGACGGAAGTCGAAGGCGAATGCGCCTCGGCCTGCGCCGTCATCTTCGCCGCAGGCACGGAACGGCGGATGAACAAGGGCGGCCGGATCGGCCTGCACCCGTCAAGCTGGAGCGCGGAGTCGATCCGCAGCTATTACGAGGACTGGCACGAAGAAAGCGGCTGGAAGGACGAATTCGCTTTTGCCGAATGGGTTTACGACGAAGGCCAGCGCGACGCGAACAAGCTGGTGACGCATCTGCTGACCCATGGCGTCAGCCCCGATTTCGCGGTCAAGGTCGTCGCGCTGGGCATGGGAACGATGTGGTATCCCACGCGCAAGGAGATGGAAGCAGCGGGTCTCCTCACGCCGCAGGCTCCGGCGAACTGACGGAACGGCGCGGTAATCCGCTGTTTGCAAACGCCCCTCAGAAAAGCGGTTTCTGCACCAGAAACCGCCGCGAAGTCTGCGTCAGACTTCGCTTTCCCGACCGTCAGACAAACTCCTCCCGCAGATACCCCTGGATGAACAGCAGCGCCGTCAGGTCCCCATGATTGATCCGTATCTCGCACTCCGCCGCCACCACGGGCTTTGCATGAAGCGCAACGCCTGCGCCCGCCCGCTTAAGCATTCCTAAATCATTTGCCCCGTCGCCCACCGCCATGACCTCTGATTCGGAAATCCCCAGCCGCGCACAGATATCCACCAGCGCATCCACCTTCGCCTGCTTGCCAAGGATCGGCTCCGCCACGGTTCCTGACAGGAAATCACCCTCAGAATTCAACGTGTTGGCACGGTTTTCGTCAAACCCCAGCACCCCCGCGATCCGCGCGGTGAAGGCCGTGAACCCCCCCGATACCAGCGCCGCATAGGCGCCATTCGCCCGCATCGTCGCCACCAGCGCAGGCCCCCCCGGCATCAGCGTGATCCGGTCGCGGATCACCCGGTCGATCACCGCCACCGGCAAGCCCTTCAACAAACCGACCCGCTCGCGCAACGCCGCTTCGAAATCCAGCGCGCCATTCATCGCCCGACGCGTGATCTCGGCCACCCGCGCCCCGACCCCGGCCTCGTCCGCCAGCTCGTCGATGCATTCCTGCCGGATCATCGTGGAGTCCATATCCGCCAGCAGCACCCGCTTCCGCCGCCCCTCCGCCTTCTGCACCACCAGATCGACGCGCAGCGATTGCAGCCCCTCCCACACCTCCCACCGGTTCAAGGGTATGGTTTCCAACGGAAATTCCGCTGCCACACCGGGGTCCAGCCAGACCGCATCCCCCCCGCCCCAGGCGTTCCGCACGGACTCTACGGTGGCGCGGTCAAGAACGGGCGTTTCGGGATCGGTCAGCAGCGTGGCGATATACATGGAGTTTCCGATAGTGGAGAAATCCGTCGCTTTCACGCGACGTTCCGCCGCTTTAGGGCAATTTTCCGGCTTGTGCCACCCCGTCCGCCCCGTTATCCCCGACGGCGGGACACCCCTCCCCAACGAGGGGCTTTTAGCTGGAAGGCTACCATGACAGACCTGACTCCGCCGGCCAAGCGCCCGGCCAATCCGCGCTTCTCCTCCGGCCCCTGCGCCAAGATCCCCGGCTTCACCCTGAACCACCTCGCCGACGCCCCCTTGGGCCGGTCGCACCGCGCCGCCATCGGCAAGGCGAAGCTGCAGGAAGCCATCGACCTTACCCGCGACATCCTGAACGTCCCCGCCGATTACCGCATCGGCATCGTCCCCGGCTCCGACACCGGCGCGGTCGAAATGGCGATGTGGACGATGCTGGGCGCCCGCCCCGTCGAAATGCTGGCGTGGGAAAGCTTCGGCGAAGGCTGGGTCACCGATGTGGTGAAACAGCTTAAACTCGACGCCACCGTGAAAAAGGCCCCCTACGGCCAGATCGTGGACCTGACGACCGTCAACTTCGACGCCGATGTGGTCTTCACCTGGAACGGCACCACCTCCGGCGTCCGCGTCCCGAATGGTGACGCAATTCCCGCGACTCGCCAAGGGCTTACTATCTGCGACGCCACCTCGGCCGCCTTTGCGATGGACCTGCCGTGGGACAAGCTCGACGTCACCACCTTCTCCTGGCAGAAGGTGCTGGGCGGCGAAGGCGCGCACGGGATGCTGATCCTGTCGCCGCGAGCGGTGGAACGGCTGGAAACCTACACCCCCGCATGGCCCCTGCCCAAGATCTTCCGCCTGACGTCGAAGGGCAAGTTGATTGACGGCATCTTCGTGGGCGAAACGATCAACACCCCCTCCATGCTGGCAGTGGAAGATTACCTCGTCGCGCTGAAATGGGCGAAATCCGTGGGCGGGCTGAAGGGCCTGGTCGCCCGGGCCGAGGCAAACGCCCGCACCGTCTGGGATTTCTGCGCCGCGAACCCGTGGATCGCGAACCTTGCCGAAGACGCGGCGACCGCCTCCACCACCTCGGTCTGCCTGAAATTCACCGATCCCCGCATCACCGACGGCGCGGCCTTCGCCAAGGCCGTGGCGAAGCGGCTGGAAAAGGCAGGCGTCGCCTATGACGTCGGCGCCTACCGCGACGCGCCCCCCGGCCTGCGCATCTGGTGCGGATCGACGGTGGAAACCGCCGATGTTGCCGCCCTGATGCCGTGGATCGCCCACGCCTTCCACGCCGAAATCGCGGCGCTGGCCCAAGCGGCCTGAGCAAACCCCGCCCCGGGCCTGACCCGGGGCCTCCCCATCCCGCGAGGTCCCGGGTCAAGCCCGGGACGCGATGCCCCCGAACACATCAGGTGACACAATGCCCAAGGTCCTCGTCTCCGACGAACTCTCCGAAACCGCCGTCCAGATCTTCCGCGACCGCGGGGTCGAGGTGGACTACATGCCGAAACTCGGCAAGGACAAGGAAAAGCTGGCCGAACTGATAGGCCAATATGACGGCCTCGCCATCCGCTCGGCCACCAAGGTCACGGAAAAGCTGCTGGAAGCGGCCACCAATCTGAAGGTCGTCGGTCGCGCCGGGATCGGCGTGGACAACGTGGACATCCCCGCCGCCTCGAAGAAGGGCGTCATCGTGATGAACACGCCCTTCGGCAATTCCATCACCACCGCCGAACACGCCATCGCCATGATGTTCTCCATCGCCCGGCAGATCCCCGAGGCGAACGCCTCCACCCATGCGGGCAAATGGGAAAAGTCCAAGTTCATGGGCGTCGAACTCTTCAACAAGACCCTCGGCGTCATCGGCGCGGGCAATATCGGCGGCATCGTCTGCGACCGCGCCGTGGGCCTGAAGATGAAGGTCGTGGCCTATGACCCCTTCCTGTCCGAAGAACGCGCAAAGCAACTGGGCGTCACAAAGGTCGAACTCGACGACCTCCTCGCCCGCGCCGATTTCATCACCCTCCACGTGCCGCTGACGGACAAGACCCGCAACATCCTGTCGCGCGAAAACCTTGCGAAGACCAAGAAGGGCGTCCGCATCATCAACTGCGCCCGTGGCGGCCTGATCGACGAGGCCGCGCTGAAGGACGCGCTGGATGCAGGCCATGTCGCCGCCGCAGCCCTCGACGTGTTCGAGGTGGAACCCGCCACCGAGAACGTCCTCTTCAACCACCCCAACGTCGTCTGCACCCCCCATCTCGGCGCCTCGACGACCGAGGCGCAGGAAAACGTGGCCCTGCAGGTGGCCGAACAGATGTCCGACTACCTGCTCACCGGCGCGGTGCAGAACGCGCTGAACATGCCCAACGTCACGGCGGAAGAAGCGGCCGTCATGGGCCCCTGGGTGAAACTCGCCCTCCACCTCGGTGCCTTCATCGGGCAGATGACCGATGAACCGATCAAGGCGATCAACATTCTGTATGACGGCGCCGTGGCCGACATGAACCTCGCCGCGCTGAACCAGTCGGTGATCGCGGGCGTGCTCAAGGCGCACAATCCCGACGTCAACCTCGTCTCCGCCCCCGTGGTGGCCAAGGAACGCGGCATCCAGATTTCCACCACCCGGCAGGAAAAGACGGGCGTGTTCGATGCCTATATCAAGGTCACGATGGTCACGGACAAACGCGAACGCTCCGTGGCAGGCACCTGCTTCAGCGATGGCAAGCCCCGCTTCATCCAGATCAAGGGCATCAACATCGACGCCGAAATCGGCCGCCATATGCTCTACACCACGAACGAGGACGTGCCGGGCATCATCGGCCTTCTGGGCATGACGATGGGCAAGAACAACGTCAACATCGCGAACTTCACCCTCGGTCGTTCCGGCGTGGGTCAGGACGCCATCGCCATCCTCTACCTCGACCAGCCCATCGATCCCAAGGTGGTCGAGACGCTGGAATCCACCGGCATGTTCCAGCAGGTCAAACCGCTGGAATTCGAGGTGGCCTGACAAAACGGCGATGAAGGGGCAATCCGCCTTGCCCCTTCATCCGTTCCCAAATATCCCACGGGGGGTGCCAATGGTCCGCCATTGGTCAGGAACCACTGGCGCCGGGATGTGAAACCCCCCGGGCGTCCACCCCGAACCGACGGACAGGCACGATGCGCAGCTACGCCATAGGCGACATCCACGGCC
>AYNO01000016.1 GCA_000500915.1 Rhodobacter sp. CACIA14H1
CGACGCGATCGAACGCCGCTTCTGCGGCGGCTGCATCCCCGAGGAAGCTGTCCTCCGCACCCATGTCGCCCGCGCCGTCCGCCTGTTCCTGAAGGCGACCGCCCCCGCCTAGGGTCCCTGCACCGGATTGAGCGCCTTGTTATACGGGTGCCAATCCGTGATGTCGGGATAGAACTTCTGCCGCCACGCCTTCACCCGCCGGTTCATGATCCGCTTCCACAAGGGCGGCACCATCGCGGCCAGCGTCATCACCGGATAGCCCAGCGGCATCTGCGGGGCGTCATCCTCGTCATAGGTCTGCAACAGCGGAAACCGGCGGTCCGGCTTGTAATGGTGGTCGGAATGGCGCTGCAGGTTGATCAGCACCCAGTTCGACGCACGGTAGGTGGCGTTCCAGGAATGGCGGGGCAGCACATGTTCGTATTTCCCGTCCCCCAGATACCGCCGCGTCAGCCCGTAATGTTCGACGTAATTCACCAGCTCCAACTGCCAGATCGCCACTGCCGCCTGCAACAGGAACAGGCCCAGCCCCACCCATCCGCCCAGAGCCGCAGCCAGCAGCACCGCCCCGCCTGCAACACCCAATAGCGCCAATAGGGGTTGGACCCGTGCCACCACGGCAACCCCCGCCGCGCCAGCATCGCCACTTCCGCCCGCCACGCAGACCGGCGGCACTGCACCAGCACGCGGGGAAAGAACCGGTGGAACCCTTCGTTGTACCGCGCCGTCACCGGATCGCGCGGCGTCCCGACCCAGACGTGATGCACCCGCAGATGTTCCGACCGGAAATGGCTGTACAGCACCAGCGCCAGCAGCAGGTCGGCCAGCCACCGCTCCAGCCGCGATTTCTGATGCATCAGCTCATGGGCGTAGTTGATCCCGATGGTCCCCGAAATCACGCCCATCCCGAAAAAGACCCCGGCCTTTTCCCACCCGCCCAGATGATCCGCCCTCGGCACATACCAAAGCAGCCAGCAAAGCAGCGCGAATTGCACCGGAAACCAGATCAGCGTGATCGCCCGGTACCACCCCAGCGCGGCGTCGGGTGTTGACGGGTCCGCATTTTCCTCGGTCTTGCCGATGATCCGGTCCAGCACGGTGAACAGCCACCAGGTCGAAGCCGGCATCAGGACGATGCTCCACCCCCCCGTCACCGCCACGAAGACGGCAAGCGGGACAAGGGCAAGCGAACTCCAGAAGGGAAGTGCCCCGCCGATGCCGCCTATGTCCTTCCGTGCCGTCATGTCCTGCCTGCCCTTTCCCCCGGCAAAAGCATATCCCATGCCAAGCGCCGCTCAAGACGGTGCAAGGATACCAGCGGCAAGATCGTATCCCTTGCGGAACACGGTCGGCAGATCGGCGGGCCGGAATGACCCCAAGGGCAGGAACTCTCCCCGCATCGGCCTGTCGCCAAGTCCCGCCCGCGCCACCTGCAGCCTCAGGATCAGGTGGAAATGCGTGAAGGTGTGCCGCACCTCGCCCACCTCCTGCCAGTCCAGTTCCAGCGGTGCGCCGCCGCCTGCCCCGTCCCAGTCGGACCCCGGAAAGCCCAGCATCCCGCCCAGCAGCCCCCGCGCCGCACGGCGTTCCACCAGCCAGGCGCCATCCTCCCGCCGTGCGATCCACAGGACCCCTTGCCGCACCGGCTTTGCCGCCTTCTCTGCCTTCCGCGGCAGTTGCGCCTGCACCCCCGCCACACGGGCGCGGCAGGCCGCCATCCAGGGACAGATGCCGCAGGCCGGGTTACGGGGCGTGCAGACCGTCGCGCCAAGGTCCATCACCGCCTGCGCATGATCGCCCGGCCGTTCCGAAGGCGTCAGCAACGCCGCCAGCCGTGTCAGCTCCGCCTTCGCCGCAGGCAGCGGGTCCTCCACCAGCCACAGCCGCGCCATGACGCGTTCCACGTTCCCGTCCACCACGACCGCCGCCTCGTCATGGGCAATCGCGGCGATGGCCGATGCCGTATAGGGGCCGATGCCCGGCAGGGTCAGCAACCCCTCGCGCGTGGCGGGAAAGACCCCGCCATGGTCCCGCACGACCGCCCGCGCACAGGCCAGCAGGTTGCGCGCCCGGGCGTAATAGCCAAGTCCCGCCCATTCCCCCATCACGGCCGCATCCTCGGCGGCGGCAAGGTCGGCCACCGTGGGCCAGCGGTCCGTGAACCGGCGGAAATAGTCGCGCACCGCCGCCACCGTGGTCTGTTGCAGCATCACCTCGGACAGCCAGACACGATAGGGATCGGGCTTCACACCCGCCTTCCTGTCCTCGGGCGGAACGCGCCACGGCATCGCCCGCGCGTGCCGGTCGTACCAGTCCAGCAGCCGCGCCTGCAGGTCGCTCGCATCCGCGTCACGCAATCTTTATGCCTTTCCCTTGCGCCGCGTTTGCACCGCCGCGTGCCGTCACTACAATAGCGGCCAGAGCCGGAAGGACCAGATGACGAAGAAGCCCCTGCCACCGCCCGACCCGACCCGCCGGATGCGCGGGTTCGAACCGGCGTCGGGCTTCCTGCGCGAACCGGTCCGCCATGCCGGCGAAAGCCGCGGCTTCGCCGTCGCCCGCCTCCTGACCCACTGGCCCGAGGTGGTGGGCGAAGACCTCGCCCGCATGACCCGGCCGGTCCGCATCGGCTACAGCCGCGACGGTCTGGGGGCGACCCTCACGCTGCTCGTGGCATCGGCCCATGCGCCCATGGTGCAGATGCAGCTTCCCCGCATCACCGAAAAGGTGAATGCCGTCTATGGCTATGCCGCCATATCGCGCATTTCCCTGACGCAGACAGCGGCGACCGGCTTTGCCGAAGGGCAGGCAGAGTTCCTGTCGGCACGCGGTCCGGCACAGGACCCGGCACAGGCTGCGGCACCCGAAATCCTTGACGCGGCAAGGGAAACCGCCGCGCCCATCGCGGACCCCGCCCTGCGCGACGCCCTTGAAGCGCTGGCCCGAAACATCCTAAACCGTCGCAGAACATGAAAAGGCCGATGCCATGCTGAAGACACTCGCCGCCGCCGCCACCCTTGCCCTGACGGCGCTCTTGCCGCTGTCGGCCACGGCACAGGAAGCCACGGCAGATGCTGCCGCACCCGTGGAAATCACCGATTTTTCAATCGGTTCTGCGGATGCCAAGGTGCAGATCACCGAATACGCCTCCTTCACCTGCCCGCATTGCGCCAACTTCCACGCGACCGTCTGGCCGCAGCTGAAGGCCGATTACATCGACACCGGCAAGGTCCGCTTCACCTACCGCGAGGTCTATTTCGACCGCTACGGCCTCTGGGCCGCCATGGTCGCCCGCTGCGGCGGCGAAATGCGCTATTTCGGAATCGTGGACATGCTCTTCGACCAGCAGAAGGAGTGGGCGGGGTCCGATGACCCAAATGTTGTGGTCGGCAACCTCCGCACCATCGGCAAGGCCGCCGGTCTCGACGACGCTTCGCTCGACGCCTGCTTCAAGGATGGCGCCAAGGCCGAAGCCATGGTCGCCCATTTCGAAAAGAACATGGAAGCCGACGGCATCGAAGGCACTCCCAGTTTCATCATCAACGGCGAAAAACACTCCAACATGTCCTATGACGACATGAAGGGCATCATCGACGCCAAGCTGGCCGAATGACATGCCTGCGCCGCTTGCTGGCATAAAAGTCATTGAACTTGCACGGATTCTGGCTGGCCCCTGGGCCGGCCAGACCTTGGCCGACCTCGGCGCGGACGTCATCAAGGTCGAGGCGCCCGAAGGCGACGACACCCGCCGCTGGGGCCCGCCCTTCGTGGAACGGGACGGCGACAGGTCGGCCGCCTATTTCCACGCCACCAACCGGGGCAAACGGTCCATCACCTGCGACTTCCGCACGCCGGAAGGACAGGAGGTCGTGCGCCGGCTTGTCGCCGATGCCGATGTGGTGATCGAGAATTTCAAGGTCGGCGGACTTGCGAAATACGGGCTGGACTGGCCGTCGCTCCAGGCGGTCAATCCCCGGCTTGTCTATTGTTCCATAACGGGTTTCGGCCAGACCGGCCCCTATGCCCACCGCGCGGGATATGACTTCATCATCCAGGGGATGGCGGGTCTGATGAGCGTGACGGGCGAACCGGACGGGCAGCCGCAGAAGGTGGGCGTCGCGGTGACGGATGTGTTCACCGGCGTCTATGCCGCCACGGCGATCCTTGCCGCGCTGGTGCAGCGCGGGGTGACGGGGAAGGGGCAGCAGATCGACATGGCGCTGATGGATGTGGCGACCGCGATCATGGCCAACCAGAACATGAACTACCTGACCACCGGCAAGGCCCCGCAGAAGATGGGCAACGCGCATCCGAACCTTGCGCCCTATGCCGTGTTCGACTGTGCGGACGGGTGGATCATCCTTGCCACTGGAAATGACGGGCAATACCGCAAGCTTTGCGCGATCCTCGGGCTGGACCATATGGCCGAGGCGGCGGACTACCTGACGAATGCCGACCGCATCCGCAACCGCGAGGCCATGACGCAGGCCATCACGGCGGCGACGGTTTCGTGGAAAAAGGCTGATCTTCTAAGGGCTTGTGAAGAGCAGGGCGTCCCTGCCGGGCCGATCAACGACCTGTCCGAGGTGTTCGCCGATCCGCAGGTCATCGCCCGCAAGATGCGGCTGGACCTTGACGGGGTGCCGGGGGTCCGGTCGCCCTTCACCTTCTCGGACGCCACGCTGTCGCTGGACCGTCCCGCGCCGAAACTGGGCGAGCATCAGGACGAGGTGTTGGGTCCGGCTAAAGGTTAACGGATCGTTAAAGTCCCACCCGCCCCAGCGCCGCGTCCAGCGGGGCGGGGTCATCGATCCGCAGGCGGACGGGAAGCGTCAGCACCTTTTGCCGGAAGGATGCGGGCAGGCGCACCGCGTCCTTTTCCGTCGTCACCAGTTGTGCGCCGATGGCGCGGGCGTCGAATTCCAGCCGTGCCATCAGGGCGTCGGTCAGGGGTTGATGGTCGTCCAGAGCGACGGTGCGGACCAGCGTCGCACCCTCGGCCGCCAGCGTGGCAAAGAACTTGTCGGGATGCCCGATCCCCGCAAAGGCGATGACGCGCAGGCCCTGCCAGTCCATCCCCATCTGCAGGGGCTGCAAGGCGCCCGTCAGATGCGGAACGGTGATCTGCCGCCCCCATTGCCGCAGGAAATCCGCCTGCGCCTGCGCACCGCCGATCGACAGCACCATATCCGCCCGCGCCATCCCCGCCGCCACGGGTTCGCGCAATGGCCCTGCCGGAAGGCAGCGCCCGTTGCCGAAACCGCGCTGTGCGTCCACCACGATCAGGCTGATATCCTTGAGGACAGTGGGGTTCTGGAACCCGTCATCGAGGATCACGGCCCGCGCCCCTGCCTGCTCCGCCGCACGCACGCCCGCCGCGCGGTCCTTCGCCACCCATGTGGGCGCGAAGGCGGACAGCAGCAGGGGTTCGTCCCCCACCTCTGCTGCGCCGTGCCTGCGTTCATCGACCTGCACCGGACCCTCCAGCCTGCCGCCATGCCCCCGCGACACGACATGCGCCGCGATGCCGCGTGCGGAAAGCCGTTCCAGCAGGGCGATCACCGTGGGCGTCTTGCCCGTGCCGCCCGCGTTCAGGTTTCCGACGCAGAGGACGGGGATACCCGCCCTGTGCCCAGTATCGCGCAGGCGGCGGGCCGTTGCGCGGGCGTAGATTGCACCGAACGGTGACAGCAGACGCGCCGCCAGAGCGGGGCGGTCGGGCGGGGTGAACCAGAAGGCGGGGGGGCGCATCAGGCGTCCCCGTCCATCACGCGGCGGATCATGTCCACCACGCGCTCCGTCACCTCGGCCCCGTCAGAGGCGACGGCCCATGCGGCCTGTGCCAGACGCGCGGCGCGGTCGGGTGACAGAAGGTCGCCCAACGCCTCGGCCAGATCGGTGGCAGAGCCGACGGCGCGTGCGGCGCGTGCGGCGCCGAGGCGGCCGAAGGTGGTGCCGAAGGGGCCGGGGCGCGGACCATACAGGATGGCAGAGCCAAGCGCGGCAGGTTCCAGCGGGTCGCGCAGGCAGCCGTTTCCGGCAAGGCTGCCGCCAAGGAAGGTGATCGGGGCAAGCCGGTACCACAGGCCAAGTTCGCCTTGGGAATCAGCGATATAGACCTCGGTTTCCGAATCCGGCTCCTGTTCTTCGGACCGCAGGGCGACGGTCCAGCCTTCCTCCTGCTCCATCTGGCGGGCGAGGTGTTCGGCGCGGGATGCATCCTGCGGCACGACGATCAGCAGCAGACGGTGGGCAAGGCGCAACCCGGCGCGATGGGCGGCGATGATGGCGGCTTCCTCGCCTTCGGGCAGGGCGGCGGCAAGCCAGACGGGGCGGGTGGCAAGCAGGCGGGCAAGCGAATCCCGCTCGGCCTCCAGATAGGGAAGGGCGGCGCTTTCCTCTTCCAGTTTCCCTGTCACCTCCACCGCCGAAAGGGTGGCGCCTGCCTTGCGGAAGGCGCGGGCCGACGGTTCATCCAGCGTCAGCACGGCGCGGAAATGGCCCAGCAGGCCGCGCATCAGGCCGGGATACCAGCCGTCCCTTTGCTTTGAAAAACAAGGGCTTCGCCCGCCGACCATCAGAAGGGGCAGCTTGCGTTCCACGGCTTCGTGCAGCAGGGCGGGGCGGAGCTCGCCTTCGGAAAAGACCGCGATTTCGGGGCGCCAGTGGTTCAGGAAGGCCTGCGCCTCGGCCGGGGTGTCGGGGGGCGGGGGCTGGATCACGAGGCCGGGGCGCGGGGCCAGCGGATCGGGGCAGGTCAGCAGGACCGGAAGCCCGTCCTCTTCCACCAGCCGCCGCGCCAGTTCCAGCAGCGCCCGTGCTGGTTCGGCCGAAGGGGCATGCAGCCAGACCAGCCTGCCGGCAGGGCGCGGCGGGCGGTCGGACAAGGCGGCCAACTCGCGCCGGCCTGACAGGTTGTACAGCGTGAGGCCAAGGGAATAGGCCATTGTAATGAAGGGCTTACGCGCCCAGCTCTTCGGTCGGGGAACCGGCCTGCGCCTCGTCCCGCAGGCGGTGGATATGGGCGATGAAGTAGCGCATATGGGCGTTGTCCACGGTGCGCTGCGCTTCGGCCTTCCAGGCCGAGAAGGCGGATGCGTAGTCGGGGAACATGCCCACGATGTGGATCTGGGACACGTCGCGGAAGACGTTCCTTTCGGGTGTCACCAGTTCGCCGCCAAAGACGAGGTGAATGCGTTGGGTCATCTTTTGCCGCTCCGGGAGGTGAGAGTCGTTGAAGGCGTGCGCAGGGTAGCGAGGGCGGGCGCGGGGTCAAGGGAGGGCGGAATCGGCTGTACCGGACCTTGTGCCGCATTCTGTACCGCAAACTGTCAGCACGCAGCGAACGGTGGCGGCACGCTTCTTGAAGACATGCCGGAAAGTCCCGAAACCGTCGCGTGCTGCCCCATGTTCCGAACCATCCTCCTGTCCGTCCCCTTTGCCATCCTGCCGCTGGTTGCCGTGCAACTGGTCGAGACCGTCCTGAGCCGGAGCCTGCTGCCCGAAGTGGCGGACAGCCTGCAACGCGCCGTGCCGGTGCGGGACGCCGGACCGGCTGCGGACCGCAGCCGCAAGCTGCGCGATCCGGTCGCGCAGGATGCCGCGGACATGGCCGATGCGCTGCGCCTGACGCTGCGGTTCTGAAAGGCGGGTATACAAAGCCTGCGTTTTGCCCTATGCCCCCCGCACGGCCCGAGGATTCCGGGGCAGGCGGCGGTTTGGGAGGCCGGTCCTGCGAAGGGGAATGAGGTGCCGACGTATGGTACTTCATGGGCGCCTTTGCCGCCCCTTCAGGAAATGACATGACAGACATGACGATTGCCGCGCCTCTGGCTGCGGCCCTTTCGGCCAAGGGATACGAGTCCCTTACGGCCGTGCAGACTGCCGTTCTGGGCGAAGGCGTGGCGGGGCGTGACCTGCTGGTGTCGGCGCAGACCGGTTCGGGCAAGACGGTCGCCTTCGGCATCGCCATCGCGGGCGATGTGCTGGCAGGGCAGGACCGGCTGCTGTTCGCGGACAAGCCGCTGGCGCTGGTCGTCGCACCGACGCGGGAGCTGGCGCTGCAGGTGCGGCGCGAGTTCGAGTGGCTTTATGCCGAAGCTGGGGCGATGCTGGCCTCTTGCGTGGGCGGGATGGATTACCGCAACGAACGGCGCGCGCTGGAGCGCGGGGCGCATATCGTGGTGGGCACGCCGGGCCGGTTGCGCGACCATATCGAACGCGGGTCGCTGGACCTGTCGGGGGTGAAGGCCGTCGTTCTGGACGAGGCGGACGAGATGCTGGATCTGGGCTTTGCCGAGGATCTGGAATTCATCCTCGGCGCCGCGCCCGAGGAGCGGCGGACGCTGATGTTCTCGGCCACCGTGCCGAAGGAGATCGAGAAGCTGGCGGGCACCTTCCAGCGCGACGCGCTGCGGATCGTTGCGCAGGGCGAGGCGAAGCAGCATGTCGATATCGAATACCGCGCCCTGTCGGTGCAGGCGCGGGACAAGGAACATGCGATCTTCAACGTGCTGCGGTTCTACGAGGCGCAGACGGCCATCGTCTTCTGCAAGACGCGGGCGAATGTGAACCACCTGTTCGCCCGGATGCAGAATCGCGGGTTCCAGGCGGTGGCGCTGTCGGGCGAGTTGAGCCAGACGGAGCGGATGCACGCGCTTCAGGCGCTGCGCGACGGGCGGGCGCGGGTCTGCATCGCCACGGATGTGGCGGCGCGGGGGATCGACCTGCCGGGGCTGGAGTTGGTGGTCCATGCGGACCTGCCGTCGAATTCCGAGACGCTGCTGCACCGGTCGGGCCGGACGGGGCGGGCGGGGCGCAAGGGCGTTTCCGCGCTGATCGTGCCGCCGGCGGAGTTCCGCAAGGCGCAGCGGTTGCTGACCGGGGCCAAGGTCGTTGCCGAATGGGGCAAGGCGCCGGGCGCGGACGAGGTACAGGAGCGCGAGGATGCGCGGCTGATGGACCATCCGACGCTGGCCGAAGCGCCGGGCGACGAGGGCGGCATGGGCGCGGCCCTGCTGGAGCGCTATGGCGCGGAGCAGGTGGCTGCGGCCTTTGTCCGGCTGTGGCGCGAGGGGCGGTCCGCGCCCGAGGTGCTGTCGGATTCGCTGCCGCCTCCGGCTGCGCTGCCGGTGCGGGAACGGGGGGAGTTCGGGCCTTCGGTCTGGTACCGCCTGTCGGTCGGGCATACGGGCCGGGCCGAGGCGCGGTGGCTGCTGCCCAAGATCTGCGAGACGGGCGGCATCGCCAAGGACGGCATCGGCGCGATCCGCGTGCAGCAGGAGCATACGCTGGTGCAGATCGCCGAGCCCGTCGCGGGGCGGTTCGGCGCGATGGTGGAAATCGAGCCGGGCCTGATGATGGAACGGCTGGAGGGCGAGCCGTCGATGGAGCGGCCGGAGCGGCCCCAGCGTGCGGAACGTCCCGAACGCCGCGTGACGCCGAAGCCGGTGCGCGAGGAGCGGGCGGAACGGCCGAGCTATTCGGGCAAGCCGCCGCGCATCGTCGAGGAGGACGAGGGCGAGGCTGCTGCTGCGCCGGCGCGGAAGGAATGGCATCCGGATGGCGAGCGCAAGGCCCCTGCGAAGAAGCCCTATGCCGCGCGTGAGGACGGGGAGCGCAAGCCCTACGAGAAGAAGTCCTACGCCCCGCGCGAGGATGGGGAGCGCAAGCCCTACGAGAAGAAGCCCTACGCCCCGCGCGAGGACGGCGAGCGCAAGCCCTACGAGAAGAAACCCTACGCCCCGCGCGAGGGTGGCGACCGCAAGCCCTATGGCGAGAAGCGCCCCTATGCGCCGCGCGAGGATGGCGAGCGCAAGCCCTACGAGAAGAAGCCCTACGCCCCGCGCGAGGGCGGCGACCGCAAGCCCTATGGCGAGAAGCGGCCCTATGCCCCGCGCGAGGATGGCGAGCGCCGTCCCTACGCGCCCCGCGAGGAGGGCGAGCGCAAGCCGCGCTGGAAGGCCGAGGGCGGTGCGCCGCGTTCCGCCGGGTTCAAGAGCCATGGCGGCGCGCCGCGCGGCGACGGGGCCGAGCGTCCGGCGCGGGCGGCGGGGTTCAAGTCCCATGCCGCCGAGGGCAAGGGTGACTGGGCGCCGCGGAAGCCGCGGGCCGAGGGCGAGCGTCCGAAGGGCGACTGGAAGCCGAAGGGCGAGGGCGGCAAACCCGCCTACAAACCCCGCGCCGAGGGGGCGGAAGGCAAGCCCTTCCGCGCCAAGCCGGGGGCTGCGAAACCCGCTGCCCGCCCGCCGAAGCCCAAGGCCGATGCGCGGGATACGTCAAAACGCTTTGTCCCGCCGAAGAAGAAGTGACGCAGGAAGCAGAGTGAACAGGGCCGTCCTTCGGGGCGGCCGTTTTTCTTTCCAGAAGGAGCGGGCCGGGGCCCGCATTCCCTTTCTCTCGCCCGCGCGGCAGGGCCGCGCAGGCGAGGCGCGGGGGTTTCACACCCCCGCCACCCCCGTGGGATATTTGGGGACGGAAAATGGATCAGGGGTGCAGGCGGGCGAGGAGTGCGGCGTGCAGTCCGGGGGCGGCGGCGACGAGGCCGTCGCTGCGCGGGACGGGGTTGTTGAAGGTGAGGGGGGCGCCGTGGCGGTTCGTGACGGTGGCACCGGCGCGGGTGGCGATCAGGGCGCCTGCCGCGATGTCCCATTCCCAGCCCTGCCGGAAGGAGAGCATCCCGTCGAAGCGGCCCTGCGCCACGAGGGCGAGGCGGTAGGCGACCGAGGCGCGGAAGGAGCGTTTGAGGTCGGGGACGCCGCCGGGCCAGAGTTCGGGTTTCATGTTGGCGGCGGGGGTGAGGATGTTGGCACCTTCGATGCCCGCGATGGTGCTGGCGCGGATCGGTTCGCCGTTCAGCGTGGCGGGGCCCGTGGCGGTGGCCGCGAAGAGGCGGTCGAGGGCGGGGAGATAGACGACGCCTGCCGTCACCTGCCCGTTCCGGGCGATGGCGATGGCGTGGCTGAAGCTGTCCTCGCCCGCGATGAAGGCGCGGGTGCCGTCGATGGGGTCGAGGATGAACTGGGCTTCGGTGGCCAGGCGGGCGGCGTCGTCCGGGGTTTCTTCGGACAGCCAGCCGTAGCGGGGCCTTGCGCTGCGGAGGGTGGCGTGGAGGGCGTCGTTGACGGCGTGGTCGGCCTCGGTCACGGGGCCTTCGTCGCCCTTGTCCCATGTCTTGGGGTTGCGCTTCCAGTAGCGGAGCGCGATGCGCCCCGCTTCTTTGGCGGCACGGATGAGGAGGGCGAGGTCGTCGTCAGCTTCCGGCAAGGGTGAGGCCGTCGATCAGGCAGGAGGGGACGCGGGTGGAGAGGTGGGCGCGGGCGTCGTTGGCGGGGACGAGGCGCAGCAGCATGTCGCGCAGGTTGCCCGCGATGGTGCATTCGTTGACGGGGTGGGTGATCCGGCCGTTTTCCACCCAGAAGCCCGCCGCGCCGCGGGAATAGTCGCCCGTGGTGGGGTTGATGGTGGAGCCGATCATGGAAGTGACGAGAAGGCCGGTGCCCATGTCGCGGATCAGGTCGTCGCGGGTGCGGGCGCCCCGGGTCAGGTCGATGTTCGAGGTGGCGGGGGAGGGCGGGTGCGAGGTGCCGCGGGCGGCGTTGGCGGTGGAGGTCATGCCCAGTTTGCGGGCGGTGGCGAGGTCGAGGACCCAGCCCGTGAGGATGCCGTCTTCGACGATGGCGCGGCGTTGGGTCGGCAGGCCTTCGCCGTCGAAGGGGCGGGAGGAGGAGATGCGGGGGCGGTGCGGGTCTTCGATGACCGACAGGCCTGCGGGCAGGACCTGCTGGCCCAGGGCGTCGCGCAGCCATGAGGAGCCGCGGGCGATGGAGGTGCCGTTGATGGCGGAGAGCAGGTGGCCGATGAGCGAGGCGGCGACGCGTTCGTCGAAGAGGACGGGGTAGGTGCCGGTCTTCGGTTTCACCGCACCGGCGCGGGACAGGGCGCGGTCGGCGGCGAGTTCGCCGATGCCTTGGGCTGCGGGCATGTCGGATTGCCAGGTGCGGGATTCGCCGGCCCAGTCGCGTTCCATCTGCGTGCCCTGCCCCGTGAAGGCCACGGCGGAAAGAGAGCGGGAGGTGCGGGCGTAGCCGCCCGCGAAGCCGTTGGAGGCGGCGAGGTGCATGGCGCGGGTGGAATAGCCTGCGGAGGCTTCGACCTGCGTGATGCCCTTGCGCGACAGGGCGGCGGCTTCGACGGCGCGGCAGTCGGATTCCAGCGCGGCGGCGTCGGGTTCCGGGGCGGGATCGGCAAGGTCCAGCGCGGCAAGGTCCCAGTCGCGGGCGATCTGCGACGGGTCAGCCAATCCGGCGGTGGGGTCTTCCGGTGCCTCGCGCGCCATGGCGACGGCGCGTTCGGCGAGCGCGGTGATGGTGCGGTCGGAGATGTCGGAGGCGGAAACGCAGGCCTGTTTGCCGCCGAAGAGGACGCGCAGGCCGATTTCGGTGCCTTCGGCGCGTTCGGCCTGTTCCAGCCTGCCTTGCCGCACATCGATGGAAAGGGACGCGCCGTGGATGGCCAGCGCGTCCGCCTGTTCGGCCCCGGCCTTTTTCGCGGCGTCCAGAAGGCGGGCGGTCAGGTCGGGAAGCGAGACGGTCATGGGCTGTCCTTTGGCGGCATACGGAACCGAGGTAGTCCCAAGGCCGCCGCTGTGCAAGCATCGGGCATGGAAAGGCCCCCGCCACGGGGGCGGGGGCCGTGTGCCGGCGGGGGCCGGTTACTGGAGCTGCTGGCCGTTGGCGAAGAAACCGCCGTCCTTGAATTCCAGTGTGGAGGTCAGTTCGTCATCGCCCGTGGCATTGGCGAACATCGACAGCATCATGCGGAAGCCCATCACCTGATCCTCGGGCAGGAGACCCATCGCCACCAGCTTGTCCATCAGCGCATTGCCGCCCACCAGTTTCAGGTCGATCTTGCCGGTCGGCGCGGGCATCCCGCCATAGGTTTCAAGATCGGTGTTGTCGAAGGTCAGCGCCCCGTTGCCGGTGAGTTCCGCCCCCGCGATCTTCGCGCGGATTTCGGTGAGGTCGAGCGAGTCGAGTTCGCCCGGAGGCTGGTCGCCAAGGGCCTCCATCGCGGCGGGGTCCATCAGGTTGGTGGTCATGGTGGCCGTGCCCTTGGTGTCGATCACCAGTGTCGCGGGGTCGCGCGGAAGCTGGTTCGTCGGGTCGAACATGGCCCAGATGTCGTCCGAGATGGTGAAATCGACGATCTTGGTCAGCAGGGCGAAATCGGCAGGTTCCTCGGTCGGGCCGACCGGCATGAGGAAGCTGAAGGCGGCATCGGCATAGCCGATGTCAACCTGCGGGAAGGGAATGTCGGGCGAGGACATGGTCATCGTCACACCCTTGGACCCGACGGAGTAGGACATCTTTTCCGCATCCATCCCGAAGCCGATGCTGTTGCTGTCGGCCTTGCCCGCGATCTTGGTCACGCCCGTCGTCTCGGTCACTTCGAGGTCGTAGGTCGTCGCGCCCGCGTTGATCGTGCCGTCCGAAGCAAAGCCCGCCTGCAGGGCGGCCGCCATGTCCACCATCGCCGCCGCGCCGAGGAAGTTGCCGTTGGTCGTGCCGGTGATGTCGGCCATGGACAGGTTGAACTTGACGGCGGAGGGAGCGGCTTCGGCACCGTCCTCGGGGCTGGGGTCCGGATCGGTGCCGGACATCGCCATGGTCAGGCTGTCGGCGGCGAAGCTGGAGGTCAGGTTCGACGCTTCGCCCTCGCCCGCGGCGAGGATGTATTTGCCTGTGACGTTGGACAGCGTGATCTCGGCCGTCAGGTCCACGGCTTCGGCGTCCACGCCTTCGATGCTGCCGAGGGCGATCTTGGCCTCGGGCGCGGTGTAGTCATAGGTCGTTTCCGACTCGTCGCCGCTGGCGATGATGGAAACGCCCGGCTGGCTGATGTCCATGGTCAGGGTTGTGGGGCCGTCGCCTTCGCCTTCGGGCGGGTCGATGGTCAGTTCGATCGGATAGGAGTCGGACATGGTGACCTGCACCGTGCCGTCGCCCTGATCGGTGAAGCGCAGTTCGTCGATGGTGCCGGTGCCTTTCACGCCTTCCTGCGCGATGTCCAGCTTCATGCCCGTCACGACAAGCGTGTCGCCGTCGCGTTCCACGCTTTCGGTCGTGACCGTCTGGCCGGTGCCCGTCGCATAGGCGAGCCAGTTTTCCCAGACCTGTTCCGGAGTGACGTCGGCAAAGGCCGGCGCGGCGAGTGTGAGGGCAAGTGCGGTGCTGCCAGCCAGCCTGCGGATGAGCATAATGAACCTCTGTGTGAAGCTAAAAACCGGATCGCGCGGAGCATCCTCCCGCAGGATGGGCGGGTCAAGGGTTTCCATCGCTGCCCCTCCATGCGTTAAGGGGATGGCAGAGTTATGGCGCGGAAAGGGGCAGAAGGGAGTATGGAAGGCAAGGTCGTCGTGATTACGGGTGCAAGCCGGGGCATCGGTGCCGCGGCGGCGCGGGCCTTTGCGGCGCAGGGGGCGCGGGTGGCGCTGCTGGCCCGGTCCACGGCAGCGATCGGTGAACTGGCGGCGGAGATCGGGCCGCAGGCGATGGCGCTGGGCTGCGATGTGGCGCTGTGGGAGGATGTGCGGGGCGCGGTGGATGCGGTCGTCGCACGGTTCGGGCGGGTGGATGTGATGGTGAACAATGCCGCCGTGATCGAACCGATCGCGCGTCTGGGCGAGGCGGACCCCGCGGAATGGGGGCTGGCGCAGGACATCAACCTGAAGGGCGTCTTCCACGGGATGCGGGCCGCCATTCCGGTGATGCGGGCGCAGGGGGGCGGGACGGTCATCACCGTGTCTTCCGGTGCGGCGACGCGCCCGCAGGAAGGCTGGAGCGCCTATTGCGCCGCCAAGGCGGGGGCGCTGATGCTGACGCGGGCGGCGCATCTGGAGGAGGGGCCGTCCGGCCTCCGCGTGCTGGGGCTGTCGCCGGGGACGGTTGCGACCGAGATGCAGGTGAAGATACGGGCCTCGGGGATCAACGAGGTGAGCCGGCTCTTGCCCGGGGACCATATCCCGCCGGACTGGCCCGCGCGGGCGCTGGTCTGGATGTGCGGGCCGGAGGCGGATGCGTGGCTGGGGACCGATGTCTCGCTGCGCAGCGAAGAGGTGAGGCGGGCCGTGGGGTTGATCGCATGATAAGGACCGAAGATCGTGGCGGGGCGCGGCTGGTCGTTCTGGACCGGCCGGACAAGGCCAATGCGCTGACGCAGGGGATGCTGGCGGCGCTGGACGGGTCCGTGGCGCAGGCGGGGGTCGACGGGGTTGCGGTTCTGGTCCTGACGGGGAACGGCAAGGTGTTTTCGGCGGGTGCCGATCTGGAGGGCATGGCGCAGGGTCTGGCACATGCCCCCGAATGGGAAATCCTGTCGCGGCGCATCGCGGGCTATCCGGGGCTGACGGTGGCGGCGCTGAACGGGACGCTGGCGGGCGGGGCCTTCGGGATGGTGCTGGCCTGCGACCTGCGGGTTGCGGTGCCGCGGGCCGAGTTCTTCTATCCGGTCATGAAGCGCGGCTACCTGCCGCAACCGTCCGACCCGCAGCGTCTGGCGGCGCTGGTGGGCCCGGCGCGGGCGCGGCAGGTGATCCTTGCCGGTCGCCGCATCGCCGCCGGGGAGGCGCGGGACTGGGGGCTGGTCGATCTGCTGGCCGAGGATGCGGTGGAGGGTGCGCTGGCGCTGGTGGCGGATGCGCTGGGCGCGGCACCGGCCCATGTGCGGCGGATGAAGGCGATGTTCCGCGACTGACGGCCTGTTCCGTCGCGCCTGTAGCGGAAACCGCAGGGTCCATGTCGCCCTTCGGCTTGCCCCTTCCGCCGGAGGGCGCGACACAGGGTGTCCCGACCGGAGGCCCCCGATGATCCGACTGCGCCATTTCGGCCCCGCCATGACTGCCCCTTCCGTGACCGAGGCCATCCGTGCCGCAGCGGGGCGGCGGTCGGGTTGCTGGTCTGCGACCTGATCCTGTGGCTGGCATCGCCCGGCGGGGCGGGGCTTTTCCTGCTGATCGCCCCGTTCGGCGCATCGGCTTTCCTCGTCTTTGTCGTGCCGAACAGCCCGCTGGCGCAGCCTTGGTCGGTGCTGGCGGGCAATACGCTGGCCGCCCTTGCCGCGCTGGCCGTGCTGGAGGTGACGACGGACCCGCTGATCGCCGCGCCTGCCGCCGTAGCCATGGCCATACTGTCGATGGCCGCCACCCGCGCCTTCCATCCGCCTGCGGGGGCGGTTGCGCTGGCCACGGTCATCGCGGCGCAGTCGGCGGGATTTCCGGGCCTGTCCTTCGCCCTGTCGCCGGTCCTGACCGGATCTGCCGCGCTGGTGGCCGCCGGCATCCTGTGGAACCGCGCGACGGGCCGTGTCTATCCGTTCCGCCAGCCCCCCGCACCTTCGCCGCACGGCACCGCCGACCCCGCGCCGGATCGCAGGCTGGGCCTTGCGCCCGCAGAACTGGCGCATCTGCTGGACCGGCTGCGCATGTCGCCCAATATCGGCGTCGAGGACCTTGCCCGCGTCCTGACCGCCGCCGAAACCGAGGCGGCGGCGCATCATCTGGGACATCTGACCGCCGCAGGGATCATGTCGCGCGATCTGGTGACGGCGTCGCCCGGGGACAGGTTGCCGGACCTTGCCGAAACCTTCCGCGCCCACCGCTTCAAGACCCTGCCGGTCAGCGACCATGGGCGCTATGCCGGTCTTGTGGACCAGTCCGCCCTGCTGGGCCTGACCGACCCCTCGACCACCGCCGCCGATCTGGCAAGGCCGGTTGCGACGCTGCCGCCATCCGCGACGGCTGCGGAACTGATGGACCTGCTGGCGGACGGGCACCAGCAGGCGGTGCCGATCCTTGACGGGCCGCATCTTGCGGGTCTGGTGACGCGGTCGGACCTGATCGCGCTGCTGTCGGCCCGCCTGCGCGACGGCTGGACCGCGTGACGGCTGGACAGCGGGGCCGGTGCATGGCCTTATCGCCCCATGCCAAGCGCCATCGAAGCCCTGCACATGGACTGCGCCCGTCTGGGCACGCGGCTTTTCACGCTGACGACGCATGACGTGGCGGGCGGGCTGTTCCGCCGCGCCTATACATCGCATCCGCTGGAATATCCGCTGCACGGGACCAAGCCGATGGTGCGGGATGCGTGGTACGACCTGTGCATCACCCGCGCCGAGCCCTTCGTCGCCAACAGTCCCGAAGAATTCGCCGCGCTTTATCCCGACCACGCGCTGATCACCGCGATGGGTCTGGGGTCCGCCGCCAACCTGCCTGTCCTTGCCGATGACGGCACCGTTCCCGCAACGGTCAACCTGCTGGCCGGGGCGCGGCATTTCACGATGGAAAGGCTTGCGGCCTATGCCGCGCTGATCGACCTGCGGCGCGGGGATATCCTAGCGCTGGCCCCGCCCCGTCCGCGCCGCCGGTCACGGAACCGGTGGCCGACGGGCCGTGACGGGCTGTCGGGACGGTCGCCATGGCCTTCACGCTCCGCCAGTTGCAGTTCTTCGTCGCCGCCGCCGAGGCGGGCAGCGTTTCGGGCGCGGCGCGGGCGCTGTCCATCTCGCAATCCTCGGTGACGGAGGCGATCCGGGCGCTGGAGGATGATCTGGGGGGTGCTGCTCTTCGACCGGCAGGCGCGGGGGTTGCTGATCACCCACAAGGGCAGCGCCTTCCTGCGCCATGCCCGGCAGATCCTTGCAGACGTGGCCACCGCCCGCACCGCCTTCCGGGACGAGGCCGAGACGGCGACGGGCAGGCTGTCGCTGGGGGTGACGTCGCTGGTGGCGGGCTATGTGCTGTCGGACATCCTGTCCCGCTTCCGCCGCGCCTTTCCGCAGGTGGAACTGAACGTGATCGAGGATAACGGGGAATACCTGCAACACCTGCTGATCGGGGGGGAGCTCGATGTCGCGGTCCTGCTGACCTCGTCCGTCAGGGACCGCATGGCATTGCAGGTGGAAACCCTGCTGGTGTCGCCCTACCGGCTGTGGCTGCCGCTGGGCCATCCGCTGGCGCAGCAGGAGGCCATCGCGCTGGAGGAACTGGCAGGGCAGCCGCTGATCCAGCTGATGGTGGACGAGATCGAGGAGTCGACCCGCCGCCTGACGGCCGCGCTGCCGGTGAAACCGGAAGTGGCCTTCCGCACGCGGTCGGTAGAGGCGGTGCGGTCGCTGGTCGCCACCGGCGCGGGGCTGGCGATCCTGCCCAGCCTTGTCTATCGCCCCTGGTCGCTGGAAGGCGACCGGATCGAAATCCGCGACGTGTCGGGCGACCTGCCCACGGTGCAGGTCGGTCTGGCCTGGCGACGGGGCGCACCGCTGTCGCCGCCGGCGCTGAACTTCATCCGGTCGGCGCAGTCCAGCGTTCCGAACCGTTGACCGGCGGCGCGAGACAGGTCGGAGTCAAGCTGCCTTCGAAGGGCTCATGTGTCGCGGCACTTTGAGCGTACGTCGCTTTCGCGTGCCTTTACATAGACTTCGAACGATCCGGGAGTTTCATACTCCTTCGCGATCTTTTTCCGGACAAGGTCGTTTTCTTCAGCTGAGAACCGGAATGCATAGTTGGTTCCGACTTGCTGTGCATGATCAAGGATGCTCATCGCATTCCGACATGCAGTGCGGCGATCCCTTTCGGCAAGGACATTGGGGATGGCAACGGCAAATTTCCACAACTTCACGCGCGCATCCAGATAGGCAGTGCGATGCGTGTCGAGCGCGTCAGGAGCGTTTCCGAGGTAGAAAGAGATTTTCTTTCCAAGGCTTTCGGGCGGGATGATCAGGAAACGGCTATCTTCGGTCCAGACGGAATGATCGATCGCCTGCGACAACCTTACCGAATAGTCCGCAGCGCTTTTGACCAGACGCCGCGCGGCACTTCCGAACTCGGTCCGGAGGTCTTCTTCCCGGTCGATCCGGAAGACTTCGAGGAACTGGAGCATCCGGAAGAAACCATCATTCAATTCATCGCCCTGCCGCGCACCGGCACTGACATATGCTTCCCTTGCACTGCGCGAGGATGAAGAAATGATCGGAAACTCGATTTCCGTCTTTGCCGAACGGGTCGCATCCAGAACGGCCACTTCGAACGAAACATCGATGTTTCGGCCTGCATAGGCGTCACCTGCCGGAAGCTGGATCCCTTCGACGGTCACTTCCAGACGGGCAAATCCGCCGATCCAGGCCGCTTCCGGCAACTCGAAAGCATAGACGGTAGAGTTGTCCTGCGATGTCCGGACGCCGGTTACCAGAGTTGCGCCGTACAGGCTCCGCAAGGACACGGACGCGCGGGAATGCTGGCCGGATTCTCCGCTGAGCTTGATGGACAGCGAACTTTGGGCCAAGGCAGGCATAGCCGCAAGAAATGCAAGAAACGCTGCAAGGGAGGCAGCCAGCAGACGCATCACGCCTTTTCCTTCTTGAGCAGTCCAAGCGAAGCGCCAATAAGCAAGGCATCGCAAAGACGCAGAAATTGCAGGAATCCGGTGAGCGAGGCACTGATCATCTCGACCGAGATATCCGCTGCACCGAAACGGTCCTTCAGATAACCCAGGGCCGAAAAACCCAAGCCGCTAATCGGTGTATCGGACGTCAAAAGGTATTGTGCTGCGATAGACACACAAAACCCTGCCAGAAGTGCGACGATCAGGAACATCCGCGCATTGCTCGTGCGAACCAGTGTCGTGTTCTGGGACACAAGGAAGCCGACGAAGCCCGCAAATATTCCCCCGCCAAAACCGAGGGTCGCCGAGAACTCGGTGTAGTCTTTGGCGACGATTTCCAAGGTGAAGTAAACGACGCGGCCGGTGTTATAAAGGATGGCTCCGGCCGTGGTCGTCGCGCCATCAGGGCCGTTGTCGGCGTCAGGAACAAGGCAGAAGGACAACTCGGCCTGACACCCGGCAATGGAAACCGCGATCAGGACCGCTGGAATGTGCAGCAGGAAGAGAACGCAAATAATCGCTCTTTTCAGAAGGGCCAGCTGCGCCCTGTTTGGAGTGCCCATCGAGAACTTGCCAAGGACCTTACCATCCGGCTCGTTAGTCATTTGACCACCGGCTGTTGATGGCCACCGCGTTTACTTGTTGGACTTCCACACACATAGGCATTCGTCGCCCGCGCTCCCTCGGCAGTTAAAACTAGGTTAGCCGCGGTGTTCGTGGGATAGCTATGACATTTTTTCCACTTTGCGTTGCGCCTTTGCAACCCCAGCGGTGACGCGCGGCATGGCATGGGGTTGCCTGTTGCCCCTCTCGCCATTGTCGGGTCGTGCCAGAAGTGCCCATAGACCTATCGGAAAAACCGAATGAGCCCATCAGCGTTTTGATATTGCGAAATGGCAGGCGCAGCCTACCGTTGTGTCCCATGACCGGAAAACCGGCAGTCCGCGCCATGTGCGCCGTCTCATCAGGGAGAATTTGCATGACCAGACGCAGCCTGAAGCTTGCCGCCACCTCTGCCCTCGCCCTCGTTACCGGACTGACGCCCGCGCTGGCGCAGATGACCGAGGTCGGCCCCGGAGAAGGGGCGCTGTCGATCGTCGCATGGGCGGGTTACATCGAGCGCGGCGAGACGGACCCCGCCTTCGACTGGGTGACGAAATTCGAGGAAGCGTCGGGCTGCAAGGTCAGCGTCAAGACGGCCAACACCTCGGACGAGATGGTCGCGCTGATGAACGAGGGCGGCTTCGACCTTGTCACCGCGTCGGGTGACGCCTCGCTGCGGCTGATCGCGGGGGATCGCGTGCAGGAGATCAACACCGCGCTGATCCCGTCCTGGGGGACGATCGACCCGCGCCTGCAGAACGCGCCGTGGTATGTGGTGGACGGCAAGCATTACGGGGTGCCCTACATGTGGGGGCCGAACGTGCTGATGTACAACACCGAGGTGTTCAAGGAACCCCCGACCTCGTGGAACGTGGTGTTCGAGGAGATGACGCTGGGCGACGGCCAGTCGAACAAGGGCCGCGTTCAGGCCTATGACGGGCCGATCCACATCGCAGATGCGGCGCAATACCTGATGTTCCACAAGCCGGAGCTGGGGATCACCTCGCCCTACGAGCTGAACGAGGACCAGTACAAGGCCGCGCTGGACCTGCTGCGCGGGCAGCGCAACCTTGTCAGCCGCTACTGGCATGACGCCTTCATCCAGATCGACGATTTCAAGAACGAGGGCGTGGTCGCGTCGGGGTCGTGGCCGTTCCAGGTGAACCTGCTCAAGGCGGGCGGGGCGCCGGTCGCGTCGGTCATCCCGCAGGAAGGGGCGACGGGCTGGGCCGATACGACCATGCTGCACGTGGACAGCGAGCATCCGAACTGCGCCTATATGTGGTTCGAGCACCAGCTTTCGTCCAACCTGCAATCCGACCTGTCGGTCTGGTTCGGGGCGAACCCGTCGGTTCCCGCCGCCTGCACGGACGGGCGCGGGATGCAGACGGCCGAGGGCTGCACGGCGAACGGGCTGGATGACTTCGACAAGATCCGCTTCTGGACCACGCCTGTCGCCGACTGCTCGCAGGGCGAAGATACCTGCGTGCCCTATTACCGCTGGGTGTCGGACTATATCGGCGTGATCGGCGGCCGCTGATCCGGCCTTTCGCCTGATGAAGCAGGGTGTGCGCCTGATCCGGCGCACACCGTTCCTTTCCCGTTGCCTGTTGGACGCCCCATGACCGCAGCCGTCGAATTCCAGAACGTGTCGCGCCATTTCGGCCCTGCGAACGCCCCCGTGAAGGCGGTGGACGGGGTGGACCTGACCATCGCCGAAGGGTCGTTCTTTGCCATGCTGGGGCCGTCCGGGTCGGGCAAGACCACCTGCCTGCGGCTGATTTCGGGGTTTGAAAAGCCGACGGGCGGTGTGATCCGCATCTTCGGGCAGGATGTCAGCGACATCCCCCCGAACCGGCGCAACGTCAATACGGTGTTCCAGGACTACGCGCTGTTTCCGCACATGAACGTGCGGGACAACGTGGCCTATGGCCCGATGGTCAAGGGTGTGGACCGCCGCACCCGCGAGGCGCAGGCGGAGGAGATGCTGGCGCTGGTGAAGCTGGAGGGTTACGGCGACCGTAAGCCGGGGCAGTTGTCGGGCGGGCAGCGGCAGCGGGTGGCGCTGGCGCGGGCGCTGGTGAACGAACCCAAGGTGCTGCTGCTGGACGAACCGCTGGGGGCGCTGGACCTGAAGCTGCGCGAGGCGATGCAGGACGAGTTGAAGGCGCTGCAGGCGCGGCTGGGGATCACCTTCGTCTTCGTGACGCATGACCAGGGCGAGGCTTTGTCGATGGCCGACAGCCTTGCGGTGTTCAACGAAGGCAAGATCGCCCAGATCGGGACCCCGAAGGAGATCTATTCCCACCCGCGCACGCGGTTCGTGGCGGATTTCGTGGGGTCGTCCAACGTGCTGGCGCCGGAGGTGACGCGGGCCTTTGGCGGGCCGGCGAAATGGGCTTCGCTGCGGCCCGAGATGCTGCGGGTCACGGCTGCCGACGGGGTGGCGCTGTCGGGGGTGGTGACGGGGCTGCGCTACCTTGGCGCGGGGTCGCGGGTGACGGTGGCGGTGAACGGGACGGAGGTGGCGGCGCAACTGCCTGCGGGGCAGGCGGTGCCGGAGGCGGGGGCGGTGGTCGGGCTGGCCTTCGATCCGTCGGCGCTGCATGTGATGGAGGGGGAGCGGTGATCGGCCCCTGTTCCCCAGCGGTGGTGACGAGAGGACCGACGCGAAAAGGTCCTGTGGACCTTTTCGCCGGTCCGATTGGAGGCGAGGCAACGAGCCTCCAAGGGGTGTTCATCCTGCCTGACGCCGGGGGCACGGGACGCGCCCGCCCCGGTGGGGGCGCTTGTCGCCCCCGCCGCCCGGGGGCGGGGGCGGCCCGTGCGCGGGCGCACGGGCGGGACGGGTTGGACCGTTGCCCTGCAAGCGCGCGTCACGTGCCGCGCGCTCTGCCAGCCGTGGCGGTTGCACCGGACGGGGGGCCGAATGACCACACAGACCCCCGCCATCCTGCCCGAACGCGGGCTTGCCGACCGTCTGACCGCCCTGTTCTGGCGGCATCCGCGCCTGTTGCTGGCCGTGCTGCTGACGCCGCCGCTGCTGTGGCTGGGGGTGGTCTATCTGGGGTCTCTGGCGGCGCTGCTGCTGCAGTCCTTCTATTCGATCGACGAATTCTCGGGTCTGGTGAAGCAGGAATTCACGCTGAAGACCTATGCGGAACTCTTCCGCGCCCAGAATCTGGACATCATCATCCGCACGCTGGTCATGTCGGCCGCCGTCACCATCGGCTGCGCGGTCATCGCCTTTCCCATCGCCTATTACGCCGCCCGCTTCGCCAAGGGGAAATGGAAGGCGGTGTTCTACCTTGGCGTCATGCTGCCGCTCTGGTCGTCCTACCTGGTCAAGGTCTATGCCTGGAAGCTGATCCTTGCAAAGGAAGGCATCATCACATGGGCCGCCGAAGGCGCGGGTCTTTCGATGGTGCTGAACGCCATCCTGTCCATCCCCGGCATCGGGGGGAATTCCCTGTCCACCAGCCCGCTCGGCACCTTCCTCGTCTTCGTCTATGTCTGGCTGCCCTACATGATCCTGCCGATGCAGGCCGCGCTGGAGCGGGTGCCGGCATCGATGCTGGAGGCGTCGGCGGACCTTGGCGCGTCGCGGGCGCAGACCTTCCGGACCGTCATCCTTCCGCTGGCCATGCCCGGTGTCATCGCGGGGTCGATCTTCACCTTCTCGCTGACGATGGGGGATTACATCATCCCGCAGATCGTCGGCACATCGGCGCGGTTCATCGGGCTGGCGGTCTATCAGTTGCAGGGAACGGCGGGGAACATCCCGCTGGCGGCGGCCTTTGCCGTGGTGCCCATCGTGATCATGGTGATCTATCTGATGATCGCCAAGCGGAAGGGGGCCTTCGATGCACTCTGACCGCGCCTCGCTTGGCCTGAAGATCGCCGCCGTCGGGGGGTTGCTGTTCCTGCACCTGCCGATCCTGCTGATCTTCCTCTACGCCTTCACGACCGAGGACAAGTCCTACCAGTTCCCGCCCCCCGGCCTGACCACCCAATGGTTCGGCGTGGCATGGAACCGCGAGGATATCTGGCCGCCCCTGTACCTGTCGCTGTGGGTGGCGACGGTGGCGACCTTTGTCGCCATGATCCTCGGCACGCTGGTTTCGGCCGCGATGGCGCGGACGTCCTTCTTCGGGCGGGAACAGATCAGCCTGCTGATCATCCTGCCCATCGCGCTGCCCGGCGTCATCACGGGCATGTCGCTGCGGTCGGCCTTTTCGATCATGGACATCCCGTTTTCGACATGGACCATCATCCTCGGCCACGCGACCTTCTGCATCGTGATCGTCTATAACAACGCCGTCGCCCGCTTTCGCCGCCTGTCGGGCGGGATACTGGAGGCGTCGGCGGACCTTGGTGCCAACAGTTTCCAGACCTTCCGCTACGTCCTGCTGCCCAACCTCGGCACGGCGCTGCTGGCGGGGGGGATGCTGGCCTTTGCCCTGTCCTTCGACGAGGTGATCGTGACCACCTTCACGGCGGGACAGCAAAGCACGCTGCCCATCTGGATGCTGCAGGAACTGGTGCGGCCCCGTCAGCGTCCCGTCACCAACGTTGTCGCCATCGTCGTCTTCCTTGCCACCTTCGTTCCCATCCTCATCGCCTATTACCTCACCCGCGGCGGGTCAGAGACCGCCGGTTCGGGCAAATGACCAAAGGGAGGTCCCCATGGACAGCGTGCATATGACCATCGACACCCAGCTTCTGATCGGCAACAGCTTCGAGGCGGGGCAAGAGGCGAAGGAGCAGATCCTGAACCCCCGCACCGGCGGGCTGATCCTCGAAGTGCCGGAGGCATCGACCGCGCAGGTGGACCGCGCCGTCGCCGCCGCCCGCGCGGCCTTCGACACATGGTCGCGCACCACGCCCGCCGAACGCGCCGCCGCCCTGCTGCGGATCGCGGACCGGGTGGAGGCGGAGGCCGACAGCTTTGCCGCGCTGGAGGCGCTGAACTGCGGCAAGCCCATCAACGCGGCGCGGAATGACGAGATCCCGGCCATCGTGGACTGCTACCGCTTCTTCGCGGGCGCCGTGCGCTGCCAGCATGGCGCGGTGGCGGGGGAATATCTGGCGGGCCATACGTCGATGATCCGGCGCGACCCCATCGGGGTGATCGCGTCCATCGCGCCGTGGAACTATCCCTTGATGATGATGGCATGGAAACTGGGGCCGGCCATCGGGGGCGGGAATACGGTGGTGTTCAAGCCGTCGGAGCAGACGCCGCTGACCGCGCTGAAGATGGCGCGGATTTTGGCCGAGGAACTGCCGGAAGGGGTGGTCAGCATCGTCGCGGGGCGCGGGCAGACGGTGGGTAACTACCTGATCAACCATCCGCAGGTGGACATGATTTCCCTGACGGGCGACGTGGCCACGGGCAAGAAGATGCTGGATGCCGCCGCCAAGACGGTGAAGCGGACGCATCTGGAACTGGGCGGCAAGGCGCCCGTGATCGTCTTCGACGATGCCGATGTGGGCGAGGTGGTCGAGGGGCTGCGCGCCTTCGGCTATTACAATGCGGGGCAGGATTGCACGGCGGCCTGCCGCATCTATGCGGGGAAGAAGGTCTATGACCGGCTGGTGGCGGACCTGACCTCTGCCGTTTCGACCATCGCGCTTGGCAACGAGGATGACAGCACGAACGAGATCGGACCGCTCATCTCGCTCCGCCAGCGGGACCGTGTGGCGTCCTTCGTGAACCGCGCCCGCGAGGTGAACCATATCGAGATCACCACGGGCGGCGAGGTGATGGATCAGGGCTTCTACTACCGCCCCACCGTCATCGCCGGCGCGAAGCAGGAGGACGAGATCGTGCGGCGCGAGGTCTTTGGTCCGGTCGTGTCGATCACGCCGTTTTCGGATGTGGATACGGCGGTGGCATGGGCGAATGACAGCGATTACGGTCTGGCTTCGTCGGTCTGGACCAAGGATGTGGGCCGCGCCATGGCGACGGCGGCGCGGCTGCGCTATGGCTGCACCTGGATCAACACGCATTTCATGCTGACGAACGAGATGCCGCATGGCGGCCTGAAACAGTCCGGCTATGGCAAGGACATGTCGGCCTATGCGCTGGAGGATTACACCGTCGTCCGGCATGTGATGGTCAAGCACGGCTGATCCCGCCCCGCTAAAACGCCCCTCCGCGCCGCCGTTCCGGTATCTGCGCGCGGGGGGTGCGCGGGAACCAGCCCGCGCCCGATCCCGACAGGACCGCGTCTCAACCGACGGGCCGGAACAGGCCCGCATGACAGGGACATGGACCGATGATCACCGCGCCGCAGGCGACCGCCTTTGCCGAACTGCTATCGCCCTATCTCCGCGCCCCCTGGCGCGACCATCAGGAACCCGACGGGATGATCCTGCGCACCGCCCATCTGGGGCGCGATCTCGGCGGGTCGGTCGTGGCCGAGCGGCAGGGCGCCGGGTGGCATGTCTATGGCTGGACCCATCCGGTCCGCGCCGATCTCCCCTCGCCCGCGCTGCGGTTGCGCGTCCAGACCACGCTGGACCAGTCCACCCCCTGCGCGACCCGTGCGGCGCGTTGCCTGCTGGAAGAGGTGCTGACCATGATCCTTGCCGAGGAAGTGCCGGCGGGCCGCGCCTGGTGGTCGCAGATCGACAATATCCGGATCGAGGATATCGACGGCCTGCACCGCGCCCTTGCGGGCCGGACCGGTGCCGCGCCGAAGGCCCGCACGCTGCCGGACCTGCTGGCGGAGCTGGGGCAGAGGCTGCACTGACCTGGCGGAGCGCGGGGCGCAGGGCCCCGCGCAAGCCATTCCTGTCGCCGCCGCGCGGCACGCGCGGCGACGACGGCGCGAGGGGACGCACGCGTCCCCTCTGTCCGCGCGGGACGCGCGGCCATTCACCCCTTGTGGATATTTGGGGACGGAAAATGCGGCGCGTTGTCCTTCAGGCTGTCCTGCCCGCGAAGGCCGCTGCTGCCCGCCCCGCCCAGCGTCCCGTCGCCCAGCAGCCGGTGAGCAGGTAGCCGCCGGTCGGGGCTTCCCAGTCCAGCATCTCGCCGCAGGCAAAGACGCCGGGCATCGCGCGGAGTTCCAGCCCTCCGGTCAGGGCGTCCCGCATGATGCCGCCCGCGCTGGAGATCGCCTCGTCCAGAGGGCGCGGGCCTGCGAGGCGCAGGGGCAGGGCCTTGACGGCCGCGGCCGTGCCCATCGCGCGACCGGCTTCCATCACCAGCGCCACCGCGACTGGCGAGAGGCCCAGTTTGCGCAGGCGGTTGGCAAGGGTTTCGCCCGGTTTCATCCGGGCCAGCCGGGTTTCCACGTCCCGCACGGGCAGGTCCGGCAGGAAGTCGATGCAGAGGCTTGCCCCGTCGCGCAGGGCGGCCGAGACGGCGTAGATGCCGCCGCCTTCGAGCCCCCGCGCCGAGACGACGAATTCGCCGCGTTCGCGCCGGTCGCCGACGAGCAGTGCGGCGCCCTTCACCGGCTGGCCGAAATGGCGGGCCATATGGGGCGACCAGTCCACCGCGAATCCCATGTTGGCGGGGCGGAACGGCGCGATGGCGACGCCGCGTGCCTGCAGCCAGGGAACCCATGCCGCATCCGAGCCGAGCCTTGGCCAGCTTGCGCCCCCCAGCGCCAGCACAACCACGCGGGGATGCAGGACCTGCGGGCCGTCCGGCGTGTCGAAGCGCCAGCCATCCCGGTCGAACCCCGTCCAGCGCCAGCGCAGCCGCAGCTCCACGCCCGCCTTCCCCAGCCGCCCCAGCCAGGCCCGCAGCAGCGGCGAGCCCTTCATCGCAAGGGGAAAGACCCGCCCCGACGAACCGGCGAACACCTCCTGCCCCAGCCCGCGGCACCAGTCCCTGACCTCGTCCGGGCCGAAGGCGCGCAGGGGCGGTGCCAGCCAGTCCGCCCCGTAGGCCGCGAGGAATGCGGCCTGTCCTTCGTCCTTGGTGACGTTCAGGCCCGATTTGCCGGCCATCAGGAACTTGCGCCCTGCCGAGGGCTTCGCCTCGCAGATCACGACCTTGCGTCCGGCGGCGGCCAGCTCCTCGGCGGCCATCAGGCCGGCAGGTCCCGCCCCGATCACCAGCGCATCCATCTTGCCCTCGCCGCCTGCCGCGCCATCATCCGCCCATGGACCCGATCTGCCCCATCTGCCTGCGCCCCGTCCCGCCGGACGTGCCGCAAAGCCTGCACCACCTGATCCCGAAACTGAAAGGGGGCAAGGGGGGTGCGACCGTTCTGGTCCATCACATCTGCCACAAGGAAATCCACGCCCGTTTCACCGAGGCCGAACTGGCCCGCCATTTCAACACGCCCGAGGCGATCCGCGCCGATGCGCGGATGACGGGCTTTCTGGATTGGGTGGCGCGGCGTCCCCCCGGGTTCCTGTCGCGTGTCCCGAAGAAGCGGCGCTGATGCGGCGCGTTGCGCCATGGCCCTAACGGCCCTGCGGCCCGGATCGCCGCGACAGGGCCAGCCGCATCAGCGTGCGTTCCATCACCGCCATCGCCGGCGCACGCGAGGACGAGCGCAGCGTGAGGTCGGTTTCGACAAGATCGGAAATGGCGCGTTCCAGCGCGGGGGCGCCCCATTGCTGCGCCTGACGCGCCATGGCATCGCGCAGCTTGAACGGGATGCCGCGTGCCTTGGCGATGCCGGATTGCACGCCTGCCGGATCGGTGACGGCCATGTGCAGGGCGCGGAAATGGCGCATCGCGGCGATGCAGAGCGCGACGGCCTGTGTTCCCTGCCCCTCGAGCCGCCGCAGCAGGGGGCCGATCTCTTCGGCCCGGCGGTCGGCGACGGCGGTGACGAGTTCATCCACCTCGGCCTCGATCGTGGCGGGGGCGAGTGCCGCAATCTCGGCCGGGGTCAGGGGCGTGGGGTCGGCGTGTTTGTAGAGCGCGATCTTTTCCAGCGTCTGGCGGAAATCGCCCGGGTCCAGCGCACGGGCAAGGGCGGTCAGGTCTGTCATCGCCTCGCGGTCGATGGAGGTGAGACCCGCCTTCTTCAGCGCATCCTCGATCTCCTCGCGCCCCGGCGGGTCGTCGTAGAGCGCGATGGAGACTGCCGCAGGATGCCTGTCGAACAGGGTCTTCAGGGCGGATTTGCCGGTCAGGCTGCCCGCCGTCACCACGATCTGCGCATCGCCCGTGCGCCAGTCCTTCAGCGCGGCGTCGATGGTGGCGGTGAGGCTGTCGGTCGCATCCTCGACAAAGGCGACGCGGGGGCCGGGAAAGAAGCCCTGCGCCTTCATCGCATCCATCAGCAGGGCCGCGTCCTTGCGCAGGTCGGCGGCGGGGATCCGGGTCAGCCGCATCTCGGATTCGCCCTGCGGACCGATGAGGGCGGCGATGGCCTCCTGCCGCTTCAGCGCGACGCGCATCGGGTCGGCGCCGGAAATCAGCAGCCCCGCCTTGCCGGGGTCGGGCGGGCGCAGTAGCGCGTGGCCTCCAGCCCCTTGAGGATCATGGAAGTTTCTGCGCCATGGCGACCAGTTGCGTGACCACCTGATCGGCCAGCAGGGCGGACAGCCGCCGCGCGGCGTCATCCTCGGCGGCAAGGCCCGCGACGGTGGTGCCGGTGGCGGACCACGAGGTAAAGCCCTTGGCCGTGCCGCCCGCCACCCGTTCGCCCGTCCTGCGCGACGTCAGGCTGTAGGTCGCGCTGCCCTTCAGGGTGTAGCGCGTGGTCACGTTGGTCGCGGTGATGCCGCCGGATTCGCGCGTGGCGGACAGGCTGTAGGCAAGGTCGTATTCTGCCGCCTGCGGCCGGCCCAGACGGGATTCGACACGGGCGGTGAATTCGAAATCCTCGCGCGTGACGGGTGCCGCCACGGCGACGCGCCCGCGCAGTTTCGTCGCACCGCCCGCCGGTCCATAGGCGGGGGTGAAGCCGCAGGCCGCAAGCGGCAGGGCAGCAAGGCCAAGCAGGAACAGACGGCGGTCAGACCACGACATTGATGATGCGCCCCGGGACGACGATGATCTTCTTCACCGGCTGACCGGCGAGGAACTTGACCACAGCTTCGTCTGCGAGGGCGATCTTTTCAACCTCGGTTGCAGGCATGTCCTTCGGAACGGTGATTTCCGCCCGCCGCTTGCCGTTGATCTGGATGGGGAGGGTGACGGAATCCTCCACCAACAGCGCGGGGTCGGCTTTGGGCCACGGGGCCTGCGTCACCAGCCCCGTGCCGCCCAGCATCGCCCAGACCTCTTCGGCCAGATGCGGGGTCATGGGCTGCATGAGCTGGGCCATGACGCGCAGGGCATCGCGTTTCGCGCCCGCGCCGGCCTGCGACCGCTGGACGGTGTTGGTGAATTCGTAAAGCTTGGCGATGGCCTTGTTGAAGGCAAAGTCTTCGATGCCCTTCGTCACCTCGTCCACCGCCTTGGCCGTGGCGCGGGCAAGGGCCGTGTCCTCGGCCGCATTGGCGGGGGTGTCGGACTTCGCCACCTCGTCCGCGATGCGCCAGACGCGGGAAAGGTGTTTGAACGCGGCTTCCGCCCCCGATGCCGTCCATTCCACGTCGCGTTCGGGCGGGCTGTCGGACATGACGAACCAGCGGGCGGTATCGGCGCCGAACTGGGCGATGATGTTCATCGGGTCCACGACGTTCTTCTTGGACTTGGACATCTTGGCCGAGGGGATGATTTCCACCGCCGTGCCGTCCTTCAGTGTGGCGCCTGCATCGGTGCGGATCACGTCTTCGGGCAGGTGATAGACCGGTCGGCCATTGCCATCGCGGGTCAGGTAGATTTCATGCGTCACCATGCCCTGCGTGAACAGCGCGTTGAAGGGTTCCACCGCCTTTTGCGGCAGGTGGCCGGTCTTCTGCATCGCGCGGGCGAAGAAGCGGGAATAGAGCAGGTGCAGGATCGCGTGTTCGATGCCGCCGATATACTGGTCCACGTTCATCCAGTAATCCGCATCTTCCGCCACGGTGGGCGTGGTGGCGCGGGGGGCGGTGAAGCGGGCGTAGTACCACGAGCTGTCCACGAAGGTATCCATCGTGTCCGTCTCGCGCCGGGCCTTCGCGCCGCATTTCGGGCAGGTGCAGTCGCGCCATGTCGGGTGACGGTCCAGCGGGTTGCCCGGCACGTCGAAGGTCACGTCATCGGGCAGGGTCACGGGCAGGTTCGCCTTCGACTCCGGCACCACGCCGCAGGCGGGGCAGTGGACGACGGGGATGGGGCAGCCCCAGTAACGCTGCCGGCTGATGCCCCAGTCGCGGAGGCGGAACTTGGTCACGCCCTTGCCGTAACCGTTTGTTTCGGCGTGGGAAATGGCGGCGGCGATGGCCTCTTCGCCGGTCTGGGTTTCACTGCCGGCGAAGCCGCGCACATAGGTCACGCGTTCGGATTTCATCGGAACGAAGGCCTCGGCCAGCGGGGCGTCCCGTTCGCCCTCTGCGACGAAGACCGCCTTGATGGGCAGGCCGTATTTCGTGGCGAAGTCGAAGTCGCGCTGGTCATGGGCCGGGCAGCCGAAGATGGCGCCGGTGCCGTAATCCATCAGGATGAAGTTGGCGATCCAGACCGGCAATTCCCATGACGGGTCCAACGGGTGTTTGACCCGGATGCCGGTGTCGTAGCCGATCTTTTCCGCCGTCTCGATCTCTTCCGCGCTGGTGCCACCCTTGCGGCATTCCGTGACGAAGGCCGCGACGGCAGGGTCATGCTCCAGCGCCTTGGCAAGCGGGTGGTCGGCCGAAATGGCGGCGAAGGACGCGCCCATCAGCGTGTCGGGGCGGGTGGTGTAAACCTCCAGCTTTTCGAATCCCGTGGGCGCACCGACCGTTTCAAAGGCGAATTGCAGGCCGCGCGACTTGCCGATCCAGTTCGCCTGCATCAGGCGCACCTTTTCCGGCCAGTCCGTCAGGGTATCCAGCGCGTTCAGCAGGTCTTCGGAATAGTCCGAAATCTTGAAGAACCACTGCGTCAGCTCGCGCCGCTCCACCGCCGCGCCGGATCGCCAGCCCTTGCCGTCGATCACCTGTTCATTCGCAAGGACCGTCATGTCCACCGGGTCCCAGTTCACCACGGCGTTCTTGCGATAGACGAGTCCCGCTTCCAGCATGTCGATGAACATGGCCTGCTGCTGGCCGTAATATTCCGGGTCGCAGGTGGCGAATTCGCGGGACCAGTCGATCGACAGGCCCAGCGGCCTCATCTGGGCGCGCATGTCGGCGATGTTGCCATAGGTCCAGTCCTTGGGATGGCCGCCGCGTTCCATCGCGGCATTTTCGGCGGGCATCCCGAAGGCGTCCCAGCCCATCGGGTGCAGCACCGAATACCCCGCCGCCGCCTTCTGCCGCGCCACCACGTCGCCCATCGTGTAGTTGCGCACATGCCCCATGTGGATGCGCCCCGACGGATAGGGGAACATCTCCAGCACGTAATACTTCGGCCTGGCCGGGTCGCGCCTTGCCGTGAAGGCCCCGGCCTTGTCCCATGCCTCCTGCCATTTCGGTTCGGTCTGGGACGGTTCGTAGCGCGACATCTGGAAGCCTCGGCGTTCGGGTTGCGCGCGTGGTTATACAAGCCGCAACGCCAAGGTCCAGTGATGGCGTCAGCGCGGCGGGGTGCGCCGGACCGTGACCCCGTCGCCCGAGAAGAGCCGCAGCAGCGGGCCGATCTGCCAGAGCGCCGAAAGCCCGACGAGGATATAGACGATCCGCGACAGGGCCGCGTCCTGTCCGCCGAAGATCGCCGCGACCAGATCGAACTGGAACAGCCCGACGAGCAGCCAGTTGATTCCGCCGATCACGATCAGCAGCAGGGTAAGTGTGTTGAGCCAGTACATGCATGTCCTCCGCTTGGTGAGCGGAGGGCCAACGGCAGGGCCGCGCGATGGTTCCGGATCAGAGCTTGGTGTCCTGGATCCGCAGCTGGCGGGCGCGGGTCAGGATCGCATCCTCGATCGCGCGGACGGTGCCGGGATCGACCGCCCCGCCGCCCCGCGACTGCAGCGCGACCTTCAGGCTGCGGGCATCCAGCGCCGGGTCCTGCACATAGATCGTCGCGCGATAGGCGCGGCCACCGCCGGGGGGCGTGCCGTAGCCCGTCACGATGACGCCGGTGAAGGGGTCCACCGATTCGATGGGCAGGAAGTTAAGCACGTCCTGCGCGGCGACCCACAGGTACTTGTTCACCTCGACCGTCGTGTTCGGGTCGTCGGCATTCGAGAACAGGTCCCAGATCGTCGAACGCGGCTGGTCCTCGCCGCTGGCGCGGGCGAGGGCGGCACGCTGCGCCTCGGCCCGTTCGCGGCGTTCCGCGGTCTGTTCCGACGGGATCGAGGGCGCGTTGCGGCGGAACAGGCCGCTGTCGCCGCCCATGAAGCCCGAACCGCAGGCCGTGAGGGTCATGACGGTGCCGCCGATCAGCGCGACTCGTGCCAAGCGATGCAGGTTCATCCGGTCCCCCGTTGGTCCTTTGGATGCGTGTCTAGCCCACCGTTCAGGGCGTGCCAAGGCTTTTCCCCCGCCGCGCCGCGCCCGCAGGCGAGGCTGCCGCAGGCGGGGCAGAGGGCTGCGCGAAGGGGGTCGCGGCGGACTGTGGCAAGACTGCACCACGCATCGCGGCATTAACTTTCGATAATCGTCCGTCGTTGCATTCCCCGTCCGTAAGATTGATTAACAACTCATCCCCAACCCGGATTCCCCTGGGGTGGGCGTTCCTAAGACAACGAGGGAAAACGATGAAAAAGATTCTTCTCGCAACGACCATGCTCGTTGCCGGCGCGTCGATCGCCGCCGCCGAGGTGACCCTGTCGGGTTCGGCCCGCATGGGTGTCATCTCGAACTACTCGGACAACGTGGCAGCTAACGGTGACGAGTCGGACCTGACCTTCACCTCGCGTGCTCGCGTGGTGTTCAACCTGTCCGGCGAGTCGGATTCGGGTCTGTCCTTCGGCGCTTCGTTCCGTGCTGACAACGCTGTCGGCGCGAACGCTGGCGACGCTGGCTCCGTATTCGTTTCGGGCGCCTTCGGCAAGCTGTCGATGGGCGACGTTGACGGCGCTGCCCAGATGGCGACCGGCCACGTTGCTGGCGTCGGCCTGACCGGCCTCGGCGACCTGAACGAGTCGGTGTTCCTGGGTGCCGGCGATGGTGCGACCGACCCGACCGCCCTGTACGAATACGCCGCTGGCGACTTTACCGTGTACTTGTCGGCTACGAATCCGGTCACGACCCTTGGTGTCGCTGGCCCGCCGGCGACCCGCACGTCTGACCTCACCGCTGTTGCCATCGGTGGTAAGTACACCTTCGGCGACTACACGGTCGGCCTCGGCTACGAAAACCTGTCTGGCTTCGAAGCTGCTGCGACGGGCGCTGTTGCTATCGGTGCTGACAACACCGACGTCGATCACGTCGTCCTGAAAGTTTCGGCGAACGTCGCTGGCTTCGCCGTTCAGGGCCTTATCGGTCAGGCTGACGGTACGTGGCGCGGTGTGGCTGTGGACGCCGATCAGTACGCTGCTTCCGTCTCGTATACCACCGGCGCTCTGACCGGCACCGTGTTCTACACGGATGACTCGGGTCTTGCAGCGCTGGGCGGCACCACCGCTTACGGCATCGGTGCTTCGTATGACCTCGGTGGCGGCGCTTCGGTCGTTGGCGGTGTTGTCGAGAACAAAGATGCGAACGCAGGCGCTGGCGCTACCGCCTTCGACCTCGGTCTGAACTTCTCCTTCTGATCCATCCGGATCGACGGAAACGGAAGAGCGGGCTTCGGCCCGCTCTTTTGCTTTTGCGCAGGGCCGCCCTTCGGTGGCCGGGTCTCAAGCCAACCGGCGCGGGAATCATCTGCAGGGACGGGCAGGGCGCGTTCGGCGGCCCTATTGTGCCGACCGCGCAGGACTTGGCCCTGCAAGTCCCCGAAAATTAACGAATTTTAACGATTGTCGGTCCCCCGGCCCTGAAATGGCGTTCCGGTGTCACGGACTGTGGCGCGAATGCATCGTTAACTTTTGTTAATCAAACACCTTGAAAGCATAAGGCTTTATAATGTCTCCGGCACGGGTTTAGGGTCCGCCCCATCGGTTCTTTACCAGTAAGGAGACTACCAATGAAAAAAGTCCTGCTCGCGACGACCATGCTCGTCGCCGGCGCATCGGTCGCCGCCGCAGAAGTGACGCTGTCGGGTGACGCCCGCATGGGTATCATCGGTGGCGGCATCGACAACCCCGCCACGGCCCAGAAAGAAGACGCCACCGCCTTCACCTCGCGTGCCCGCGTTGCCTTCACCCTGTCGGGCGAGTCGGATTCGGGCCTGTCCTTCGGCGCTTCGTTCCGTGCGGACAACGCCGGTGCGGCCGCTGGCGGCACCGCCGGTTCCGTGTTCATCTCGGGCGCCTTCGGCAAGCTGTCGATGGGCGACGTTGACGGCGCGGCGCAAAAGGCCACCGGCCACGTTGCCGGCGTCGGCCTGACCGGCCTGGGCGACCTGAACGAGTCGACCTTCCTCGGCGCTGGCGGCCTGAACGTGCTGACGCAAGCCTTCGCAGGCCCCGGCCAGACCGCGAACCCGCTGGAAACCGGCGACCCGACGCTGCTGTACGAATACTCGGCTGGCGACTTCACCGGTTACTTCTCGATCACCAACCCGGCCGACATCACGACCGGCGGCGCCGGTGCGCTGAACACGCTTGCGTCCAACGCCGAAGCCGTCGCCATCGGCGCGACCTACAAGTTCGGTGACTACGCGATCGGTCTGGGCCATGAGCAGCTCAAGGGTTATGTCAACGCCGGTCCCGGCGCTGCGCCGAACCCGGCCGTGGACAACACCAACCTGAAGCACACCGTGGTTTCCGTCTCGGGCACCGTCGCCGGTGTGACCGTCAAGGGTCTGTACGGCAAGGCTTCGGGCACCCTCGCCGGTGCGAACGTTGTCCGTCCTGGCTTCAACGGCAAGCAGTATGCGGCTTCGGCCTCCTACACCACCGGCGCGATCACCGGCACCGTGTTCTACGCGGATGACTCGGCTCTCGGCGGCGTTGCGGCCTACGGCATCGGCGGTTCCTACGACCTCGGCGGCGGTGCCAAGGTTGTCGGCGGCGTTGCCAAGACCAAAGTCGCCGGCCCCGGCGATGCGACCACCTTCGACCTCGGCGTGTCGCTCTCCTTCTGATCCGTCACCGGATCGACAGGAAAAGGGCGGGCCTCGTGCCCGCCCTTTTTCATTAGCCTGACTTCCCTTCCGCCCCGCCCTATGTTCCTGATGGCCTGCGCAACAGGGGGGACGGGATGGCACTTTCCGACATTACGGCACGGATCACGGCGGCCACACAGGCGGCGGGGCGCACGGCCGGTTCCGTCACGCTGATCGCCGTGTCCAAGGTCCAGCCGCTGGAGCGGGTGGTCGCGGTGCTGGAACAGGGCCACCGCGTCTTTGGCGAGAATTACGTGCAGGAAGCGGCGGCGAAATGGCCGGACCTGCGGGCGCGGTTCGGGGCGGTGCAGGTGCATATGATCGGGCCGTTGCAGACCAACAAGGCCAAGGTTGCGGTGGACCTGTTCGACGCGATCCACACGCTGGACCGCCCGTCGCTTGCCGAGAAACTGGCGCGGCTGGCGCAGGAGCGGGGGCGCTCTCCGCAACTCTTCGTGCAGGTGAACACGGGGGAGGAGCCGCAGAAGGCGGGCGTCCTTCCCGCCGATCTGGATGCCTTCGTCGCAACCTGCCGCGCGATGGACCTGCCCCTGTCCGGCCTGATGTGCATCCCGCCCGAGGGCGAGGATGCGGCCCCCCATTTCGCCGCGCTGGCGGGCATGGCGGCGCGGAACGGGCTGTCCGGCCTGTCCATGGGC
>AYNO01000017.1 GCA_000500915.1 Rhodobacter sp. CACIA14H1
GCCACCGCCCTACCGTTGCGCGGGGCAGGGTCAGGAGCGGAGGTCCTCCCCTTCGAAGGGGCCGTGGGGCGCCGGTGGGCAGAACACGGACCGGTGTGACGCGAGGGCGGCGCCCGCATCGCGGGGTGGGTGCACATATATGTGCGCCCGCCCCGGGGGGCGGTGCAGGCGCCGCCCGGGCCATCGGGCCCGGGCGAGGACCAACCTTTGCGCCGGCCACGATCAGGCGTCGTGCGGATCGTCTTCCCGCACCTTTCGCCGCAGGGCCGCGAAGAGCCGGTCCTGCAGGATATGACCCAGCAGCATCGCCGCCGACAGGAGCAGCGTCACCAGCCCGCCCAGCAGCGCGTAGCCGATGCCCGTGACGCGGACCGTCGCCCGCAGGAGGCGGGTCTTTCCCAGCACCTCGCACCTTGCGACGATGCGGGGGCCCAGCGCCTCGGTCGCGTTGGCGAGGCGGCGGGCATCGGCGGCATCGTCGATGCGCGACAGCAGGTGCAGCGCGGTGGTGGTGTCGGTCGCGCCGCGGATGCGTTCGAGGTCGGCCGCGACGCTGACGAGCGGGGCGAAGGCATCGGCGCGGAGCGAGAGCGCGACATCGTCGAGCGAGCGGGCGCGGCGCAGCGCGATCCAGTCCACCCCGTCGGTCGCGGCGCGGGTGACAAGCGCGGTCATGCGGGGCGAGAGGCGGCCCATGGCGCGTGCGGTCTTGAGCCCCGAGGCGCCGAGCTTTGCCACCGCCGAAGTGCCACCGGTGGCCACGACGGTTGCCGTCGCCCCGAGGCCCACGATGGACAGGGCGACGGCGATGCGGTCCACCTCTTGCCCCGCCATGTAGTCGATCCCGCCGTCGAGGATGGTCGCCATGTCGCCCACCGGTGTCAGCATCACGGGGGCCTGACAGAGCATGAAGGTGGACAGCGTGCAGGCGGCGGGGTCCAGCGTGCAGGCGGCGCAGTTGGCGGCGCTGGCCCAGAAGCCCGAATCCTGCGCCCATGCCGCGTCATAGGCGGCCTGCGTTTCGGGCGGCAGCGGGCGGCCCAGTTCCACCGACAGGTCGCGCAGCGCCGCCAGCACCACCCAGTCGCGGCGTTCGGCGGCAAGATGATCCGTGATCTTCGCGGGGATCGTGTCGGGGGAAAGGCGGGCCAGTCCGGCATCCACCGTGGCGCGGATTTCCGACGCCGTCGCCTCGCGCAGGGGGGCGAGGGACGGGTCGAGCGCGATGCGCGTGGCCGAGAGCGCCGTCAGCGCCAGCGAGCCCGCAAGCGCCACAGTCAGGAAAAAGCGCGTCAGGCGGCGGAACATGCCGCCTTAGCGCCGCCGCGAGCGAATCATGCCCACGATGTCATAGACCTGATCGACGATGGGCCGCGCGATGGCATCGGCGCGGTCCGCGCCTTCGCCGAGGAGGCGGTCGATTTCGGCCGGGTCCTGCATCAGGCGGTTCATTTCCAGCGTGATGGGTTCCAGTTTCGCCACGGCAAGGTCGGCCAGCGCCGGTTTGAACGTGCCGAATTGCGCGCCCGCGTAGTCGCGGATCACCTGTTCGGGCGTATGTCCGGCAAGGGCGGCGTAGATGTTCACCAGATTCCGCGCCTCGGGCCGGTCCTTCAGGCCGTCCAGCGTGTCGGGCAGCGGTTCTGGGTCGGTCTTTGCCTTGCGGATCTTCTTGGCGATGGTGTCGGCATCGTCGGTCAGGTTGATGCGCGACTGGTCGGACGGGTCGGATTTGGACATCTTCTTCGTGCCGTCGCGCAGGGACATGACGCGGGTAGCCGCGCCTTCGATCAGGGGTTCGACGACGGGGAAGAAGTTGACGCCGTAGTCATTGTTGAACTTGATCGCGATGTCGCGGCACAGTTCGAGGTGCTGCTTCTGGTCCTCGCCCACGGGGACGAGGGTGGCCTTGTAGGTCAGGATGTCGGCGGCCATCAGCGACGGATAGGCAAAGAGGCCGAGCGAGACGTTTTCGGAGTTCTTGCCCGCCTTGTCCTTGAACTGGGTCATCCGCGACATCCAGCCCATGCGGGCGATGCAGTTGAAGATCCAGCCCAGTTCGACATGGGCCGTCACCTGGCTCTGGTTGAAGAGGATGGAGCGTTTCGGGTCGATCCCTGCCGCGATGAAGGCGGCCGCCCCTTCGCGGGTCTGCTGGCGCAGCTTTTCCGGGTCCTGCCAGACGGTGATCGCGTGCATGTCCACCATGCAGTAGATCGTTTCGATGCCTTCCTCCTGCTTTTCCACGAAACGCTTGAGCGCCCCGAGGTAGTTGCCCAGCGTCAGTCCCCCCGAAGGCTGGATGCCCGAGAAGATGCGCGGCGGGAAGGAAGCCTGAGGCGTTTGGACCGGCTCGGCCATTTGGTTCTCCGTCTGGAAAAGGTTGCGCAATCCGCTTATCGCTGGCGTTGTGGGGCGTCAATCAGGGCGGCCCGCGAGGTGCCGTTTCGCCAGGGATGTGAGGCCGATGTACCAGGACCGCAATGCGCCGCCGCTGAACCCTTTGCCCGCTATCGTCTGGGTGCTGGCGCTGCCCATCATCGCGATGGAGGTGGTGCTGTCGCTGGGCGCGTCGGGGCTGGCGGGCGGGATGGAGGGGGCTGGCTGGCGCCTGCAGGCGCTGGAGCGGTTCGTCTTTTCGCCGCCGCTGATGCAGGCGATGATCGAGCGGGGGGAATATCCGCCGCAGCATCTGGCGCGGCTGGTGACCTATCCCTTCGTGCATGGCGGCGTGACCCATGCGCTGTTCGTGGTGGTGATCCTGCTGGCCCTGGGAAAGATGGTGGGCGAGGTGTTCCGCTGGTGGGCGGTGCTGGCGATCTTTTTCGGGGCGGCGGTGGCGGGGGCCTTTGCCTATATGGCCGTGCCGGGGAACGATGCGCCGCTGTTCGGCGGCTATCCGGCGGTTTACGGGCTGATCGGGGGGTTCACCTTCCTGCTCTGGGTCAATCTGGCGGCGGTGGGGTCCAACAAGTTCCGCGCCTTCACGCTGATCGGGTTGCTGCTGGGGTTCCAGCTGGTGTTCGGGCTGCTGTTCGGGGGCGGCTATGAATGGGTGGCCGATGTCGCGGGCTTTGCCTGCGGGTTCCTGCTGTCCTTCGTGGTCAGTCCGGGGGGTTGGGCGCGGGTGATGGCGAAGCTGCGTCAGCGCTGACGCCGGAGGGCGGCTTTCAGGTCGGACAGGCGCATGGCGCCGAGGGCGAGGGCGGAGAGCGCATAGGCGGCGATGCCGGTGGCCACCAGCGCGGCAAGGGCGGCGTAGCGCCAGCCCGGCGTGCCGATGGCGGGGCCAAGGAGGAGTTCCGCCCCCATCAGGGCGGCGCCCATGATGGCGCTGGCGGCGATGATGCGGGGCAGGCGGTGGCGGAAGCGGTCGTCGAAGCGGGCCTCGTCGCCCATCTTGCGGGTGCCGAGCCAGAGTTGCAGGACCATGGTCCAGCCGGAGACGGTGGTGGCGAGGGCTGCGGCGGAGAAGCCGATGAGGGGCAGCAGGCCCACGGCCACGACGGCGTTGACGACCATGGACCAGACGGCAAAGCGGAAGGGGCTGCTTGTGTCTTCGCGGGCGTAGTAGAGCGGCTGGAAGACCTTGTGCAGCACGAAGGCGGGCAGGCCCGCGCCGTAGATGGCAAGGGCCAGCGCGGTGGCTGCGGTGTCGTCGGGGCCGAAGGCGCCGCGTTCGAAGAGGACTTCGCAGAGCGGCAGGGCAATGACGACCAGCGCGACGGCGGCGGGGATGGTCAGGAACAGCGCGAATTCGGTGCCGCGGTTGAAGGAGGCGCGGCCGCCTTCGGCGTCTCCGGCCCGCAGGCGGCGGGACAGGTCGGGCAGCAGGACGGTGCCCACGGCGATGGCGACGACGCCGAGGGGGAGCTGATACAGCCGGTCGGCATAGGAGAGCCACGCCACCGCGCCTTCGGTGAAGGAGGCGACCTGACGGCCCACCAGCAGGTTCACCTGCACCACGCCGCCCGCCAGCACGGCGGGGGCGGCGATCAGGGCCAGCCGTTTCAGGTCGGGTGTCAGGCGCGGCAGGCCGGGGGTGAAGCGGAAGCCTGCGCGGTGGGCGGAGACCCATGTGAAGGCCAGTTGCGCGATGCCGGTCAGCGGCACGGTCCATGCCAGCGTCAGGCCCATGTCCCAGCCCCAGTGATCGGCCAGAAGCATGGCCGCGATGAACATCAGGTTCATCAGGACCGGCACGAAACTGGCTTCGGTAAAGCGTCCGAATGCGTTGAGGACGCCGGACAGCAGCGCCACCAGCGAGATGAAAAGGATGTAGGAAAAGGAGATGCGCCCGAAGAGGACTGCAAGGTCGAAGCGGGCGTCACCGACGAACCCCGAGGCCATCAGCCAGACGAGCCATGGCATGGCGATGGTGCCGATGACGGAAAAGACGATCAGGATCGAGGCCAGCCCGTTGAAGGCATCGCGGGCGAAGCCCTGCGCGTCCTCTCCGCCTTCCAGCTTTTTGGAGAACATCGGCACGAAGGCCATGTTGAACGCGCCTTCCGCGAAGAAGCGGCGGAACATGTTGGGCAGCGAGAAGGCGATCAGGAAGGCCTCGGCCACCGGACCGGCGCCGAGATAGGCGGCCATCATCACGTCGCGGGCGAAACCGGCGCCGCGCGACAGCAGGGTCCAGCCCCCCACGGTGACGATGGAGCGGATGAGGCGGATGGGCTGCATCAGCCCTGCGCCCGTTCGGCGCCATCGGCGATGGCCTGACGCAGTTTCTTCTCCAGCGCCTCCTGTTTCGATTTCGCGTGCAGCTTCAGGCCGAACATGTCCTTCACATAGAAGCTGTCCACCACCTGCGCCCCGTAGGTCGCGATCACGGCAGAGGCGATGTAGATGTTGTTGTTCGCCAGCGTCCGCGTCAGGTCATAGAGCAGGCCGGGACGGTCGCGGGTGTCCACCTCGATGATGGTGTAGATTTCGGACCCTTCGTTGTCGAAGGTGATGTGGGTGGGGAAGCGGAATTCGCGTTCGCGCTTCTTGACCTTGTCGCGATCCTTGAGCGCGTCGCGGGGGACGACTTCGCCCTTCAGGGTCTTGTGGATCATCTGCGACAGGCGGGGCAGGCGTGCGACTTCGTAGGGTTTGCCTTCGATGTCCTGCACCCAGAAGACGGCGGTGGCGTAGCCGTCCTTCGACGTATAGGTGCGCGCGTCCACCACGTTCGCGCCCACCAGCGCCAGCGCCCCCGCAAGGCGCGAGAAGATGCCCGGATGGTCGGCCAGCGCGAAGCAGGCGCGGGTGGCGTCGCGGCCTTCGTCGGGGTGCAGGTCGATGCGGATCTCGTTGTCGGGAATGTCGCGCAGCAGGCGGGCGAAGACGGCGTGGGTGTCGGTGGGCAGGCCCTGCCAGTAGGGCGCGTAATGGCGCGTCATCTCGTGCCGCAGTTCCGTTGCCGTCCAGTCGGGCAGGCGGTCGGCAAGGGCGCGTTTCGCCTCGTCCTCGCGGTTTTCGCGGTTGAGCGTTTCAAGCCCGCCTTCCAGCGCGTCGGATGTCTGCTGGTAGAGCGAGCGCAGCAGCATGGCCTTCCAGTTGTTCCACGTCCCCGGCCCGACGCCGCGGATGTCGCAGACCGTCAGCACGGTCAGCAGGTCCAGCCGTTTGCGCGATTTCACCGCCTTGGCGAAATCGCGCACGGTGCGGGGGTCGCCAAGGTCGCGCTTCTGCGCGGTGTCGGACATCAGCAGGTGATAGCGGACCAGCCATTCCACGGTTTCGGTTTCCTCGGCCGTCAGGCCAAGGCGGGGGCAGACGCGGCGGGCGATCTGGGCGCCGAGGATGGAGTGGTCTTCGGGCCGGCCCTTGCCGATGTCGTGCAGCAGGAGCGCGACGTAGATGACCTTGCGGTCCACGCCCTGCTTGAGGATGCCGGAAACGACGGGCAATTCCTCGACCAGTTCGCCGCGTTCGATCTGGGCGAGGATCGAGATGCACTGGATGATGTGTTCGTCCACCGTGTAGTGGTGATAGACGTTGAACTGCATCATCGCGACGATGGGTTCGAATTCCGGGATGAAGGCCGACAGGACGCCCAGTTCGTTCATCCGGCGCAGCCCGCGTTCGGGGTTGCCGTGATCCAGCAGCAGGGACAGGAAGATCTGCACCGCTTCGGGATCGTCGCGCATGTCGTCGTCGATCAGGTCCAGATGCGACGCGATCAGGCGCATGGCGTTGGGGTGGAGCAGGTATCCCGTCCGCAGCGCCTCTTGAAAAAGGCGCAGGATGTTCAGCTTGTCGGTGAAGAAGCGGCGGGGATCGGCCACGTCGATGCGGCCCTGCACCAGCTTGTAGCCCGGCTTGACGCGTTTCGTCCGCTTGAAGATGCCGAAGAGAGAGGCTTCGGGTTTGGCGTGCCGCGCCTCGAGTTCCGTCAGGAAGACACGGGTCAGGTCGCCCACGCGGGTGGCGTGGCGGAAGTAGTCCTGCATGAAATGTTCGACGGCCCGCCGGCCTGCGCGGTCGGTATAGCCCATGCGGGCCGCCACCTCGACCTGCAGGTCGAAGGTCAGCTGGTCCATGGCGCGGCCGGTGATGTAATGCAGGTGGCAACGGGCGGCCCAGAGGAAATCCTCGGCCCGCGTGAAGGTGTCGTATTCGTCGCGGGTCAGCAGACCGGCCTGCACCAGCCCTTCGGGGGACGGCACGCGGTGCAGGTATTTGCCGATCCAGTAGAGCGTCTGCAGGTCGCGCAGGCCGCCCTTGCCCTCTTTCACGTTGGGTTCGAGGACGTAGCGCTGGCCGCCCTGCCGTTTGTGGCGTTCGGCGCGTTCGGCCAGTTTGGCGTCGATGAATTCGGGGCCGGTGTTGCGGAACAGTTCGCCCCAGAGACGGTCGCCCAGTTCGGTGGCAAGGGGTTCGTAGCCCGCGATGAAGCGGTGTTCCAGCAGGGCGGTGCGGATCGTGATGTCGTCGCGGCCGAGGCGGATGCAGTCCTTCACCGTGCGCGAGGAATGGCCCACCTTCAACCGCAGGTCCCAGAGCATGTAGAGCATCGACTCGATCACCGATTCCGCCCAGGGGGTGATCTTCCACGGGGTCAGGAACAGGAGGTCCACGTCGGAATGGGGGGCCATTTCCGCCCGGCCGAAGCCGCCGACGGACAGGACGGCCATGCGCTCCGCCTCGGTCGGGTTGGAGAGGGGATGCAGGTGGTTGCGGGCGATGTCGAAGGCGGTGGCGACGAGGATGTCGGTCAGATGGGCCTGTGCGCGGATCAGGGCGCGGGCGTCGTGGGGGCGCTCTGCGAAGGCGGCGGCGAGGGCGGCGTTGCCCTGCGCCTTTGCGTCGTTGAGGTGGCGAACGGCGGCGGCGCGGGCGGCGCGGGCATCGGGCGCCGAGGGCAGGTCGCGGAGGATGGCGTCGTGCAGGGCCGGGGCGTCGATGAAGGAAGCCCCCGGCAGGATCATGCCGGGGGGTTCGGGGGAAGCGTGCTGTCGGGCCGGGCCAGACGGGCCTTGGACATGATCCGCGCCGCTGGCGTCAGAACCCTGCCCCGCCGAAGCTGCGGGGGGCGGGTTCGACGACGGTGACGGCGTTGTTCTGGATGCGGGCGATGGCAAGGCCGCGTTCGTTGGTGCCGTTGGGCAGCAGGCGGAAGACGCCGTTGACACCGACGAAGCCCGCCCCCTGCGTCAGCGAGGCGCGGTCCATGCCGCGGCCCTGCTTGGCCAGCGCACCGATGGCGGCGATGCCGTCATAGGCGATGGCCGACACGGGATGGGGCTGTTCGCCGAAACTGGACTGGTAGCGGGCCTGGTACTGGGCGAAGAGCGCGGGGTCGGGCATGGCGAAGATGCCGCCCTGCACGCCCGGCAGCGACAGGGTCGCGGCGGGGATGTCCCAGCGGGTCAGGCCGATATACTGGGTCGTGGCCGGGCTGACGCCGTTCTCGGACAGGAGCTGCGTCACCAAGGGCAGGGCGCCCGCCGTGTCGGCCGTCAGGAAGACCGCCTGTGCGCCCGATGATCTGGCCTGCGCGGCCAGCGCGGGGATCGCCTGCACGATGCCGTTCTGCGAGAATTCGTAGGAGCCGGTGGCGACGATGCGCCCTCCGGCAGAGGCGACCCCGCTCTGGATCGCGGCGCGGCCTGCCTCGCCTCCGGCGTTGCGGTCGTGGATGATCATCACCTGCGCCCGCCCGTTGCGGACGGCATAGGTGGCAAGGCGGCGGGCGGTATTCTCGAAGGTCGGGCCGAGGACGAAGACATTGCCCCCCGCGATGGCGGGGTTGTTGGAGAAGGACAGCACGTTGATGCCTGCGGGTGCTGCGGCAAGGCCTGCCGCATTCGCCTCTTCGGCGAAGACGGGGCCGAGGATGACCTGCGCCCCGTCGGCGATGGCCTGCTGCGCGGCGGTGGAGGCCTGCGCGGGCTGGCCTGCGGTGGGATAGACGCGCAGGTCGATCTGGACGCCCGCGAGATCGGAGATGGCCATGCGGGCCGCATTCTCGATCGACCGCGCCAGCAGCTGGTCGCTGGCCTGACCGGAGCCCGAGGGGACGAGCAGCGCCACGGCGACCGGACCGTTGGCGCCTGCCGAAGGGGCGGGGCCGGAGGAGGGCTGGCAGGCCGCGAGCGCCACGGCGGACAGGGCGAGAAGGGCCTTGCCCAGCGACTTGCGGGCGGTGCGCAAAACAGAGAACATGCGGTTTCCTCACTCCTTGGGCGCGGCTTTCCGGCGTCACCCGGGCACGTCTGAAATCGGCGGGCAGCCTAAGGGGTTCCACCGGGGAAGTAAACTTGTCAGGGGAGCCCCGCGCATGTCGTCGCCCGTCCAGGTCTGGGAAAGGAAACCGCTCGCGGCGGGGCTCTATCTCGTCTCCACCCCCATCGGCGCGGCGCGGGACATCACCCTGCGCGGGCTGGATATCCTTGCCTCGGCCGATGTGCTGGCGGCCGAGGATACGCGGACACTGCGGCACCTGATGGAAATCCACGGCGTGCCGCTGGAGGGGCGCACGCTCGTCGCCTGCCATGACCATAACGAGGGGGGCGTGGCGGCGCGGCTGCTGGCGGCCGTGGCGGCGGGGAAGTCGGTCGCCTATGCGTCCGAGGCGGGGACGCCGCTGGTGTCGGACCCGGGATTCGTGCTGGCACGGGCGGCGGTGGCCGAAGGGCTGCCGGTGCTGGCCGCGCCGGGACCGTCGGCGGTGCTGGCGGCGCTGGCAGTGGCGGGCCTGCCGACGGACCGCTTCCTGTTCGCAGGGTTTCCCCCGTCGGCACAGGCGGCGCGGCGGCGGTTCCTCGAGGAGCTGCGCGACGTGCAGGCGACGCTGGTGCTGTACGAATCGCCCAAGCGGATCGCGGCATTGCTGGCCGAGGCGGCGGAGGTGCTGGGCGCGGGACGGCAGGCGGCGGTCTGCCGCGAACTGACCAAACGCTTCGAGGAGGTGCGGCGCGGCACGCTGGGCGATCTGGCGGCAGGGACGGCCGAGGCCCGGGGCGAATTCGTGCTGGTCATCGACCGCGGGGCGGAAAAGGCTGCCGATTCCGCCACTTGGGAAGAGGCGCTGGACCATGCGCTGCTGACGCTGTCCATCAAGGATGCGGCGGCGATGGTGGCGGAAGCCTTCGGCTTGCCGCGGCGGGATGTGTATCAGGTGGCGCTGGGACGGGCGAAGGGACGTTAGATGAATCTTCGCTTTTATGGTGCAGGGTCAGGAAGGTTGTTTTCTTGCTGTTGTCCTTTTGTGGTCGGTGCGGAAGGGGGTCCTGATGGGCGGGGTTTTGCGGCGGGGGTCGGGGCTGCGCGGTCCGGACGGGATGGCACGGGGCGGCGGCGAACGGTCGCTGCGGGGCTTGCGGTCCCATCACGCGGGTCTTGCGGCCGAGGACCGGGTTGCGCAGGCCTATGACCGGGGCGGGATGTCTGTCTGTGCGCGGCGCTGGCGGGGCAGCGCGGGCGAAATCGACATCGTGGCGCGGGACGGCGCGCGTGTCATCTTCATCGAGGTCAAGCAGAGCCGCACCCACGACGAGGCGGCATCGCATCTGACACCGTGGCAGATGTCGCGCATCCGGACTGCGGCATCGGAATTCCTGGCCGGCGAACCGCGCGGGCAACTGACCGAGGTGCGCATCGACGTGGCCCTCGTGGACGGCTACGGGCGGGTGGAAATCTTGGAAAACGCCTGCGCGGCCTGATCCCTGCGGGGCTGGCGGTTTGCATCCGGTGCCGGGTTGCGCCATCAAGGGCGGTGAAGAAGCCCGGAGTGAACGATGCCCCTCAAGGTCGCCTTGCAGATGGACCCGATCGGGTCGGTCAACATCAACGCCGATTCCACCTTCCGCATCGCGCTGGAGGCGCAGGCGCGGGGGCATTCGCTGTTCTACTACACGCCCGACCGGCTGGCCTTTGTCGAGGGGCGGGTGATGGCGCGGGGCTGGCCCGTCGAGGTCCGGCGCGAGGCGGGCAACCATGTGAGTTACGGCGCCGAGGTGGAGGTGGATCTGTCGGATTACGATGTCGTCTGGCTGCGGCAGGACCCGCCCTTCGACATGGGTTACATCACGACGACCCATCTTCTTGAGCTGATCCATCCGCGCACGCTGGTCGTCAACGATCCGTTCTGGGTGCGCAACTTCCCCGAAAAGCTGCTGGTGCTGCGCTTTCCCGACCTGACGCCGCCCACGGCCATCGCCCGCGACCTGGCGACGATCCGGGCCTTCAAGGCGCGGCACGGGGACATCATCCTGAAGCCGCTTTACGGCAATGGCGGCGCGGGGGTGTTCCGGCTGGACCCGAACGACCGCAACCTTGCCTCGCTGCACGAGCTGTTCACCGGGATGAGCCGGGAGCCGCTGATCGTGCAGAAGTTCCTGCCGGATGTGGCGAAGGGCGACAAGCGGGTGATCCTCGTGGACGGGGAGCCGATCGGGGCGATCAACCGCGTGCCGCAGGCGGGCGAGACGCGGTCCAACATGCATGTGGGCGGGCGGCCCGAAAAGATCGGGCTGACCGAACGGGATCTGGAGATCTGCCGCCGCATCGGGCCGGTGCTGCGCGAGAAGGGGCAGGTCTTCGTGGGGATCGACGTGATCGGGGACTGGCTGACCGAGATCAACGTGACCTCGCCCACCGGCCTGCAGGAGCTGGAGCGGTTCGACGGCACGAATGGCGCCGCCCGCATCTGGGAGGCGATCGAGGCGAAGCGGGCGGGCTGACCGGTCCGTTCCGCGCGGGGGCTGCTGACATTTGCGTGTGGCGGGGGGCGCAGGGGGCGGCCATGCCCTGCCCGCGATTGCCAGCGCGGGGTCGGGCGGCTAGTTTTGGGGCCAGCCCTGCCGGAGTGTCCGATGCCCGCTTTCCTGCCCAAGTCCGCGACTGCCACCGCGACTGCCCTTTTCGTCACCCTTGCCCTGGCCCTGCCCGCCGTGGCGCAGGAGGCGCCGCGCGGATCGGCGGGCGCCTTCCTTGCGGCGCGGGTGGCATCGTCGGAGAACGATTACCGGGCCGCCGCGCAATGGTATGACCGGCTGATCGACACCGGCGTCAATGACCCTGTCACGCTGGAAGGATCGGTGATCGCGCATCTGGGCCTGGGCGAGATCGGCCGCGCCGCGGAATTGTCGCGCCTGCTGGTGCAGAAGGGCGGGCGCAGCCAGACGGCCTTCATCGCGCTCATGGCGGATCAGGTGGAGCGGGGCGACTATACGGGGCTGATCGCGGATGTGCGGGCCGGGCGGTCCGTCGGCAAGCTGCTGGATGATCTGGTGATGGCCTGGGCCGCGCTGGGCGAGGGGCGGATGTCGGATGCGGTGGCGGATTTCGACACCATCGCCAAGGCGCCGGGGCTGGAGGCGTTCGGGCTGTATCACAAGGCGCTGGCGCTGGCCTCGGCGGGGGATTTCGAGGGGGCGGATGCGATCCTGTCCGGGGCCGAGGCGGGGCAGATCGCCCTGATGCGGCGGGGCGCCATCGCCCATGCGCAGGTGCTGAGCCAGCTTGAACGCAACGCCGATGCGGTGGCGCTGCTGGACCGTGCCTTCGGGACGGGGCCGGACCTGCAGATCGACGCGCTGCGGGCGCGGCTGGCGGCGGGGGAGCCGGTGCCCTTCGACATCGTGCGGGACGCGAAGGACGGGGTGGCGGAGGTGTTCTACACGCTGGCCTCTGCCCTGCGGGGCGAGGCGGAGGACGGCTATACGCTGATCTATGCCCGCGTGACGGCCTGGCTGCGGCCCGACCATACCGAGGCGCGGCTGATGGCGGCGGGGCTGCTTGAATCCATGGGGCAGCATGTGCTGGCCGGGGAAACCTATGCGACGGTCCCGCCGGAGGACCCGGCCTATCACGTGGCCGAGATCGGGCGCGCGGATACGCTGACCGCCGCAGGCAAGGTGGATGCCGCGCTGGAGGTGCTGACGGCGCTGACCAGAAGCCACGGCCAGCTGATCGAGGTGCAATCCGCGCTGGGCGACGCGCTGCGGCGGCAGGAACGGTTTGCCGAGGCGATCGCGCCCTATACGGCGGCGATCGACCTGATCGGCACGCCCGAGCAGCGGCACTGGACGCTGTTCTATTCGCGGGGCATCACGCAGGAGCGGTCGGGGAATTTCGTGGCGGCCGAGGCCGATTTCCGCAAGGCGCTGGAGCTGAACCCCGACCAGCCGCAGGTGTTGAACTATCTGGGCTATTCCTTCGTGGACCGGGGCGAGAACCTGGACGAGGCGCTGGGGATGATCCAGCGGGCCGTCGCGGCGCAGCCCGAGGCGGGATACATCATCGACAGCCTTGCCTGGGCGCTGTTCCGGCTGGGCCGCTATGACGAGGCGGTGGAACCGATGGAGCGGGCGGCCCTGCTGGAGCCGGTCGATCCCGTGGTGACGGACCACCTGGGCGATGTCTATTGGGCGGTGGGGCGGAAGCTGGAGGCGCGGTTCCAGTGGCACCGTGCGCTGTCCTTCGACCCGGAGGACAAGGACGCCAAGCGCATCCGGCGCAAGCTGGAGGTGGGGCTGGATGCCGTGCTGGCGGAAGAAGGGGCGAAGCCGCTGACCGAAGTGGCGAATGGAAACTGAATTCGCGCCTGCCAAGATCAACCTGACCCTGCATGTCACCGGACGACGGGCGGACGGGTATCATCTTCTGGATTCGCTGGTGGTCTTTGCGGGGGTGGGGGATGTTGTCTCTGCCGCCCCTGCGGACGCGTTGTCGCTGACGGTCACGGGGCCGATGGCGGCGGGGCTGTCGGGCGAGGGGGACAATCTGGTGCTGCGGGCGGCGCGGCTGGCGGGCGTTGCGGCGCGGATCGGGCTGGAGAAGGTGCTGCCCGTGTCATCCGGCATCGGCGGCGGGTCGGCGGATGCGGCGGCGACGCTACGGCTGCTGGCGCGGCTGTCGGGGACCGCCCTGCCCGCCCGGGCCGATGTGCTGGCGCTGGGGGCGGATGTGCCGGTCTGCCTTGCGGGCCGGACGGTGCGGATGACGGGGATCGGCGAAGGGCTGGCGGCGGTGCCCGCGCTGCCTGCGGCATGGCTGGTGCTGGTCAATCCCGGTGTCGGGGTATCCACCCCCGCCGTGTTCAGGGCGCTGGCGCGGGCCGAGAACGGGCCGATGCCGAAGACGTTGCCGAAACTGCACGGCGCGGCGGAACTGGCGGCCTTTCTGGCGATGCAGCGCAACGATCTGGAAGCGCCCGCCATGGCGCTGCAACCCGTCATCGGGCGGGTGAAGGCGGCGCTGGGGGCGCAGCCCGGTTGCCTGCTGGCGCGGATGTCCGGGTCGGGCGCGACCTGTTTCGCACTGTTCGCGGACCCGCTGGCCGCCAGTGCGGCGGCGCGTGCGATCAGGGCGGCAGAGCCGGACTGGTGGGTGGCAGACGCGCCGGTCCTTCAGCCCCAGTCGTGACGCAGCGCGACCTCTGACCCGTCGGGGCGGCGGATGGCGCGGGCGACGAATTCGGGGGGGAAACCCTCTTCCAGCGCACCGAGGACGGTCACATCTTCGCCCACCTTCACGGGCAGGGCGTTGGGGCCGACATAGACCGTGACGACGCCGGTTTCATCCTTCAGGCGGAAGGCATCGGTGTCGGTGATGCGCAGCACCTTGCCCGACAGCGTGACAGGCTGCCCGCGCGGGGCCTTGGCGATGGGAACGGGCGCCGCGAAGGCGGCGGCAGAGAGCAGGACTGCTGCAATCGCGGCAGAGCGCATCGGGGACCCCCTGTTTCCTGTCGTAAGGACAGAGGTGGGCGCGGCGCGTCCCGCCTGCAAGGGGTCAGCTGATGCGGGCCACCACATAGGCCGCAAGGTCCGACAGCATCCCGCGCAGCGGGTGGTCGGGCAGGGCCTGCAGGGCGGAGCGGGCGGTTTCGGCCCAGCCCAGCGCCTCGCGGCGGGCGTCTTCCATCGCGCCGTGCTTCGACATCAGCGATATCGCATGGGCAAGGTCGCCGTCGCGCTGGTCGCCCTTTTCGATGGTGCGCTGCCAGAAGGCGCGTTCTTCGGCATCGGCCTTGGCCACGGCCTTGATGACGGGAAGGGTAAGTTTGCGTTCGCGGAAATCGTCGCCGGTGTTCTTGCCGATGGCGGCATCGGTGCCGCCGTAATCCAGCAGGTCATCGACGATCTGGAAGGCGATGCCCAGCGCGTCGCCATAGGCGCGGAGCGCCTGCACCTGATGCTCGGGCGCGGCTGCGACCACGCCGCCGACTTCGGTGGCGGCGGCAAAGAGGGCGGCGGTCTTGCCCCGGATCACCTGCAGGTAGATGGCTTCGGTCGTACGGAGGTCCTGCGCGGCGGTGAGTTGCAGCACCTCGCCTTCCGCGATCACGGCCGAGGCGTTGGCGAGGATGTCCATGACGCGCAGCGAGTCGGTTTCCACCATGAGCTGGAAGCTGCGGGCGAAAAGGTAGTCGCCCACGAGGACGGAGGATTTGTTGTCCCACAGGAGGTTCGCCGTGGGGCGGCCACGGCGGCGCTGGCTTTCGTCCACCACGTCGTCATGCAGGAGCGTGGCGGTGTGGATGAATTCCACCGTCGCGGCCAGTTTGACATGGTGGTCGCCGTCATAGCCGCAGATGCGGGCTGCGGCGAGCGTCAGCATGGGGCGCAGGCGCTTGCCCCCGGCCTCGACCAGATGGGCGGTGACTTCGGGGATGCGGGGCGCGTGTTCCGAGGCCATGCGCGTGCGGATCAGGGCGTTGACCGCCTCCATGTCCTGCGCGAGCCATGCGGCAAGCCGGTCATGCGGTTTCTGCGCTGCCTCGTCCAAGCTCATTCCCCACAGCCTTTTGACATTCAGGGGCAGCGCCCCTTAACCTCGCCCCATGAAAGAGCTTCTTCGCAGCACGGATCCCACGGTGATCGCCTTTGCCACGGCCCTTCTTGAAGGCGAGGGTATAGAGGTATTCGATCTGGACGTCCACATGAGCGTCCTTGACGGCAGCCTCGGCATTTTGCCGCGCCGGTTGATGGTGCGGGATGCGGACCTGTTCATGGCGCGGGCGGTGCTGCGGGACAATGACATCCCGACGGGGCTGTGATGGTCCTTCCCGCCGTCTTTCCGGACGAGGCGCTGTCGGATGACAAGTTCCTGATGGGCCGGCTGCGGCTGTTGCAGCCGGTGAAGGGCTATCGCGCGGCGACGGACCCCGTGCTGCTGGCGGCGGCCTGTCCGGCGGGGACGGGGCAGACGGTGCTGGACCTTGGCTGCGGGGCGGGGCGGCGGCCTTGTGCCTTGCGGCGCGGGTGCCGGGGGTGGTGCTGGCGGGGCTGGAGGTGCAGCCGGAATATGCCGATCTGGCGCGGCGGAACGCGGCGCGGAACGGCGTGGCGATGGAGGTGGTGACGGGTGACCTGTCGGCCATGCCAAGGGCGCTGCGGCGGGGGTTCGACCATGTGATCGCCAACCCGCCCTATTACGCGGCGGGCGGGTCGCCGTCGCCCGTGGCGGTGCGGGACCGTGCGCTGCGGGTGGAGACGCCGATTGCCGACTGGGTGCGCGTCGCGGCGCAGCGGCTGCATCCGGGGGGGTGGCTGACGATGATCTTTGCCACGCCCTGCCTGCCGGAGGCACTGGCCGCGCTGGCGCCAAAGATGGGGTCGGCGATGGTGCTGCCGCTGGAGCCGCGGGCCGGGCGCGAACCGCCCCGCGTGATCCTGCGGGCAAGGAAGGGGGGCGGGGGCGTTCCGGCTGCTGGCGCCCTTTACCATCCATGCGGGGGCGGCGCATGACGGGGACCGCGAGAGCTATACCCCGGCCGCCAATGCGGTGCTGCGGGACGGCGCGGAGCTGTCGGCCATGTTCTGCTGAATTGTCGGGATAAGTCCGAAAGGCTGCCCCGATTGTCCGTGACACGACTCGCCCCCTGTGGTCCACTTTGGATATTGGAACCAGCTACAGGAGGATGGATATGACGATTGCTTCGCATCTGCAGGAACTGCGCCGCAAGCATGAGCACCTCTCTGACATGGTGGAGCGCGAACAGCGCAGCCCCGGCGCGGACGCCCTCAGGATTGCCGAGCTGAAGAAGCAGAAACTGAAATTGAAAGAGGAAATGACGCGCCTGCAGCAGGCATAAGGGGGTTATCCCCCGGCGCTGGCCCCGGCGCTTGCACGGGCTGCCAGCGCCGCACCTGCGGTGATCAGGATCGCCGCCGCTAGGATGGTCCATGACGCGGGCGATATGCCCGCGACGACCAAGGCAAGCGTGGACAGCAGGGGCGCGGCGTAGGAGGCGACGCCGAGAAGCTGGATGTCGCCCTTCTTCATCCCGATATCCCATGTGAAGAAGGCCGCGCCGACGGGCCCGATGCCCAGCGCCACGATGGACAGCCAGCCGAGCGGGGTGGCAGGCCAGACCGTTTCCTCGACCAGCGGGTGGACGAGGGCGGACAGGATCGCGGTGCCGAGGCAGTAGATCGTCACGGATTCGGTGGGGATGTCGCCAAGGCGGCGGGACAGGGTGGAATATCCCGCCCAAGTGACCGCGCAGAGGAAGCCGAGGAAGAGGCCCGTCGCCGTGGCATTGCCGCCCGCATCGCGGCCCATGACGATGAGCGCGGCGCCCGCGAAGGCGATCAACGCGCCGGTCAGGGCCAGCGGGCGCAGCCGTTCGCCGGGCAGGAAGCTGGCGAAAAGCACGATGAACAGGGGCCAGAGATAGGCCATGAGGCCGGTTTCCGCCGCCGGTGCGATGCGGAAGGCGGTGAAATAGAGCGCGTGATAGCCGAAGAGGCCGATGATGCCGAAGGCATAGACGCGCCACGGGATGCCGCGCAGGCGGCCGATGCCGTTGCGCAGCGTCCAGATCAGGCCCAGCGTCCCGCCGATGCCGAAGGTCAGCGCATTCAGCAGGAAGGGCGGGACCGGGGCGCTGCCGATGGTGAAGAGGGCAAGGAGGGACCACATCAGGACGGCGGTGAAGCCGATGGCGGTGGCGCGTTGGCTGGTCATTTTTCCCCGCAAATTCCTTCGAAGGAATTTGCAAAAATCTTCGAAGATTTTTGCGTTGCGCGGGTTTTAGCGGTTCGCTTCGCAAAGCAAAAGGCCCGCGCTGGGCGCGGGCCGTTCGATCGGGTCGGGAAAGCGATTTCTGACGCAGAAATCGCGGCGGAATTTGCGTCAAATTCCGCTGCCCCGGCTGTCAGACGAAGAACTGCCCGCCATTGGCCGAGATGGTGGAGCCGGTGATGAAGCCCGCGTCGTCGGAGGCGAGGAAGACCACCGTCCGCGCAATTTCCTCCGGCTCGCCCAGACGGCCCACCGGAATCTGCGGGATGATGCGTTCGTTCAGCACCTTTTCGTCGATGGCCTTGACCATTTCCGTGGCGATGTAGCCCGGGCAGATGGCGTTGACGGTGATGCCCGCCCGCGCCCCTTCCTGTGCCAGCGCCTTGGTGAAGCCCAGATCGCCCGATTTGGCGGCGGAATAGTTGGCCTGCCCCGCCTGCCCCTTCTGCCCGTTGATGGAAGAGATGTTGATCACCCGCCCGAACTTGCGGTCGCGCATCCCCGACCAGAGCGGATGGGTCATGTTGAACAGGCCGGTCAGGTTGGTGTCGATGACCTCTTTCCACTGCTGCGGCGTCATCTTGTGGAACATGGCGTCGCGGGTGATGCCCGCATTGTTCACCAGAACGTCCACGGGGCCGACCTCGGCCTCGACCCGCTTGATGCCTTCGACGCAGGCGTCGTAATCCGCGACGGACCATTTGAAGGTCGGGATGCCGGTTTCCTTGGTGAAGGCGGCCGCCGCCTCGTCATTGCCGGCGTAGTTGGCCGCCACCTTGTAGCCCGCCGCCTTCAGCGCCACCGAAATCGCGGCGCCGATCCCGCGCGAACCACCCGTCACCAAAGCCACTCGTGCCATGCGTCTCTCCTCCTGAATCCAGACGTGTTTGAAATGGTGTTACCGAAACTGTTTTGCATACGCAACATTATTGCGCGTTCATTTTGCACCTGCGGCAATGTGGCCGCAGAAAAGGCGTCCGACAAAGCGGGGCGCCGGTCAACCCGGAAGTGGCAGGACGCCGTAGGCGTGGCCCAGCTCCGTGCAATAGGAGATCCAGTCGAGGTTGGATGCGGTCGAGGTGATGGCGCCGATGCGCTTGTCCCATCTTTCGTCCAGATAGCCGATGATCGAGGCGACATCCTGTTCCGGCTCCGGCTGGCCGGATTCGCCCGCAAGGGTGATGGCCCGCGCATGGAAGGCCTGCGCCACGGCGGCGGATTGCGCGAGCGAGGCAGGGTCGGCCCCCGCATAGCCGTCGGCGCGGCTGACCGCGCCGAAGACCGCACTGCATTCGGCCAGCATGGCCCAGTCCGGCGCGGCGGGCGTTTCCGCCCGTGTCGCCGGAACGGGCAGCAGAAGCAGAAACGCCGCTGCTGCCCCTGTCCGCATCAGCGTTCCAGGCACATGGCGACGCCCATGCCGCCGCCGATGCAGAGCGTGGCAAGGCCGCGCTTGGCGTCGCGGCGGGCCATTTCGTGCAGCAGCGTGTTCAGGATGCGGGCGCCCGACGCGCCGATGGGGTGGCCGATGGCGATGGCACCGCCGTTCACGTTCACGATGGACGGGTCCCAGCCCATGTCCTTGTTCACGGCGCAGGCCTGGGCGGCGAAGGCTTCGTTCGCCTCGACCAGATCGAGGTCGCCGACCTTCCACCCTGCCTTGGCCAGTGCCTTGCGGCTGGCATGGATGGGGCCGACGCCCATGATCGACGGGTCAAGCCCCGCCGTGGCGTAGGAGGCGATGCGGGCGAGGACGGGCAGACCGCGCTTTTCCGCCTCTTCCGCCGACATGATCAGCACGGCCGCCGCGCCGTCATTGATGCCCGAGGCGTTGCCTGCGGTGACGGAGCCTTCCTTGGTGAAGGCGGGCTTCAGCTTCTGCATCGAGTCGAGCGTCGCGCCGTGGCGGATGTATTCGTCGGCATCCACCGTGATGTCGCCCTTGCGGGTCGAGATGGTGAAGGGAACGATCTCGTCCTTGAACTTGCCGGCCTTCTGCGCGGCTTCGGCCTTGTTCTGCGAGGCGAGGGCGAATTCGTCCTGCATGTCGCGGCTGATCTGCCATTGCGACGCGACGTTCTCGGCCGTCTGGCCCATGTGGTAGCCGTTGAAGGCGTCCCACAGGCCGTCCCGGATCATCGAATCGATGAACTTCATGTCGCCCATCTTGGTGCCGGCCCGCAGATGGGCGACATGGGGCGACAGCGACATGTTTTCCTGCCCGCCCGCGACGACGATCTTCGCATCGCCGAGCTGGACATGCTGGGCGCCCAGCGCCACGGCGCGCAGGCCCGAGCCGCAGACCTGGTTCAGCGACCAGGCCGAGGACTCCTTGGGCAGACCCGCCTTGATATGGGCCTGACGGGCGGGGTTCTGGCCCTGGCCGGCGGTGAGCACATGACCGAGGATCGTCTCTTCCACCTCGGCCTTGTCGATGCCGGCGCGGGCGACCACCGCCTCGATCACCGCGGCGCCAAGGTCATGGGCCGGGGTGTTTGCGAAGGAACCGTTGAAGCTGCCGACGGCCGTGCGGGCCGCAGAAACGATGACGACGTTGGTCATTGGTGATCCTCTCTCTCCCATCGGGCAGGGTCAGCGTGACCTTGCCGCCTTGCAGCATGGCCTAGACGGCGGGGGGAACAAAAGCAACAATCTTGCGCGACCAGTTTGACGCAGGGGTCAGCCCCGAAGGCCATGCGGGATGAGCTGCGGGGCGCCGAAATGGTAGCCCTGCAGGCAATCGATGCCCAGCGCGGCAAGCCATGCCGCCTCGTCCCCCGATTCGACGCCCTGGGCGACCGTGACCATGTCGAACTGGCGGGCGATCCCGAGGAAGGCGGCCATGAGGACCTGATTGTCGGCATGGCCATGGATGCCGCGGGTGTAGCTGGCGTCGATCTTCATGATGTCGAAGCCGAGTTCGCGGAAATGGCGCAACTGGACCGGCCCCGCGCCGAAGCCGTCGATGGCGAAGGACACGCCCTTGGGGCGCAGGTCGGCGATGAAGGCGGCAAGGAGTTCCGGCACCGTCATGGCGCTGGCCTCGCTGAATTCGAGGATCAGGCGGTTGCCCGCGCCCGGATGGCCGGCCAGCCCGCGCCGCAGGATGCGGTTCCAGCGCGGCCAGCCGACCGAGCGGGCGGACATGTTGATGGACAGCCGCAGGTCGGGGTGGCGCGACAGGGCCTGCAGCGCGATGCCCAGCGCGACGCAGTCGATCTCGCGCCCGAGCGCGAGCGGTTCGACGGCGTCGATGAATTCGCGGGCGGGGATGGTGCGCCCGTTCGGGTCGAGGATGCGCATCAGCCCTTCGTGGAAACCGGTGCGCGTCTGCGTGCCGGCCAGCACCACGCGCTGGTAGGCCAGCCGCATCCGCCTTTCGCGCAGGGCGTCGGCCACGCGGTCCACCGCCCGTTCGGCATCCATCGCCACGGCCACCGAAAGCGGACTGCTGCCTTCGGCAAAGTCCCTGTTGTCCTGTTTCATCTGCGATCCCCACCGCTGAACATGGACAAGATTGCCACCCGACCCGTAAAGATCGGGTAAACCCCAGGGGATGCGCATGGCTGACAGATGCCCGTGGTGCGGGACCGACCCGCTTTACGTCGCCTATCACGACGACGAATGGGGCGTGCCCGAACGGGACGGGCGGGCGCTGTGGGAAAAGCTGGTGCTGGAGGGATTCCAGGCCGGCCTGTCCTGGATCACCATCCTGCGCAAGCGCGAGGGGTTCCGCGCGGCCTTTGCGGGATTCGATCCGGTCATCGTGGCCGGTTGGGGCGAGGCCGAGGTGGCGCGTCTGCTGGCCGATCCGGGGATCGTGCGGCATCGCGGCAAGATCGAGGGGGCGATCCGGTCGGCGCGGGCATGGCAGGAGGTGGAGGCCCGCGAGGGGTTCGCCGCCTATGTCTGGCGGCATGTGGACGGGCAGCCCCTGCAGAACGCGCCCGTGACCATGGCCGATGTGCCGCCCGAAACGCCGCTGTCGCGGGCGCTGTCGAAACAGCTTCGCAAGGACGGGTTCGCCTTCTGCGGGCCGACGACGGTCTATGCCTTCATGCAGGCGGCGGGGCTGGTGAACGACCATCTGGCCGGATGTCCGGCGCGGCAGAAGGTGGCGGGCCTTTCCCCGGCCTGATCATCGCGGGCCAGCTACCACGGGGGGTGCGGTGGGGGGTGCGGGGGGCTGGCCCCCCGCCTCAGCCGCCGGCCATCAGCGCGGCGATCACGGCCTTGGCGCTGTCGCTGTCCCATTCGGCATCGCCGATCAGGCGGGCGACTTCCTTGCCCTCGGGGTTCAGGATTACGGTGACGGGCAGGCCCATCACGCCCATCGCACGGGCGAATTCCGATTTCGGGTCGCGCAGCACGGGCAGGGCCTGCACCCCCGCCTCTTCGTAGAAGCGTTCGATCCCCTCGACCGCGTTGCGCCCCGTGGCGACGGGCAGCACGGCGATGTCGGGCATGGCCTGCTGCAGCCGCAGGAGCGAGGGCATTTCCTCGCGGCAGGGGGCGCACCATGTGGCCCAGAAGTTCAGGACGACCCACTTGCCCTGCCATTGCGACAGCGGCACCTCGGCATCCTTGGCGTCAAGGAAGACGGCGGCAGGCACATCCGCAGGCGCATCGTGCAGGGCGAGTTTCTTCATGTCCCCTTCGCGCAGGGCGGCCACGTCGCCCGCAAGGGCGGCGCCGGTCAGGGCGGGATTTGCACCAAGTGCCAAGGCCGTATAAAGCACGGCCAGAATTTTACGCATCCCTCACCCTCCGAAGGCCGCACCCATGTCCAATCCCGCCTCGTCCAGATCCGCCAACCAGATGTGGGGCGGGCGCTTCGCCGAAGGTCCGGATGCCATCATGACGGCGATCAACGCCTCCATCGGCTTTGACAAACGGCTTTACGCACAGGACATCGCGGGGTCGCGTGCCCATGCAGCCATGCTGGCCGCCACGGGCATCCTGACGAATAGTGATGCCGAGGCGATCGGGGAAGGGCTTCTCACGGTCTTGTCAGAGATTGAAACGGGCGGTTTCCCCTTCCGGGTGGAGCTGGAGGATATCCACATGAACGTGGAGGCCCGGCTGAAGGAGATCATCGGCGAACCGGCGGGGCGGCTGCATACGGCGCGGTCGCGCAACGACCAGGTGGCGGTGGATTTCCGGCTCTGGGTGCGGGACCAGTGCGACGCGGCGATTGCGGGGCTGGAGGCGCTGATGCGGGCGTTTCTGGCGCAGGCGGAAGCCGGGGCGGACTGGGTCATGCCGGGCTTCACCCATCTGCAGACGGCGCAGCCGGTGACATGGGGGCATCACATGATGGCCTATGTGGAGATGCTGGCGCGGGATCGCGGGCGGTTCATGGATGCCCGCGCCCGGATGAACGAATGCCCGCTGGGCGCGGCGGCGCTGGCGGGGACGTCCTTCCCCATCGACCGCCACATGACGGCCAAGGCGCTGGGCTTCGACCGGCCGACGGCGAATTCGCTGGATTCCGTCAGTGACCGCGACTTCGCGCTGGAGTTCCTTGCGGCGTCGTCCATCTGCGCGATGCACCTGTCGCGCTTTGCGGAGGAGCTGGTGATCTGGTCCTCGGCCCAGTTCCGCTTCGTGCGGCTGTCGGACCGCTGGACCACCGGGTCGTCGATCATGCCGCAGAAGAAGAACCCCGACGCGGCGGAATTGCTGCGGGCGAAGCTGGGGCGGATCATGGGGGCGACGGTGGCGCTGTTCACCGTGATGAAGGGTCTCGCGCTGACCTATTCCAAGGACATGCAGGAGGACAAGGAACAGGTCTTCGACGCCGCCGACACGCTGATGCTGGCCTTGGCGGCGATGACGGGAATGGTGTCGGACATGACGGCCAACCGCGACGTTCTGGCGGCGGCGGCGGCATCGGGCTTTTCCACCGCGACGGACCTTGCCGACTGGCTGGTGCGCGAATTGGGGCTGCCTTTCCGGGACGCGCATCATGTGACCGGCACGCTGGTCGCGCTGGCCGAGAAGAAGGGTTGCGACCTGCCCGACCTGACGTTGGCCGACATGCAGGGCGTCCATGCTGGCATCCGGGCCGATGTGTTCGGCGTGCTGGGGGTGGAGAATTCGGTGCGCTCGCGCCGGTCCTATGGCGGGACGGCGCCCGACAACGTGCGCGGGCAGGTTGCCGCTTGGAAGGACCGGCTGGGTCAGGCGGGGGCGTGACGGGGGGCGTGACGGGGGCGTGACAGGGGCGGGCTGCGGCGCTAGCCTTCCGGAACGATGCGCCGTTTCGTGCCCCTTGCCCTGCTGACGCTGACGGCCTGCGCCGAGATGGTCCTGCCGGACCTGACGGTGCCGGTGGGCGACGGGGTGGTGTTCGGGACGGACCCGACCGCGCCGCACCCCGTTCTGGGCGTGACGGTGACAGACCCGCTGAACCGGATGCGCCGATGACACGACTTTGCACCCTGCTGTTGACCGCTGCCCTGCTGGCCGCCTGCACCGATCCGCGACTGAATGCGGGGCTGAGCCTTGGCGGCGACGGGCTGCGCGTGTCGCCTTCCATCTCGGCCGGGCTGGGTGGCGGGCGCATCGCCTATGCGCCGCCCTGACCGGTCCGCGGCGCCCCCCTGCCCTTTTCCCCGACACGTTCCCCGAAAGGATATTCCATGCTGCGTGCCGTCGTGTTTCTGGTCCCCGTCCTTCTTGCGGCCTGCGGGGCGGATGGCCCGCCCGTGGCCCCGTCGCAGGCGGCGGCGCAGGCCCCCGCCATCAGCGGCGAGGTGAAGGTCGGCGTCTCCGGGGGGTTGTGATGCGGGCGGTCTGGCTGGCGCTGGCGGTCTGGGGGGCGGTGCATCCGATGTACTGGTTCGTCACCTACATGCGCGAGACGGGCACCGGCCTGTCGGGGCTGATCGACGCGTGGTATGTCAACGCCTCGACCACGGGGCTGACATGGGACCTGACCATCGCGGCGGTCACGCTGACGGTCTGGGTGGTGGCCGAGACGTGGCAGCGCCGCGACTGGCTGGCGCTGGTGGCGGTTCCGGCGACCTTCTGCATCGGGGTAAGCTGCGGGCTGCCGCTGTACCTGTACCTGCGGTCGCGGCGGGGCTGAGGGCCCGCCGCCCTGCCGGAACGGAAACAGGCGGCCAAGGCCGCCTGCGATCCGCCGTTACATGTTGGGATAGTTCGGCCCGCCCGCGCCCTGCGGCGTGGTCCAGACGATGTTCTGCGACGGGTCCTTGATGTCGCAGGTCTTGCAGTGGACGCAGTTCTGGAAGTTGATCCGGAAGGTCGCGTCATTGCCTTCGCCCAGCACCTCATAGACCCCTGCGGGGCAGTAACGCTGGGCCGGTTCGGCGTATTTCGGCAGGTTGACCGCAATCGGGACCGACGGGTCCTTCAGCTTCAGATGCGCGGGCTGCGCCTCGTCGTGGTTTGTGAAGGAATAGGCCACGTTGGTCAGCCGGTCGAAGGACAGGACGCCGTCGGGCTTGGGGTAGTCGATGGGCTTGTGGTCCTTGGCCAGCCCCGTCGCCGCCGCGTCGGACTTGCCGTGGCGCAGGGTGCCGAAGACGGTCAGGCCGATCGTGTTGGCCCACATGTCGATCCCGCCGCCCATCAGCGACGCGACCAGCCCGTATCTGGACCAGAGCGGTTTGACGTTGCGCACCTTCTTCAGGTCCTTGCCGATGGGACCGGTCCGCACCGCGGTTTCGTAATCGTGCAGCTCGTCCCCCTGACGGCCCGCGCGGATCGCGGCATGGGCCGCCTCGGCCGCCGCCTTGCCCGACAGCATGGCGTTGTGGTTGCCCTTGATGCGCGGCACGTTCACGAGGCCCGCCGAGCAGCCCAGCAGCGCGACGCCCGGTGCCACCATCTTGGGGATGGACTGCCAGCCGCCTTCGGAAATGGCCCGCGCCCCGTAGGCGACGCGCTTTCCGCCCTTCAGCAGCTCCGCCACCATCGGGTGATGCTTGAAGCGCTGGAATTCCATGTAGGGGTAAAGATGCGGGTTCTCGTAGTTAAGGTGGACGACGAAACCGACATAGACCTGATTGTTTTCAAGGTGATAGATGAAGGACCCGCCGCCCGCATTGGACCCCAGCGGCCAGCCCATCGTATGCGTGACCGTGCCCTCGCGGTGCTTGGCGGGGTCGATCTCCCAGATCTCCTTCATCCCCAGACCGAATTTCTGCGGGCACTTGCCCTTGGACAGTTCGTATCTGGCGATGACTTCCTTGGACAGCGACCCGCGCACGCCTTCGGACAGGAAGACGTATTTGCCGTGCAGTTCCATGCCGGGTTCATAGGACGGCCCCGGTTCGCCCGTCGCCGGATCGCGGCCGAATTCGCCCGCGACGACGCCCTTCACGCGGTCGCCGTCATAGACCAGCGCCGAGGCCGACATGCCGGGGAAGATCTCCACGCCCAGCCCTTCGGCCACGCCCGCCATCCAGCGGCAGACATTGGCCATCGACACGATGTAATTGCCGTGGTTGTTCATCAGCGGCGGCATCGGCCAGTTCGGGATGCGGACCTGACCGGCGGGGCCGAGGATGTAGAAGTTGTCCTCCTTCACTGCGGTCTTGACGGGTGCGCCCATCGTCCGCCAGTCCGGCAGCAGCGCGTCCAGCCCCGACGGGTCCAGCACGGCGCCCGACAGGATATGCGCCCCGACTTCCGACCCCTTTTCAAGGACGCAGACCGTCAGGTCGGCATCCAGCTGCTTCAGCCGGATGGCCGCCGACAGGCCCGCAGGCCCCGCGCCCACGATGACCACGTCATATTCCATCGACTCACGGACGATCTCGGCCATCCTGCCTGCTCCTTCCCCGCGTTTCCCTGCCCGCCCGCGCAACAAAATTGCGGGCAGCCCGCGTCTCCCCTAGCCCAAGCCGCGCCAGAGGGTCAATCGGAACGCGGCATCACATTGTCGCAGAACGGCATCGACGCCGCGTCGGGATGTTTTCCGCGTCCTTCCGCCCCCGCCCTCTTGCATTTGGCGCGGGGCTCGGTTCACTTTGCACGGATCGCTGGATGTATCGCGCCACAGCCGCCGCAAGGGGGCCGTGGCCTTCCTTTTGCCAAGTTGGGACCGATGGACAAGATTCCGATGACGCGTGCGGGCTTCACCGCGCTGGACGAAGAACTGAAGACCCTGAAGTCGGTCGAACGCCCCGCCGTCATCCGCGCCATCGCCGAGGCGCGGGAACATGGCGACCTGTCCGAGAATGCCGAATACCACGCCGCCCGCGAAAAGCAGTCCTTCATCGAGGGCCGCATCAAGGAGCTGGAGGGGATGCTGTCGCTGGCCGATGTCATCGACCCGTCCAAACTGTCGGGCGCCATCAAGTTCGGCGCCACCGTCACCATCGTGGACGAGGACACGGACGAGGAGAAGACCTACCAGATCGTGGGCGAGGCCGAGGCCGACATCGAACGCGGCCTGCTGAACATCCGCTCTCCGCTCGCCCGCGCCCTGATCGGCAAGGACGAGGGTGACAGCGTCGAGGTCAAGACGCCGGGTGGCCAGAAGAGTTACGAGATCCTGTCGATCCGCTACGTCTGATACCGCGTCATCCGGGGGACACCATGCCCGACCAGCACGACAGACCGGAACCGCTCGGCACCTTCCTGAGGGCCGAGGACGCCCCCGCCTTCGGCGCGACCGAGGTGGTGGGCGCGGCGCTGGCGGCGGTCTGGGTTGTGGCGGTGGCGGCCTATGCCCTGCTTTCCCCGTCGCCGGAGGGCGGGGGCGGGGCCGCGGGCCTGCTGGCGACACTGTTCGCGCTCTTCGTGCCGCTGGCGCTGATCTGGGGGGCGGTGTCGATGCTGCGGTCCATCCGCGTCCTGCGGGCCGAGGCGGCGCGGCTGCAGGCGACGGTGGATGCGATGCGCAATGCCTATCTGGTCAGCCAGCAATCCTCGGCCGCGATCAAGCCGGTGGTGGAACAGCGTCTGGAAGAGGTGGCACAGGTCACGAAAGAGGCGGCGGGCGTGCTGGCCACGTTCCAGACCCGCCGCGACCCTGCCCTCAGCGTGCCCTCCGCCGACCGCAAGGCCGCGCTGGTGCCGCCGCAGCGCCCCGCGCCGCAGGATGAACAGCCCGCGCTGGCCCTTGGCACCCCTGCCGAGGACCTGCGCCCGCCGCTGTCCATCGCCGATTTCATCCGTGCGCTGAACTTCCCCGAAGGCCCGGACGACCGCGAGGGGTTCCGCGCCCTGCGGCTGGCGCTGGAGGACCGGACCACGGCGAAACTGATCCGCGCGGCGCAGGACGTGCTGACCCTGCTGTCGCAGGAAGGCATCTACATGGACGACCTGCGCCCCGAACGGGCGCGGCCGGAACTGTGGCGCCGCTTTGCCGCCGGCGAACGGGGTCGCACCATCTCGGGGCTGGGGGGGATACGCGACCGTTCCTCGCTGGCGCTGACGGCGTCGCGGATGCGCGAGGACCCCGTCTTCCGCGATGCGGGCCACCATTTTCTGCGGACCTTCGACAAGACCTTCCAGGAATTCGAACAGAATGCCTCGGACGCGGACCTTGCCGAACTGTCGGACACCCGCACCGCCCGCGCCTTCATGCTGTTCGGGCGCGTGACGGGGACGTTCGACTGACCAAAAATCTTCGAAGATTTTTGCAAATTTCTTCGAAGAAATTTGGGTGGCGGCACCGCTACCGGCGCGGCGCCGCAGCCCGCCGCAGCCTGTCGTTGACCGCCCGCCCGAGCCCCACCTCCGGCACGGGCGCAAAGGCGATCCGCCCCGAAGGCCCCGCCAGATCGTCCGCCTCGCGCAGCACGTGGAACAGCCGCGCCGCCGCCTCCACCACATCGCCCGACTCCGACAGCGTCAGCGCCGCCCCGTCGCAGGGGCCGAAGCCCACGAAGACCTCGCCCGGCTTTGGCCGCAGGACATCCAGCCGCACCCCCGCCGCGGGCGCGTAATGGCTGGCCAACTGCCCCGGTGCGTTCGGCTTCTCGGCCGATCCGCCCGCCACCAGCGCGACGCCCAGCAGGGATTCGATCTCTTCCGCCGCGACGCCGCCCGGGCGCAGCAGGGCCGCCGCACCGTCCAGCCCGAGGATCGTCGATTCCACCCCCACCGCGCAGGCGCCGCCGTCCAGCACCGCCTCGATCCGCCCGGACAGCCCCGCCCGCACATGCGCGGCCCGCGTGGGGGACACCTTGCCGGACGGGTTGGCCGACGGCGCCGCCAGCGGGCCGCCGAAGGCCCGCAGCAGGGCCCGCGCCACCGGATGCGCCGGCACGCGGATCGCCACCGTCGCAAGCCCCGCCGTCACGAGGGGCGACAACCCCGACCCGTCGCGCAGGGGCAGCACCATGGTCAGTGGGCCGGGCCAGAAGGCGGCGGCCACCGCCTCGGCCCTGTCGTCGAACAGGGCATAGCCCCGCGCCGCCGCCACGTCGGGCACATGCACGATCAGCGGGTTGAACCGGGGCCGCCCCTTGGCGTCGAAGATCCGCGCCACGGCCAGATCGTCCCGCGCGTCGCCGCCCAGGCCATAGACCGTCTCGGTCGGGAAGGCGACCAGCCCCCCGCCCCGCAGCACCTCGGCCGCGCGTGCGATCCCTTCCGGGCTATCGGTCAAATCCTCGGTCACCATCTGACGCAGCGTATCGGTTGAGCGGGAGCCAAAGCCCTGCAATCCTTTGCAGGGTCAGGTGCCATTATCCGTGCCACGGCCTTTTGCCAAGCACCGGCACAGCCGAAGGAAGAACCCATGCCCTACCGCGCCCCGCTGTCCGATTACGAATTCCTGCTGGACCATATCCTCGGCTATGACCGCCTGACGGAAGCGGATCGCTTTTCCGACGTGCCGCGCGATACGGCCACCGCCATCCTGACCGAGGCGGCACGTCTTGCCGAAACCACGCTCGCGCCGCTGAACCGGGCCGGCGACCGCCACCCCGCGCGGCTGGAGAACGGCATCGTCCGCACCTCGCCCGGTTTTGCCGAGGCCTATCGCGCCATTGCCGAAGGCGGCTGGGTCGGCATGTCCGCCCGCCCCGAAAACGGCGGCATGGGCCTGCCGATGACGCTGGCCACGGCCGTGAACGAAATGATGTCGGCGGCCTGCCTGTCGCTGCAGGTCAACCCGCTGCTGACGCAAGGCCAGATCGAGGCGCTGGAGCATCACGCCTCGCCCGCGATCCGGGCGCTTTACCTGCCGAAGCTGACATCGGGGGAATGGTCGGGCACGATGAACCTGACCGAACCGCAGGCCGGGTCGGATGTCGGCGCCCTGCGCAGCAAGGCAGAGCCGCGGGACGACGGGACCTATGCGATCACCGGCCAGAAGATCTACATCTCCTGGGGGGATGCGGATTTCATCCCGAATGTCTGCCACCTTGTCCTTGCCCGCCTGCCCGATGGCGCGGCAGGCACTGCGGGCATCTCGCTCTTCCTCGTGCCGAAGTTCCTGCCCGATGCGGATGGCAACCCCGGCCAGCGCAACGCTCTGTCGGTCGTCAGCCTGGAACACAAGATGGGCCTGCACGGGTCGCCGACCTGCGTCATGCAGTATGACGGCGCGACCGGCTGGCTGGTGGGCGAGGCGCACAAGGGCATGGCGGCGATGTTCACCATGATGAACAACGCGAGGCTCGGCGTGGCCGCGCAGGGGATCGGCGTGGCCGAGGCCGCCTTCCAGCAGGCGCTGGCCTATGCCGAACAGCGCCAGCAGGGCCGCACCCCGACGGGGCGCAAGCCCATCACCGACCATGCCGATGTCCGCCGGATGCTGGCGCGGATGCGGGCGCAGCTTTTCTCGGCCCGCGCCATCGCCCTGTCCTGCGCCCATGCGATCGACATGGCCAGCGTGACCGGTGCGCCCGAATGGCAGGCCCGCGCCGCGCTGCTGACCCCCATCGCCAAGGCCTATGGCACCGATACGGGCAACGAACTGGCGCATCTGTCCATCCAGATCCACGGCGGCATGGGCTTTGTCGAGGAGACGGGCGTCGCGCAATTCGCCCGCGACGTGCGCATCACCACCATCTACGAAGGCACCAACGGGATACAGGCGATGGACCTGACCGCCCGCAAGATGGCCGATGGCGGGGCCGCCGCCTTTGCCCTGATCGACGAGGTGCAGTCGGCGGCCGAAGCCGCCCGCGCCACCCATCCCGATCTGGCCCATGACGTCTGGCAGGCCGCCGAGGCCCTGCGCGAGGCGACCGAGACCCTTGTCCGGCAGGACCTGACCGACCGCTTCGCCGGTGCCGTCCCCTATCTGCGGGCCTTCGCGCTGGTGCTGGGGGCCGATGCCCATCTGCGGGCGGCGCATGTCGCGCAGGGGCCGCGTGCGGCACTCGCCCGCATCGCGATCCGCCGCCTTCTGCCGGAACATGTGGCGCTTCTGGCCGAAACCCGCGAAGGTGCGGCCAGCCTTTACGCCCTGACTCCGGAAGACCTCGCCGCGTGACACTGCAAGACACTGGCATCCGCCACCCCTTCCCCGACGCCCCCGCCGAAGGGCAGGCGGTGGAGATTGCCGAAGGCATCCTCTGGCTGCGCCTGCCGCTACCCATGGCGCTGGACCATGTCAACGTCTTCGCGCTGGAGGATGGGGACGGCTGGACGGTGGTGGATACCGGTTTCTCATCGAAACGCGCGAAGGGGATATGGGAGGCGCTGCTTGCGGGTCCGCTGTCGGGGAAGCCCGTCACCCGCGTCATCGTCACCCATTACCACCCCGACCATATGGGCCTTGCCGGCTGGTTCCAGTCGCGCGGGGCCGAACTGGTGACGACGCGGACGAGCTGGCTTTATGCGCGGATGCTGGTGCTGGACGAACACCCGCTTCCCCTGCCCGAAGCGGTGGAATTCCAGCGCCGTGCGGGCGTCCCGGCCGACCGGCTGCAGCGCTATGCCACCACGCGCCCCTTCAACTTCGCCGATGTGGTGGACCCGCTTCCCCCGGGCTTCATCCGCATCCGCGACGGTGACACCCTCTCCGCCGCAGGTCGCCGCTGGGCGGTCCGTACCGGCGACGGCCACGCGCCCGAACACGCGACGCTCTGGAGCCAGGACGACAACCTGATCCTCGGGGGCGACCAGCTTCTCCCCGGCATCTCGGCCAATATCGGGGTCTATCCCACCGAACCCGATGCCGATCCCCTGACCGAATGGCTGGAAAGCTGCGCCCGTCTTGCGCCCCATGCCCGCGAGGACCAGCTTGTCCTGCCCGGCCACAAGCTGCCCTTCACCGGCCTTCCGCTGCGCCTGCGCCAGATTGCCGAAAACCACGAAGGCGCCCTGTCGCGGCTGCTGGACCACCTGCAGGCGCCCCGCACCGCCGCCGACTGCTTCCTGCCGATCTTCAAACGGCAGATCGACGGGCCGGAATACGGGATGGCGCTTGTGGAATCGGTCGCCCACCTGAATTGCCTGCTGCGGCGCGGTCAGGTCACGCGGACCCTGTCGCCGCAGGGCGCGTGGCTGTGGGAACGCAGATCCTGACGCGGATTCCGCCCTCCCCCACCGCAAATTTCTTCGAAGAAATTTGCAAAAGTTTTCGAAAACTTTTGCCCCCTTGCGCCCACGTCCCCGATCCCGTTCCCTGTCCAAATGACACAGGACATCGCCACCTCCGCCGAATATGCTGAAACCGCCGCGCTTCCCCGTGCGGTTGCCACCCATGCCGACCCTGCCGATTGCGGCAAGCTGGAAACCCTGCCGCTGCCGGCGGCCGCGACCCGCAAGCCGGTGGAAGAGAAAAGCCCCGCCGAATGGGCCTATGAGCGCCTCATCCTTTACATCCAGAACTTCGAATCCCGGCTCGACTCCACGCAGGAAGTGGCGATGGGCTTCACCGGCGGGCAGGCGGGCGTGCTGACGATCGAGGGGGTGGGGTTCTTCGACCCCGACCTCGTGACCTTCTTCGGGCGGGACGAGGACGGGCTGCGCACCCAGCTCATCCAGCATGTCACCCAGTTGAACGTCATCCTGCGTGCCGTGCCGAAACAGGAACCCGCCGAACCGCCGCGCCGCATCGGATTCCGGATGATGCGGCAATGGGCGGGCGGCGAATCGGGCGACGCCTCGGCCTGACCGCTGCGCCCTGCCTGCGACCACCCAAAGGGGTGACACAGGCACATGAATCGGCTATCCCCACGCGCAAGAAACGGGAAAGGGAACCGAAATGGGCGATCACCACAGCGAACACGTGCCGGGCAGCATGGACATCCGGGCGCAGGAAAAGACCTTCGCGGGTTTCATGTCCTTCACGAAATGGGGCGTGATCATCATCTTCGCGATCCTGATCTTCATGGCGCTCGTCAACGCCTGACGCCGCCGCGTCACCCGGATTTCATCAAGCCATTTGGACCCGAACCATGTTGCGCGCCGTTCTTGCCATCCTAGCGCTCGTCACCCTTTCGGCCTGCGGGGCGGAGCCGAAATGGGCGACCGACGAACAGGTGGCGGCGGCGCGTTACGTGCATGAGGGTCCGCCGTCGATCACGCTTTTCACCGTGATCAACAACCGCTCCGGTTCGGGGGCGCATAGCGGGCTGATGATCAACGGCACCGAACGGATCATGTTCGATCCGGCGGGAACGTGGAACCATCCGCGCATCCCCGAACGCAACGACGTGCATTTCGGGATCACCCCGCGCATCGTGAACTTCTACATCGACTACCACGCGCGCGAGACGTTCCGCGTGGTGGAACAGACGGTCGTCGTGTCGCCCGGCATCGCCGAACTGGTGGCGCAGCGGGCCAAGGCCTATGGCGCGGTGCCGAAGGCGCAATGCGCGACCTCGATCACGGCGATCCTGCGCGATGTGCCGGGCTTCGAATCGATCCCGCGCACGCCCTTCCCGAACCGGCTGATGGATGCCTTTGCCAAGCTTCCGGGCGTGACCGGACGCGTCATCTATGACGAGGATGCCGACAAGAACCACGGCGTCCTGCTGATCCAGTCCAGCCAGGCGCCGATCTGACCGGCGCTAGCCGACCGTGGCCAGCAGCGCGTAGAGCGTGGCGCCTCCGGCAAGGATGGCGCCCAGCGTGCTGCGCGTGACGATCCCCACCAGCAGCGTCACCCCCGCCGCCGCGAGCCGCGCGGGGTCCGTCTGCCCTTCGGTCGCGGCGGGCCACAGCACGCCCGGCGCCACCAGCGCGGGCAGCACTGCCACCGCCGTATAGCGCAGGCAGCGCGTCAGCCAGTCGGGCAGGGGCCGCGCCCCCAGCGTGCCGAGGAAGGAGAAGCGGATCGCATAGGTGCCCAGCGCCAGCACCGGCAGCACGATCCAGAAGGCGGTCTTGTCGATCATCGCCGCGCCTCCAGCCACCGTTCCAGCCCCGCACCGGCCGCCATGGCGACCGATGCCGCCACCAGCAGGCCGGTGCCATAGGGCATCCCCGCCAGCAGCAGCGACAGCGCGATGGACATCCCCGCCGCCACCAGATGCGGCAGGCTGCGCAGCATGGGGGCGACCATGGCAAGGAAGGTGATGGGCAGCGCGAAATCCAGCGCATATTCCGGCGGCAGCGCCCGCCCGATCATCGCCCCCGCAAAGGATGCCGCGAACCACAGCGGCGCGACCGCCACCACCGCGCCATAGAACACCGCCCGCTTTTCCGCCGCCGTCATGTCCGGCTTGCGGTCGATCTCGGCCACCGTCGTCGCAAAGCTCTGGTCCACGAGGAAATAGGCCATCAGCGCCCGCGACCGCAGCGGCAGCGTGCCGAAATGCGGGGCCAGCGTCACCGAATACATCACCATCCGCAGGTTCACGGCCAGCGCGGTGGCCAGCACCACGATGACCGGCGCGTTTTCCTGCATCGTCTGCAGTGCGGCGAATTGCGACGCCCCGGCAAAGACCGAGATGGTGAAGAGCATGGTTTCCGCGACGTTCAGCCCGGCTTCCGTCGCCACCACGCCAAACAGCACGGCAAAGGGGCCGACGACCACCGTCATCGGGGAAGCGGCGATCAGGCCGCGGAGGAAGGCCTTGGCTGTGGGGGTCATCACTCCTCGCGCTTTACCTTGCGCGGTGGACGGCTTAGGCCTTTTGGCAGGCAAGGGGAAGGCGGGATGCGGATTTTCGGGGTGATCCTCGCAGGCGGTCAGGGCCGCCGCATGGGCGAGGCGGACAAGGCGCTGCTGCGGCTGGCGGGCCGCCCGTTGGTGGCCCATGTCGCCGAACGGCTGGAGCCGCAGGTGGAACGGCTTGCCGTCTCGGCCAATGGCGATGCGGGGCGGCTGGCCTTCCTGCATTTGCCCGTCCTGCCCGATGACGGATCGCACGGCCCGCTTTCCGGCATCCTGTCCGCGCTGGACTGGGCCGCGCCGCAGGGCGCCACCCATGTCGTCAGCGCCCCCACCGACGCGCCCTTCCTGCCGCCCGACCTGACCCCGCGCCTGCTGCTGGCGGGCGAAGCGACGGGATGCGCCCTTGCCCGTTCCGCCGGAAACGACCACCCGACCTTCGGGCTCTGGCCCGTCACCCTGCGGGACGCGCTGCGCGCCTTCCTTGCCAGCGGGGCGAACCCCCGCGTCCGCGCCTTTGCCGACGCCCACCGCGCCGCCCGCGCCGACTTTCCGGACGACGGCGCCTTCCGCAACCTGAACACCCCCGAAGACCTGACCGCCGCCGAAGCCCTGCTGCGGGGCACCCCATGAAGGTCTATGGCGTCATCGGCTGGAAGAATTCCGGGAAGACCGGTCTGATGGAACGTCTGGTGGCCGAGATCACGGGGCGCGGCTTCACCGTATCCACCGTGAAACACGTCCACCATGACGTGGACCTCGACCAGCCCGGCAAGGATACCTACCGCCACCGCATCGCGGGCGCGTCCGAGGTGGTGCTGGCGTCGAAGGACCGCTTTGCCCTGATGGTCGAACATCGCGGGCCGGAGCCGGACCTGCGCACAGTGCTTGCCCGCATGGCGCCTGTCGATCTGATCCTTGTCGAAGGCTACAAGCGCGACACGCACCTGAAACTGGAAGTCTGGCGGCGCGAAACGGGCCATGACCTGATCCAGACGAACGACCCGCTCGTCCGCGCCGTGGCGACCGACGATGCCGCGCTGCGCTGTCCCGTCCCTGTCCTTGACCTGAACGATACCGCCACGGTCGCCGATTTCATCCTGCAGGAAACCGGCCTTGCCCCCGACCGCTTCGACACCGTCGCCGTGGTGGACTGGTCCGCGACCAACGGCCCCTCCCCGCCCGGGAAAGCGCGGATGCGATCTGGATCGGCACCGCCACCGCCACCGGCACCGAAACCCGCTATCTGCGCACGCGGGCCGAGGCAGAGGCGCATCTCTCCGCCCTGATCGACGCCGAACAGGCCGCCGGACGCCGCCTGCTGATCGGCTTCGACTTCCCGCTCGGCTATCCCGCCGGTTTCGCGGCCGCGCTGACCGGATCGCCCGATGCAAGCGCCCTGCGCGGCTGGCTGGCCGACCGGATCACCGACACGGCCAACCGCAACAACCGCTTTGCCGTGGCCGACGCCATCAACGCCCGCTTCGGCAATGCCCCCTTCTGGGGCCGCCCGCGCAGCCTGTCCCTGCCCCACCTGCCCGAAACGAAACCCGCCACCTGCCCCTTCCCCGACCGCCGCGCCACCGAAACCGCCGTGCCCCGCGCCCAGACCGTGTGGAAGCTTTACACCACCGGTTCCGTCGGGTCGCAGGCGCTGACGGGCCTGCCGGTCGTCCACCGCCTGTCGCGGCGTCCGCGC
>AYNO01000018.1 GCA_000500915.1 Rhodobacter sp. CACIA14H1
ATCCATGCCGAAGATCGGCTCGCCCACCGCCCGCAGCGCACGGGCGAATTCGTCGATGTCGCGGTCGGCGGGCACATAGCCCGCCTCGAAATGCACCTCGGCCACGCGGCGGTAATCCTTGCGGATGAAGCCCATCAGGATTTCCGCATAGACCCGGCGGGTATATTCGTCGATCCGCCCCATGATCCCGAAATCATAGGCGATGATCGCCCCGTCCGCGCCCACCTTCAGGTTCCCCTGATGCATGTCCGCGTGAAAGAACCCGTCCCGCAGCGCATGGTTCAGGAACAGCGACAGAACCCGCGCCCCCAGTACCTTGCGGTCATGCCCCGCCGCATCGATCGCGGCGTTGTCATTCATCCCGATCCCTTCGGCCCAGCCCAGCGTCATCACCGTCTTGCCCGACAGGAACCAGACCGGACGCGGCACGCGGAACCCTTCATCCTTCTCCGTATTCGCCGCAAACTCCGCCGCGGCCGATGATTCCAGCCGCAGGTCCAACTCGCCCATCACCACGCCCTCGAAATGGGCGATCACATCCATGGGCCGCAGCCGCCGCGTCTGGGGCGCCACGATCTCGATCGTGCGGGCGATCAGGTAGAAGGCGTCGATATCCTTGCGGAAGGCCCGTTCGATGCCGGGACGCAGCACCTTGACCGCCACCTCCTCGCCCGTATCGGCCAGCCGCGCCCGATGGACCTGCGCGATGGACGCCGCCGCCACAGGCTCCGAAAATTCGGAAAACACCTGGTCGACCGGCACTTCCAGTTCTGCCGCCACCATCCGCATCGCCACCTCGCGCGGGAAGGGCGGCAGCTTGTCCTGCAGATACTTCAACTGCTCCGACAGTTCCTCGCCCACGATATCCGGTCGCGTCGAAAGGATCTGCCCGAACTTGATATAGGCCGGCCCCAGCGCCGTCAGCGCCCGCGTCGCAGGCGGCAGCGCGGGGTCGCCCTTCAGCCCCAGCCACTTGAACGGCCAGCCCAGCAGCCGCGCCGCCACGCGGATCGACGCAGGCGCCCGGAACGCCTCCAGCACCACGGCCATCGCGCCCGTGCGTTCCAGCGTCGCGCCCGTGCGGATCAGGCGCCAGATATTGTGCGGTCCCCGCATCCTACAGCTTCCACCCCGAATGCAGCGCCGCGATGCCCAAAGACAGGTTGCGATACTTCACCTGCCCGAACCCCGCCTTGCGGATCATACCCGCAAACGTCTCCTGATCCGGAAATTTGCGGATCGATTCGACCAGATACTGATAGCTGTCCCTGTCCTTCGCCACGATCTGCCCCATCACGGGGATCACATTGAAGGAATAGGCGTCATAGACCTTCTGCATCAGGTCGTTGGGGATATGGCTGAACTCCAGCACCATCAGCCGCCCGCCGGGTTTCAGCACCCGATACGCCTCGTTCAGCGCGTCCTGCACCCGCGTCACGTTCCGGATACCGAAGCTGATCGTATAGACGTCGAAGGTATTGGCCGGAAACGGCAACGCCATCGCATCGCCCACAACCCAGTCCAGCCGGTCCGCCTGCCGCTCTGCATCCGCCCGCTGGCGGCCCGCCACCAGCATGGACTCGGTCATGTCCAGCACCACAGCCGAAGCCCCCGGCGCCCGCTTCAGGAAACGGAAGGCGATATCCCCCGTCCCCCCGCCACATCCAGCAGCCACTGGCCGGGCCGCGGGGCCAGCCAGTCCATCATCGCGTCCTTCCACAGCCGGTGGACGCCCCCCGACATCAGGTCGTTCATGATGTCATAGCGGCTTGCCACGCGGGTAAAGACGCCATGCACCATCCCGGCCTTCTCGGCCTCCGGCACGGTCTGGAAGCCGAAATGGGTGGTGCCTTGCGGATCGTCGGTCATCGGGGTCTTGCCGTTTCCTTTGTGTGCAACTCCTTATAGGGCCGATCCTTGGCGCTGCAATGCGCCCACATGTCCGCCCGAGGAAGCGATGCCCGAACTGCCCGAAGTCGAAACCGTCCGCCGCGGCCTCCTCCCCGCGATGGAAGGGCGCATCATCACACAGGCGCAGGTCAACCGCCCCGATCTGCGCTGGCCCTTCCCGCCCCGCATGGCCGAACGGCTGACCGGCGCCCGCGTCCTGACCCTGCGCCGCCGGTCGAAATACATCCTCGCGGACCTCTCCACCGACGAAACCCTCCTCATCCACCTCGGCATGTCCGGCCGGATGCTGATCTCCCCTCCCCGCCGGCGGGGAGGGCAGGGGGAGGGGGTCGCCCCCGACCGCGCAACCCTCGGCGAATGGCACCACCACCACCCCGCGCCGGAAAAGCACGACCATGTGGTCCTCGACATGGACAGCGGCACCCGCATCACCTTCAACGACGCCCGCCGCTTCGGCGCGATGGACCTGATGCCCACCGCCACAGCCGATGCCCACCCGCTGCTGTCGCAACTCGGCCCCGAACCCCTGGGCAATGCCTTCTCCGGCCCCTACCTCGCCGCCCGCCTCAAGGACCGCAACACCCCCATCAAATCCGCCCTGCTCGACCAGCACATCGTCGCGGGCCTCGGCAACATCTATGTCTGCGAAACGCTCTACCGCGCCCGCATCCATCCCGCCCGCAAGGCAGGCCGCATCAGCGAAACCCGCGCCGCCGCGCTCGTCCCCCTCATCCGCGACGTGCTGGCCGAGGCCATCACCGCAGGCGGCTCCTCCCTGCGCGACTATCGGCAGGCGGACGGGGAACTCGGCTACTTCCAGCACAGTTTCCAGGTCTATGGCCGCGAAGGCGAACCCTGTCAGACCGAAGGCTGCACCTCCACCATCCGCCGCATCGTGCAATCGGGGCGGTCCTCGTTCTACTGCCCGACCTGCCAGAGGTGACGCCCCGTCCCACTTGATAACGCCCGCGTTACTGCTAGGAGTCACGCCAGCCAAGAACCGGAGGCAACCGATGGCCTATGAAACCCTGATCGTCGAGATCGAGGATTACACCGCCCTCATCCGCCTCAACCGGCCCGAGGCGCTCAATGCCCTGAACGCGAAGCTTATGCAGGAACTCGCGCAGGCCATCGCGGCCGCCGACCGCAACGACAAGGTGCGCTGCATCGTCCTGACCGGCTCGGAAAAGGCCTTCGCCGCAGGCGCGGACGTGAAGGAGATGGCCGAAAAGACCTTCACCGACGTGTTCTTCGACGACCTCTTCGCACCCGAGGCCGACAGCATCGCCCGCACCCGCAAACCGCTGATCGCCGCCGTTTCCGGCTACTGCCTTGGTGGTGGCTGCGAGCTGGCGATGATGTGCGACTTCATCATCGCCTCCGACACGGCCAAGTTCGGCCAGCCCGAAATCAACCTCGGCATCGTCGCCGGCATGGGCGGCACCCAGCGCCTGACCCGCGCCGTGGGCAAGGCCAAGGCGATGGACATGAACCTCACCGGCCGCTTCATGGACGCCGCCGAAGCCGAACGCTGCGGACTCGTCAGCCGCATCGTCCCCGCCAAGGACCTGCTGTCCGAGGCGATGAAATCCGCCGGCAAGATCGCCGAGAAATCCGCCCTCGCCGCCATGCTGGTGAAGGAATCGGTCAACCGCGCCTTCGAAACCACCCTGCGCGAAGGCATCCTCTTCGAACGCCGCATGTTCAACGCCGCCTTCGCGACCGAGGACCAGAAGGAAGGCATGGCCGCCTTCCTGCAAAAGCGCGAAGCCCAGTTCCGCGACCGCTGACCCCTTATTTTCCTGCTTTCCTTTCCTGCCCACTTGCCCTATAGCCCCGCCTCACATGCGCGTGGGCCCGCTTAGGCAAGAATCGAGTCCGTCCTGATACAGGGCGGCGCCTTGGGTCTTTCGTGCAACCGAAACGCAACGACGACCCACAGGATACCGAAAGCCCATGGCAAATACCGCCCAGTCCAAGAAGCGCGCACGTCAGTCCGAATCCCGCTTCGCCATCAACAAGGCCCGCCGCTCGCGCATCCGGACCTTCGTCCGCAAGGTCGAAGAAGCCATCGCTTCGGGCAATGCCGAAGCCGCCCTCGCCGCCCTGCGCGCCGCCCAGCCTGAACTGGACCGTGGCGTGACCAAGGGCATCCTGCACGCCAACACCGTGTCGCGCAAAGTGTCGCGCCTCGCGGCCCGCGTGAAGGCTCTGGCGACCCCGGCTTCCTGATCCGCCAGGACCACCGAATCCCCTGCGGGGCGTGCCAATACGGTGCGCCCCGTTTTCATTTTCCGTGACCTTTTTGCCGCGCCCCGCCGCGCCCCGTTCTGCATTTCCGCAGGCTTGCGTTGCGCGTTTGCAAGGGCGCCGGGATTCGGTTTTGCCGAGGTTGTGTCAAGCTTGAAGTTCGGTTGCACCGCCTCTCCGCGCCTTGCTAGCGTCACCCTGCGATTCACCTTCGTCTTGGGGGACATGACGGGATCGCAGACAGAAACGAAACGGTGCGCCGGGCTGCCAAGCGTCAGCAAAGCCGTAAATTTTTGTTTGTGATTCAAATGGTTATGCTGTCTGCACAGCTGTGCGGAAATGGGCGGGCAACGGGCGGACCAGATGCGAATCTGGCTGTTCCCTGTCTGTCGATACGGTCCGATTGGGCTGAAACGGATTAAGTGGTGCGCCCCTGAAAAGGGGATTTGTGGTTGGTTCCGTTTCTGCCAAATCCGGCCCGCGCATTCCATGTCACCGACCCTTTGGCGACGGCGATAGCCCCGGCAAAAGCCGGTGCAACAACAACAGGTGTGCCGGGCCTGACACAGGTTCAGAAGCACATCGTCGGACGGGTCAAAAAAGAATGCTGAACGAGACTTGGGGTCTGGTCCGCGAGGAACTCATCAAACGGGTTGGTCGCAACAATTATGTGACCTGGATCGAACCGCTGAAATTCTCCGACCTCCGCAACGGGGTCGCCCGGTTCGAGGTGCCGACCTCCTTCTTCGGCGACTGGGTCTCGCGCAATTTCTCCGACCATATCCGTGCCCAGCTCAACACGGCGGGCCAGCAGGTGGAACGGATCGAATTCGCCGTGGCGAACCGCCCCGCCGCCCCTGTCCAGCGCCCCGCCACCCCCGCGAAACCCGCGGCCCAGCCCCGTCTGCGGTCCAATGGCCGCACGGGGGATGCCGATGAAATGCCGGGCGCCCCGCTCGATTCGCGCTTCACCTTCGACAGCTTCGTCGTGGGCAAGCCCAACGAACTCGCCCATGCCGCCGCCCGCCGCGTCGCCGAAGGCGGTCCCGTCACCTTCAACCCGCTGTTCCTTTATGGCGGGGTTGGCCTCGGCAAGACGCACCTCATGCACGCCATCGCGCATGAACTGCAGACCCGCCAGCCGCACCTGCGCGTCCTCTACCTTTCGGCGGAACAGTTCATGTACCGCTTCGTGCAGGCCCTGCGCGAACGGCAGATCATGGACTTCAAGGAAATCTTCCGGTCCGTCGATGTGCTGATGGTGGATGACGTGCAATTCATCGCCGGCAAGGATTCCACCCAAGAGGAATTCTTCCACACCTTCAACGCGCTGGTGGACCAGAACAAGCAGATCGTCATCTCCGCCGACCGCGCCCCCGGCGAGATCAAGGATCTCGAGGAACGCATCAAGTCCCGCCTGCAATGCGGCCTTGTCGTGGACCTGCACCCGACCGATTACGAACTCCGCCTCGGCATCCTGCAGCAGAAGGTGGAACTCTACCGCACGCAGTACAGCAGCCTTGCCATCACCGACGGCGTGCTGGAATTCCTGGCGCACCGCATCACCACCAATGTCCGCGTCCTCGAAGGTGCGCTCACCCGCCTCTTCGCCTTCGCCTCTCTGGTGGGCCGCGAGATCACGCTGGAACTGGCGCAGGACTGCCTCGCCGACATCCTCCGCGCCTCCGACCGCAAGCTGACGATCGAGGAAATCCAGCGCAAGGTCGCGGAACATTACAACATCCGCCTGTCCGACATGATCGGGCCAAAGCGCGTGCGCACCATCGCCCGCCCCCGCCAGATCGCCATGTATCTGGCCAAGCAACTGACGCCCCGCAGCCTGCCCGAAATCGGGCGCCGCTTCGGCGGGCGCGACCACACCACCATCATGCACGGCGTCCGCAAGATCGAGGAACTGATGGCAACCGACAGCCAGCTCAACGACGATCTGCAGATGCTGCGCCGCCTGCTGCAGGGCTGATCCTTCCTTTCCGTGATGGTGCCCATGTTCCGTTCTGCGCTGATCCTCGCCCTTGTGCTTCCGGCACCTGCCCTTGCGGCCCTTTCGGGCTTCTACGACAGCGCCGAAAAGATCGGTGCCATCTTTGCCAACGGCGCCGTCGCGGACCAGTTGCGTCAGGCCCCCGTCCGGTCGGTCGAAAACACCGGCACCACGCCGGACGGTCAGGATGAATGGACCATCCGCACGCAGGACTGTGACCTGACGGTCAAGGTGACGGCGCACCCGCCCGCAGACGGCATGGTCGGCATGACGACCTACACCGCCGAACCGCTCGGCACCTGCGACTGACCCCGCATCCTTTCGCCATCGCGATTCGTTAGCGCTGCTTTGCGGCACCGTGCGTATGTACAGTTTGCGGTACAAAATGCGGCACGACATCCGGTACAACCGGACCGCCCTTTCCCCCAAGGTGAACCCGACGCACGCAGCCCGTGCGGCAATTCCGCCGCGCCCGTGCCGCAGCCCGCCGCAAACCGCTTGTGAACCGCCTGAAAACGGCTAATTTCGGCTTCCCCGCAGGGGGCAAGGGCAAAGGGTGGTTAACCATGAAACTCTCGATCGAACGCGGCACGCTGCTCAAGGCGCTGGCACAGGCGCAATCCGTCGTGGAACGTCGCAACACCATCCCGATCCTTGCCAACGTCTTGATCGAAGCCGATGGAAACCAGGTCAGTTTCCGCGCCACCGACCTCGACATCGAAGTGGTGGACCGCGCCCCGGCCATGGTGGAACGGGCGGGCGCCACCACCGTCTCGGCAGTCATGCTGCATGAAATCGTCCGCAAACTGCCGGACGGCGCATTGGTCAACCTGTCCGAAGACGGTGCCTCGGGCCGCCTGACGATCACCGCCGGCCGTTCCACCTTCAGCCTCGCCACCCTCCCGCGCGAGGATTTTCCGGTCATGGCCTCGTCGGAATACGCCACCAACTTCTCGGCCCCGGCAGGCATCCTGCGCCGCCTCTTCGACAAGGCGAAATTCGCCATTTCGACCGAGGAAACAAGGTATTACCTGAACGGTGTCTATATGCACACCGCCACCGGCGAAGATGGTCCCGTGCTGCGCTGCGTGGCCACCGACGGCCACCGCCTTGCCCGCATCGACGCAGCCCTGCCCGAGGGTGCGCAGGGCATGGCGGGCGTGATCGTCCCGCGCAAGACGGTGGGCGAATTGCGCAAGCTGCTGGATGACGACGATGCGGCCATCGCCGTCTCCGTCTCGGAAACCAAGGTGCGCTTCGCCACCCCTGCCATCACGCTCACCTCCAAGGTGATCGACGGAACCTTCCCCGACTACACGCGCGTTATTCCCACCGGCAACACCCGCCGTCTGGAAGTGGATGCGACCGAATTCGCCAAGGCCGTGGACCGTGTCGCCACCGTCTCCTCGGAACGCTCCCGCGCCGTGAAACTGTCGCTGGACGAAGACCGTCTGGTCCTCTCCGTTAACGCACCGGACTCCGGCGCCGCGGAAGAGGAACTCGCCGTGGCCTATGGCGACGAACGGCTGGAAATCGGGTTCAACGCGAAATACCTGCTGGAAATCGCCAGCCAGGTTGACCGCGAAAACGCCGTCTTCCTCTTCAACTCCGCCGGCGACCCCACCCTCATGCGCGAAGGCAACGACACCAGCGCGGTCTATGTCGTGATGCCGATGCGGGTGTGAAAACGAAAACCCCCGGGGACCGTGGTCCACCGGGGGGGCTGCTGGGCGTACCATTCAGCGTTGCAACAGCAATATGTTTGCTGGGGGTAAACATGTCAATACCGCACAGAGCGCGCGCCGGATTCTACGTCGACGGATTTAACCTGTATCATTCGATAGACGATCTCGGAAAACCTTACTTGAAATGGCTGTCTCTGGCGCGTCTCGCCGCGCGACTTGTGAAGCCCTTTTCAGCGGATGTGGTTGAAATCGTATTTTGCACGGCCTTCTTTCCCGGTGACTTCTCCAAGAGAAAACGACACGAAGCGTACATCGGTGCTCTTGAAGCTGAAGGTGTGAAGGTAGTCGTTGGCCACACAACGCTTGAAGATGCAAACTGCCATAGATGCGACCACTTATGGAAACAACCGCGAGAAAAAGAGACCGACATCAACGTTGCTCTTTCACTCTTCGAGGCCGCCGCGAGTGACCGCATCGATACTGCATTTCTTGTCTCTGCCGATACCGACCAGGCCGCAACGCTGAAGTTCATGAGACGCTGTTTTCCAGCAAAACAGACGATCGTGCTCACTCCACCCGGACGCAATACCCCGGCGCATCTACAATCACCCCTAGCATCGAAATCGGTTCGGATCAGTGAGTCTGATCTCGATCTTTCGATCTTGCCGCCGATGGTAAAGCCCGCAACGGGAAGATTGATTACAAGACCAATCGAGTACCAGCCGCCAACCGGCTGGCTTCACCCTGATGAGCGACGGTGACGAAGTTAACCATCTCCACACTCACCCTGTCCCACTTCCGCAGCCACCGCGCCGCGCGGATGGAACTGGACGGGCGGCCGGTGGCCATTTCCGGCCCGAACGGGGCCGGAAAGACCAACATCCTCGAGGCTGTCTCGCTCCTCTCTCCCGGCCGCGGCCTGCGCCGCGCTGCTGCCGACGAACTGGCGCGAAGGCCCGAATCCCTCGGTTGGAAGATCCGCGCCGAAACCGCCAACCCCTTCCATGAGCTTGAAACCTCAGCCGAAGGAACCGATTCCCGGCAGGTCCGCATCGACGGCAAACCCGCCCCGCAGACGGCGCTTGGCCGCATCCTGCGCGTCCTCTGGCTGGTCCCCGCGATGGACCGGCTGTGGATCGAAGCCGCCGAAGGCCGCCGCCGCTTCCTCGACCGCCTGACCCTGTCCTTCGCGCCGGACCACGCCGATGTCACGCTCGCCTATGAAAAGGCCATGCGTGACCGAAACCGCCTGCTGAAGGACATGGTGCAGGACCCGCACTGGTACACCGCGCTGGAGTCACAGATGGCCGAAGCGGCGGCCCAGATCACCGCCAACCGCCTGCACGCCCTGTCCCGCATCGCCACCGCGCAGGCGGGCGCCGAAACGGCCTTTCCCGCCGCCGCCCTGTCGCTGACCGCACCCGAGGGGGAAGACCTGCCCGACGACCTTGCCCCCGCGCTTGCCGCCAGCCGCCGCCGCGACATGGCGGCAGGGCGTACCCTCATCGGCCCCCACCGTGCCGATCTTGCGGCGATCTACACCGCCAAGGGCGCCCCCGCCGACCAATGCTCCACCGGCGAACAGAAGGCGCTGCTGATCTCCCTCATCCTCTCCAATGCCCGCGCCTTGGCGCAGGACCTCGGCTCGCCTCCCATCCTCCTGCTGGACGAAGTTGCGGCCCACCTCGACCAGCACCGCCGCGCCGCGCTTTATGACGAAATCTGTGCCCTGGGTGCGCAGGCAATCATGACGGGCACCGAACCGGGTCTGTTTGACAGTCTCGGCGACAGGGCGCAAAGCTTCACCGTCGCCGAAGAGGGCGGCCTGTCGAAAGTCACCCCCGCATGACGCCCCAGCGCATCACCCTCGTAACGCTCGGCGTCCGCGACCTGCCTGCCGCCCGCGCCTTCTACGCCCGCCTTGGCTGGCAGGAACATGGGCAAAGCCAGCAGGGCGTCGCCTTCTACCAGATGCACGGTCAGGCGCTTGCCCTGTTCGGTCTGTCCGACCTTGCCAAGGACCAAGGCCGCCCCGACGCTCCCCTCGGCACCGGCGCCATCACCCTTGCCCAGAACTTCCCGTCCGAGGCCGAGGTGGACACGGCCTTCGCCGCCGCCATCGCCGCAGGCGCAACCGCGCTGAAGCCGCCGGAAAAGGTCTTCTGGGGCGGCTATTCCGGCTACTGGGCCGACCCGGACGGGCATGTCTGGGAAGTGGCCTGCAATCCCTTCTGGCCGCTCTCCGCAGACGGCTCCCTCATCCTGCCCGAAAAAGAATGACCGTCTCAGCCTATCAACTCCTCCTCTACGCAGGCGGCATGGCCGCGCTCTGGGCCGTCCCCGGCCCAGTATGGGTGGCCCTGACCGCCCGCGCCCTGTCGGGCGGCATGGCGGGGGCGTGGCCCCTGGCCGTGGGCGTGGCGCTGGGCGATCTGGTCTGGCCGCTGATGGCGATCCTCGGCCTGACATGGGTCCACAGCGTCTATGGCGATTACCTGACCGTCCTGCGCTGGGTCGCGGCGGTCATCTTCATCGCCATGGGCCTCCTGCTGATCCGCAAACCTGCCGCCACGCTGGACGCGGACAGTCGCCTGACCAAACCGGGGATATGGGCGGGCTTTTCCGTCGGCGTCGCCGCCGTGATCGGCAACCCCAAGGCCATCCTGTTCTACATGGGTGCGCTGCCGGGCTTCTTCGATCTCGGCTCGCTGCAAACCCCCGACATCATCGCCATCATCTGTATCTCGGCCTTCGTCCCGATGCTGGGAAACCTGGGCCTTGCATGGTTCCTCGACCGGGCGCGCAGGCTCCTGTCCAGCCCCGCCGCCGTCCGCCGACTGAACATCGGGTCCGGCATCCTCCTCATCCTCGTCGGCCTTGTGATCCCCTTCACCTGACCACCAAATCTTGTGTCCAAGGCGTGACATTCCCCACCCCACCCGCTATAAATCGCGGGCAATTCAAGGGATGCCCGACGCATGGCCGAAGCCGCGAAGAAAGCCGCCGAATATGGCGCTGATTCCATCAAGGTTCTCAAGGGGTTGGAGGCGGTTCGCAAACGCCCCGGCATGTATATCGGCGACACCGACGACGGGTCGGGCCTGCATCACATGGTTTACGAAGTCGTGGACAACGGCATCGACGAGGCATTGGCAGGCCACGCCACCGCCGTCACCGTGAAAATCCACGCCGACAGCTCCGTTTCCGTCCGCGACAACGGGCGCGGCATCCCGGTGGACATCCACCCCGAAGAGGGCGTCTCGGCGGCCGAAGTCATCATGACCCAGCTGCACGCAGGCGGGAAATTCAACAACACCGACGACAGCGGCAACGCCTACAAGGTGTCGGGCGGTCTGCACGGCGTGGGCGTGTCGGTCGTGAACGCCCTGTCGGAATGGCTGGAACTGACCGTCTGGCGCAACGACACCGAATACCGCGCCCGCTTCGAAGACGGCGAATGTACCGTCCATGTGCACGAAGTCGGCCCCGCCCCCGGGATGCGCGGCACCGAAGTCCGCTTCCTCGCCAGCGCGAAGACCAACCGCCCCGACGGCACCTTCTCCAACCTCGACTACAGCTTCAAGGTGCTGGAAACCCGCCTGCGGGAACTGGCCTTCCTGAACTCCGGCGTCCGCATCATCATCGAAGACGAACGCCCCGCCGAACCGCTGCATACCGAATTGTTCTATGAAGGCGGGGTAAAGGAATTCGTCAAATACCTCGACCGCTCCAAAACCTCGGTCATGCCCGAACCCATCTACATGGTGGGCGAAAAGAACGGCATCGGCGTGGAAGTCGCCATGTGGTGGAACGACAGCTATCACGAAGCGGTCCTTCCCTTCACCAACAACATCCCCCAGCGGGACGGCGGCACCCACCTTGCGGGCTTCCGCGGCGCGCTGACCCGCACGATCAACGCCTATGCGCAGTCGTCGGGCATCGCCAAGAAGGAAAAGGTCGATTTCACCGGCGATGACGCCCGCGAAGGCCTGACCTGCGTCCTGTCGGTCAAGGTGCCGGACCCGAAATTCTCCAGCCAGACCAAGGACAAGCTCGTTTCCTCCGAAGTCCGCCCCGCCGTCGAAAACCTGGTGAACGAAAAGCTGGCGGAATGGTTCGAGGAAAACCCCGGCCCCGCCAAGATCATCGTCGGCAAGATCATCGAAGCGGCACTGGCCCGCGAAGCCGCCCGCAAGGCACGCGAACTGACCCGCCGCAAGACGGCGCTGGATGTCGCCTCGCTCCCCGGCAAACTGGCGGATTGCCAGGAACGCGATCCGGCAAAGTCCGAGCTTTTCCTTGTCGAAGGGGACTCCGCCGGCGGTTCCGCCAAACAGGGCCGCTCCCGCGCCAATCAGGCCGTCCTGCCCCTGCGTGGCAAGATCCTGAACGTCGAACGCGCCCGTTTCGACCGGATGCTGTCGTCGCAGGAAATCGGCACGCTGATCACGGCGCTGGGCACGGGCATCGGGCGCGATGAATTCGACATCAAGAAACTGCGCTACCACAAGATCGTCATCATGACCGACGCCGACGTGGACGGCGCACATATCCGCACGTTGCTTCTGACTTTCTTCTTCCGCCAGATGCCGGAACTGATCGAAGGCGGCTACCTGTATATCGCGCAACCGCCGCTCTACAAAGTGTCGCGCGGGAAGTCCGAGGTTTACCTCAAGGACCAAGCCGCGCTTGAAGACTACCTCGTCGAGATGGGCATCGAAGGCGCCGTCCTCCGCCTGAACGACGGGCAGGAAATCGCAGGCCAAGACCTCGCCCGCGTCGTCGAAGGCGCGCGCAGCTTCCGCCGCGTGCTGGATGCCTTCCCCACCCATTACCCGCGCAACATCCTCGAACAGGCCGCCATCGCGGGCGCCTTCGACCCCGGCCGCGCCGATGCCGACCTGCAGGCGGTGGCGGATCAGGTCGCCCGCCGCCTCGACCTCGTCGCGGCCGAATACGAAAAGGGCTGGTCCGGCCGCATCACGCAGGACCACGGCATCCGCCTGTCCCGCATCCTGCGCGGGGTCGAGGAACTCCGCACCCTCGACGGCGCGGTCCTCCGGTCGGGCGAGGCGCGGAAACTCTCCTCCATCACCGCCCCGCAGCGCGAGTACTACCGCGACCCGGCACGGCTGATCCGCAAGGACCGCGAACAGATGGTCCACGGCCCCACCGACCTGCTGAAATCCATCCTTGCCGAAGGCGAAAAGGGCCTGTCCCTGCAACGCTACAAGGGTCTGGGCGAGATGAACCCCGAACAGCTCTGGGAAACCACGCTGGACCCCGATGCGCGGACGCTGTTGCAGGTCAAGGTGGACGATCTGGCCGAAGCCGACGACATCTTCACCAAACTGATGGGCGACGTGGTGGAACCCCGCCGCGACTTCATCCAGCAGAACGCGCTGAACGTCGAAAACCTCGACTTCTAACTGTTCACAAGCATCCGGGCGGCACGGTCAAAGGCCGTGTCGATCCGGGCGCGGGCAGGGCCTTGGATGCCCGTATCATCCAGCGCCCGCGCCATGCAGGCCAGCCAATCCTCGGCATCCTTCATCCGGATCGGCACATGGGCATGGATCTCGCGCAGGTTCATATGCCCGTGGCTCTCGGCATAATACCGCCGCCCTCCGAAGAACCCGCACAGGAAGCCGAACTGCTCCAACCGCACATGGGCCAGCCCGTGCCCCTGGAAATGCAGGTCCAGTATCCGCGCCCCTTCGGGCGCCGTCTCGATGATGTCGTAGAACCGCTCCACCAGCGCACGCACGACCGGCTCTCCGCCGATCTCTTCCACCACGGTCGTCATGGGGGCCTCCATCGCTGCCCCCATCCGACGCCGAAGCAAGGGCAGGGGTCAATGCGACACCCGCCCACACGTTCCCGAAAACCGACCTTAGGGAAAATGGCGATCCCGGCAGGACTTGAACCTGCAACCTTCCCCTTAGGAGGGGGACGCTCTATCCGTTGAGCTACGGGACCGACGCCGACTTGATGCGCGAAATTGGCGTAGGGTGCAACCTGCCATGGCAGGCAACATTGACATGCGCAGGATCTTGTACATATCTGGGTTTGGCACAAGGAGCACTTCTTTGGACGTGATCACCTACACTGACGCACGCGCCAATCTTCGAGAGGTGATGGACCGCGTCATCAACGACCGTAGCGAAGTCGTCGTCACCCGCCGCAAGGGTGAGGCGGTGGTTGTCGTGTCGCTGGAAGAATGGAACGCCATTTCCGAAACGCTCCACCTCTTGCACAGCCCCAAGAATGCCGAACGCCTGCACCGCTCCATCGCGCAACTTGAAGCGGGCAAAGGCACGCAACGCGACGTCGCGGTCTGACGTTTGCGCCTGCTGTTTTCGGACGATGCGTGGGATGACTACCTGCATTGGCAGAAGCAGGGCGATGGCAAGGTGTTGGACCGCGTCAACACCTTGATACGCGAGGCGAAACGCACCCCTTTCGCGGGTATCGGTAAACCGGAACCGTTGAAGGGCGACCTGTCGGGCTGGTGGTCCCGTCGGATCACCGATGAACACCGCATGGTCTATCGCGTGACGGGGTCAGGCGCTGGATAGCAGTTGGAAATCGCGCAGCTTCGCTTCCATTACTGATCCGGGGAAAAGAAAAAGGGGGAAGTGAATTTTTGGCCCACCACTTCCCCCCTCGGGTCCGTTGCGTCTGGGTTGAGAGCTTGCAGGACGCGCAGGATATGTTTCAGCACCATGGCTGTTAGCGGTAACATAGCGCAGCATCGCCCCTTGGACAAGCGGAATGTTTGCGTCTAACAATGGATCAACAGCCGCAGGCAGGACCCCCCGTCAAGTGACCAAACCCCCCGTCGCCGATCCCCGCCGCACCCTGACTCTCCGCGACGTATCCGAAGCCTCGGGCGTCAGCGAAATGACGGTCAGCCGCGTGCTGCGCAACCGGGGCGATGTCTCCGACGCCACACGCGAACGGGTGCTGGAAGCGGCCCGCAGCCTCGGCTACGTCCCGAACAAGATCGCGGGTGCGCTGGCTTCGCAGCGGGTCAACCTTGTCGGTGTGGTGATCCCCTCCCTGTCCAACATGGTCTTCCCCGAGGTCCTCACCGGCGTTTCCGACACGCTGGAAGATACGGGCCTGCAACCCGTGGTCGGCGTCACCAACTACTCGCCCGAACGCGAGGAAACCGTCATCTACGAAATGCTGTCCTGGCGCCCCTCCGGCATGATCGTCGCGGGGCTGGAACATACCGACGCCTCGCGTGCCATGCTGGCCCAAGCCGGCATCCCGATTGTCGAGATCATGGACATCGACGGCGAACCCGTGGACAGCGCGGTGGGCATTTCCCACCGCCGCGCCGGCCGGCAGATGGCCGAGGCGATCATCGCCGCAGGCTACCGCCGCATCGCCTTTTGCGGGACGATGATGCCCTATGACCACAGGGCAAGGAAACGGCTCGAAGGATTCGAGGATGCTCTGCGCAAGGCCGGGCTGGAACTGGCAGACCGCGAATACTACTCCGGCGGTTCGGCGCTGCTGAAGGGCCGCGAAATGACCGAAGCGGTGCTGAAACGCACGCCGGATGTAGATTTTCTCTATTATTCCAACGACATGATCGGCGCGGGCGGCCTGCTCTACTGTCTGGACAAGGGCATCGACGTTCCCGGAAAAGTGGGCCTTGCCGGCTTCAACGGTGTCGAACTGCTGGACGGCCTTCCCCGCCGCCTTGCCACGATGGACGCCTGCCGTCTGGAAATCGGCCGACGCGCGGCGGAAATCATCGCGGGCAAGCATGAAGGCGTGATCGGGGGCGAGGTGGTCGAACTCACCCCCACCCTTCAACCGGGCGATACGATCAGGGCGTGATCGTGATGGTGGTCGGCTTCTCCGTAACCCACCACCGCACGAAATCCGGCGCGAGCCACAGCAAAAGAAGGCCCAGCGAAACGCCGATGACATAGCGGCGTATCACGCGCCTCATGCCACCAGCCGCTCGCCCGCGAAGCCCGTGACTTTCGCCGTCACAATCTGGCCCTCTGGCTGATCCGCACCGAAGGCCACTTCCGTGAACTGCTCCGTCCGCCCCATGCGCGGCCCTTCCATCAGGACGCGATGGGTCACGCCCATCTGTGCCGCCAGATGCGCCGCCAGTGCCGCATCCCCTGCCGCCCGCAGTCTCGCCGCCCGTTCCTTGATCTCCGGCCCCCGGACCTGCGGCATCCGCGCGGCCGGTGTCCCCTTGCGCGGGGAAAACGGGAAGACATGCAGGAACGTCAGCCCGCAGTCCCGCACCAGATCGACGGACCGCGCGAACATCTCTTCCGTCTCGGTCGGGAAACCCGCGATGATATCCGCCCCGAACACCATATCCGGCCGCAGCCGCCGCGCCTCTTCGCAGAAACGGATCGCGTCATCCCGCAGATGCCGCCGCTTCATCCGCTTCAGGATCAGGTCATCCCCCGCCTGCAGCGACAGGTGCAGATGCGGCATCAGGCGCGGCTCGGTGGCAATCGCCCCCATCAGCGCCTCGTCCGCCTCGATGGAATCGATCGACGAAATCCGCAGCCGCGGCAGATCCGGCACCAGCCGCAGGATGCGCATCACAAGATCGCCCAGACGCGGCTGCGCGGGCAGATCCGCCCCCCATGACGTCAGGTCCACCCCGGTCAGCACGACCTCGTTGAAACCCTTGTCCACCAGTCGCTTTATCTGTTCGACCACCACCCCCGCCGGAACCGACCGCGAATTTCCCCGCCCGTAGGGAATGATGCAAAACGTGCAGCGGTGGTCGCATCCGTTCTGCACCTGCACATAGGCCCGATGCCGACCGAACCCGTCGATCAGATGCCCCGCCGTCTCCTTCACCGACATGATGTCATCGACCTGCACCTTCTCGGTCACCCCGATCAGGTCCGGTGCCTTCAGGCCGGCCCAGGTCTCTGCCTGCATCTTCTCGTGATTGCCGATCACCCGCGCCACTTCCGGCATGGCGGCAAAAGTCTCCGGCTCCGTCTGCGCCGCGCAGCCGGTCACGATGATCGTGGCGCCCGGATTCTCGCGGCTCAGGCGGCGGATTTCCTGCTTGGCCTTCCGCACCGCCTCGGCCGTCACCGCGCAGGTGTTCACGATCACCGCATTCTCCACCCCCGCAGCGGCGGACAGCTCCTTCATCGCCTCCGTCTCATAGGCGTTCAGACGGCAGCCCAGCGTGGCAAAGACCGGCGCAGTCATGCGACCGCCGCCAGAAAGGCGGGCGTCAGCACCGCGTCAAAGACATGCGCCACCGGCCCCGTCATCCAGACGCCATCCTCGCGCCAATCCAGCTCCAGCCGCCCGCCATCCACATCCATGACGACCCGCCGCCCCGTCAGGCCCCGCAGATGCGCGGCCACCGCCGTTGCACAGGCACCCGACCCGCAGGCCAGCGTGATGCCCGTTCCCCGCTCCCAGACCCGCATCCGCACATGGTCCGGTCCGAGAACCGATGCAAATTCCACATTCGTCCGCGCCGGAAACAGCGGGTCATGTTCGACCTTTGCGCCCCATCCGGCCACATCCACCGACTCGGCATCGGGCACGAAGAACACCGCATGGGGATTGCCCATCCCCACCGCCACCGGATCACCCGCCAGCGGCAGATGCTCCACATCCATCTCCCGCGCCAAAGGCACCTCGTCCCAGCGCAGCTGCGGATGCCCCATGTTCACCGACACCAACCCGTCTCCGCGCCGCACCGCCGACAGCCCGCCCCGCGCCGTGACCAGCGTCACCGCATCGCGCCCCAACTGCCGCATCATGTAATCCGCAACGCAACGCGTCGCGTTCCCGCAGGCCCCGGCGCGGCTGCCGTCGCTGTTCCAGAAGTCCAGCGCGAAATCCGCATCCGCCGCATCCCGGATTTCGGCCAACTGGTCGAACCCTACGCCGCGATTCCGGTCCCCCAGCGCCCGCGCCAGCGCCGGCGTCGTCACGCCAGCCGCCTCCGGCCCGCGCCCGCGCGAGTCGATCACCACGAAGTCATTGCCCAGCCCGTGCATTTTCATGAAGGGCAGGCCGGTCAGGGGCGTCTTTTCCATCATCGCGCCCATATACGCCCGACCCCGCAATTTATCCAGACCCAAGCATTTTTTGCCCTTGACCCCCCCGCGCGTCACCACTAATCACCCCGCTCGTGGGCCCGTAGCTCAGTTGGTAGAGCAACTGACTTTTAATCAGTGGGTCACAGGTTCGAATCCTGTCGGGCTCACCACTGACTCCCCTGAAAGCGTGCATCTGCGCCTGTCGGAACGCCCGGCAGAAGCAGGCCCGTTCTTGTGCCCGTCCCGCAGAAAACCTGGGGCGACGGCACCCGTGGATGCCGCCGCCCCGTCACTCGTGTCACACATCCGCACGGCCGGGCAGGGACCCGCCCCGCCGCACAGACCTCAGGCCGCCGTCGCGGTTTCCGTCGCGGTCTCCGCCGCCGCCTTCCGCGCCTCGTAGCGCAGCAGCAGCAGCAGGATCGCGGGCAGCAGCGTCAGCGTCAGTGCAGTGGCTCCGGCAAGCCCCCCGATCATGGCAAAGGCCATCGGGCCCCAGAACACCTGCGGCGCAATCGGCACCATGCCCAGGATGGCCGCCAGCGCGGTCAGCAGGATGGGCCGCGACCGGTGCAGGGTGGCCGACGACACCGCCTCTTCCACCGGCATCCCGGCGGCGACATTGCCGTCCACCTCCTCGATCAGGATCACCGCATTGCGGATCACCATCCCGGCCAGCGCGATGACCCCAAGCTGCGCCACGAACCCCATCGGCACACCGGTCAGCAGCAGTGCCGCCACCACCCCGATCAGCCCGAACGGCGCCATCGCCATCGCCACCCCCATGCGAGAGAAGCTGCGAAGCTGGACCATCAGCAGCGAGATCATGATCCCCAGCATCAGCGGGATCACCGCAAAGACCGATGCGCTGCCCTTCGATGCCTCTTCCACCGCGCCGCCGGTTTCCACGCGGTATCCCGGCGGCAGGGCGTCGGCAAAGGCCTGAACCTGCGGTGCCAGCCGCATGACCACCGTTGCGGGCTGCACTCCGGGCACCACATCGGCCTGCACCGTGACGATAGGCTCCTGCCCGCGCCGCCAGATGATCGGCTCCTCGACCACCCATTCCAGCGACGCGATCTGCGACAGCGGGATGGACCGCTGACCGTCCACCGGAATCTGCAGCCGTTCCAGCGTGGCCAGATCGTTCCGCGCCGCCGCATCCGACCGCAGGACCACATCGATGATCCGCGTATCGTCCCGCACCGCCGTCACCGGATAGCCCGCATAGATCAGGGCCAGCGCACTTGCCACATCCTGCGACGACAGCCCCAGCGCCCGCGCCTCGGTCTGGTTCACGACCACCCGCACGGCCTTCTGCGGCTCGCCGGTGGACAGGTGGACCTCGCGCGATGCCACATCCGTTGCGACCAGATTCGCCAGTCGCATGGCATGTTCCCGCACCTCGCCGGGATCGGGCCCCGTCACCCGGTATTTCACCGGCCAACCCACGGGCGGACCAAGTTCCAGAGGGGTCGCCCGCGCCGTCATGTCGGTGAAATCGGTCTTGAACGCCGCTTCCAGCCGCGCCTTCAATTCGTCCCGCGCGTCCAGATCCTTCGCCACCACCACGGCCTGCGCGATGTTGTCATTGGTCAGCAGCACATCCATCGGCAGGTAGAAGCGGACCGCCCCCGCGCCGACATAGGTCGAAAAGCTCTCCACCGCCGAGTCTGCCGCCAGCATCGCCTCCAGCCGCTGCGCCGCGCCGTCCGTCGCGTCAAGCGACGAATTCTGCGGCAGCGTCAGGCTCACCAGAAGTTCGGGACGGTCGGACGCGGGGAAGAACTGTTCTTCCACCTTCGTCAGACCCGCGACCGAAATCAGGAAGGCCAGCACCGAACCGACGATCATCGTCTTCGGCCGCGACATGGCAAAGCCCAGCATCCCGCGCACGATCCGCGTGACGCGCCCTTCGGAATGGCCATGCGCGGCCATCTTCTCGGGCAGGACCCACATCCCGATCAGGGGCGAGAACAGCACCGCCACGACCCAGGACGCCACCAGCGCGATCATCACCACCATGAACAGCGAATAGGTGTATTCCCCCGCGCTGGACTGGGCGAAACCGACCGGAACAAACCCCGCGACCATCACCAGCGTGCCGGTCAGCATCGGGAAGGCCGTCGATGTCCAGGCAAAGCTCGCCGCACGGGCCTTGTCCCAGCCTTCCTCCAGCTTGGACACCATCGCCTCGACGGTGATCATGGCATCATCCACCAGAAGCCCCAGCGCGATGATCAAAGCACCAAGCGAGATGCGCTGAAGCCCGATCCCCGCGATTTCCATCCCGACGAAGGTCATCCCGAGCACGAGCGGGATGGACAGCGTCACCACGATCCCGGCCCGCGTGCCAAGCGAAAGGAACGAGACAGCCAGCACGATGGCAATGGCTTCCAGCAGCACCTTGACGAAGCCGAAGATGGCCTTGTCCACCACCTTCGACTGGTCCGCGACCTTCGTGATCTCGATCCCGTGCGGCAGTTCCGTCTGGATCTCCGCCATCTCGGCCCCGATGACCTTGCCGAAGTCCAGCAGGTTGCCACCGTCGGCCATGGACACGGCAAGACCGATTGCCGGTGCCCCGTTCACACGGAACAGCGGGGCAGGGGGGTCCGCCGGAATCCGCCGGATCGACACGACGTCCTCCAGCGGTACGAAACGGTCATTTATCCGCAACTCCACGGCCCGCAGGCTTTCTTCCGATGCGAACGCCCCCGAAACCCGCAGCGCCACCTTTTCGTCCGGCAGCCGCACCACGCCCGAAGGCGCCACCGCATTCTGCTTTGCCAGCGCGTCGGCCAACTGCTCTACCGTCAGGCCCAACGCGGCCAGACGGGCGGGCGAGAATTCGACGACGATCTGCTCCTCCTGCACGCCGATGAGATTGACCTTTCCGACATCCGGCAGTCCCAGGACGCGGGCACGCGCCGCCTCGACGTGGTTGCGCAACTCGCGGTCGCTGAATCCATCGGCCGTGAAGCCGTAGATCAGCCCGAACGTGTCGCCGAATTCGTCGTCGAAGAACGGCCCCATCACGCCAGCGGGCAACATGGGCGCCAGATCGCCCATCTTCTTGCGCACTTGATACCAGGTATCCGGCACATTCTCCGGCGGGGCATCATCGCGCAGGTTAACGAAGATCACCGTCTCGCCGGGGCGCGTATAGCTGTCCACGCGGTCAAGGAACGGCGTCTCCTCCAGCTTTTCCTCCAGCCGGTCGGTGACGAGGTTCATCATGTCCTCGCCCGTCGCGCCGGGCCAATAGGCGGCGACGACCATGGTCTTGATGGTGAAGGGCGGGTCCTCGTTGCGGGGCAGGTTGATATAGCTGATTGTCCCCGCCAGCATCGTCACGATCATCATGAAGATCACAAGCGCACGGTTGGCCAGCGCCCATGCGGACAGGTTGAAACCTTCCTTTTCGGGATGTGCGCTCATTGCCCGTCCTCCATCAGCGTGACGGCCTGATCCGGACGCAGCTTGCTGACGCCCGCCGTGACGACGCGGTCCCCCGCCTCGATCCCCTCGGTCACGAGGAAACGGTCCTGCTCGTAACGCGCGATGGTGACCGGTTTGCGCTTCAGAAGACCGGTCCCCTCCTCGACGACAAAGACCGCCGGAAGATCGCCCTCGTTCGTCAGCGCCGCCGCCGGAAACGCCATCAGGCCGGGGCTGCTTATCGCCACGGTCCCTTCCACCGTCGCCCCGAAACCCATGCGCTCCGGCGCGTCCTTCAGCGAAACAAGGACGCGATATGTCCGCGTCACCGGATCGGCCGCAGGGCTGATCTCGCGCAGGATGCCATCTGCCGTGACCTGCGGATCCGACACAAGCGAGATGCCGACCGGCAACCCTGCCTGCGCCCCGGCGACCAGCTTTTCGGAAATGTTGAAGGCCGCCTCGCGTTCCCCGCCCGCCGCGATGCGCAGCACGGGCTGGCCCGCCGCGACCACCTCGCCCGGCTGGGCCGCGATGGCGATGACGGTGCCGCCCTCGGGTGCCCGCAGCTCCGCATAGCTCAACTGGTCGCGGGCCGCCGCCAGCTGGGCCTTGCTCGCCTCCACCCGCGCCAGCGCGGCCTGCCAGTCCGCCTCGGCCGCCTCGACCGCAGCCTTCGAAACGATGTCGCGGCTGGCCAGTTGCCGCTGCCGCTCCACATGGGTGCGGGCGACGCTTTCGCCTGCAGTGGCGGCCTCGACCTCGGCCTCGGCGATGCGCAACTGGTTCTCCAGATCACGCGGATCGATCGTGGCCAGCAGATCCCCCGCCTTGACCACCGCTCCGGCTTCGACGGGACGGGTCAGGAGGCGTCCGCCCAGCTTGAACGCCAGCGGCACGTCACGCCGCGCGACGATCTCTCCCGTCTGCGTGACCTGCTGCACCTCGTCGGCCGCGGTCGCCACCACGCTGCGCACGGCGCGCAGGGGTTCAGGGGTTTCCTCTTCTTCCGTGCAGGCGCCCAGCGCGACAACCGCGACAAGGCCAAGTGTGATGGGAAGGCGTGAACGCATCTTTTGACCTCACTAATCTGAAACTTCGTAATGTTACTAGGATTGACCATTCCACCCTGTCAAGATATTTCTGATGAAGTTTCAGATTAGGTGTCCGATGGACCTTCCCTCCACCACGCCCGCTCGCCCTCCGCTGCAACACCGCAGCAAACAGCGTGTGGACCGCATTCTCGACGCGGCCCGCGAACTGATCGCGATTCGCGGCTGCGCCGCGCTGACGATGCGCGACCTCGCCCAGGAAAGCGGGATGACCCCCGCCTCCATCTACCGCTATTTCCCGAACCGGGCCGCGGTGCTGGAACGGCTGGGCGAGGATTATGCCCGTCTCTTCATCGACCGGCTCCTTGCCGCGCTCGAGGACCGCTCCCTGACCCGCGAAGGTTTCGTCGTCCGCTTCCGCACCCTGATCGACGAATTCTACGCCCTGCACCTCCGCGATCCGGTGCTTCGGGACATCTGGCAGGGCGTGCTGGTGGACAAGGCGCTGTCCGGCATCGCCCGCAGGACAAGGGATACGGGCGTCCGGCTCCTGATGGATGTGGTGGCACCGCTCTTTCCGGATGTCCGCCCGGCCGAGCTGAAACTGGACATGCTTCTGCTGCTGGAGCTGGCCACGACGGCCACTTCGGCCGCCCTCGACCTGCCGGCATCAGATGCCCGCCGGGTGGTGGACCGTGGCAAAGGCTGGATAGCGCCACTGGTCCACGACTATTTACCCTGATATATCAGATACCTGCGACCCAGATTGCACGGATCATCGCCTTCAGCCTGTCGATGGTCCGCCGCGCCTCGAGCGCCGGCATGTCCAGTGCGGCGCGGACGGCAGCCTCCACGAACTCTGTCATCAGAAGGATGGACAGACGCAGGTCGTCCCGTCTGGCCGGCGGAACCACCGGCACCAAAGCGGCACAGAGTGCGTCGATCTTCGCTTCGCTGTCCCTCCGGCTCAGTTCCCGCAGCGACTTGTCGGAAACGATGCCGAACATGATGTCCCGCATCACAGGATCCTGCTGGTTCATCTGGAAGAAAAGCTCCACGATCTCGTCGATCGTGTCCATCGCGCTGGTGTAATCCTGCGGGATGACGGCCAGCTTTTCGGCCATCCGCCTGCCGAACTCGTCCAGATACCGTTCCGCCAGTGCGCAGAGGATCGCCGTCTTGTTGGGGAAATACTGGTACATTGAACCGGCGGTGATGCCCGCGCTTTCGGCAATGTCCACAATGGACAGCGCCGCCGACCCCCGCGCCGCGACGATGTCGCGCGCGGCATCCAGTATCTGGTCAACGCGCTGCTGGCTGCGCGCCTGCTTCGGCGCCCTGATGCTGTCCTGCCTTTGCCGTGCCATCGCGGCCTCCATCCTGAATATTTTTCAGGATTAGGTCGATCACCCCTTCCATGTCAACACGACACATTTCAAAAGCTGAAGGATATTCGCGTTAAGCCACAGCTCATCCCAGCAGCATCCCGGCGCCGCCAAGCAGCAGACCCCCAAGGATCAGGACCGTCACCGGCACAAGGCTGGGAAGGTCGGTCCGGTCCCCCGCGACGCGGGCCCGCAATACGTCGCCCAGGGTGGCAAGGATGGCGATCTCGTCCGCATCGTCCACCTGCATCAACCGCTCCACCTCGGCCTCCGAGGCGGGAAAAGGGTCGCGCAACCGCTCGGCTGCCCGCCGTGCCGTCCGGCGCGACTGCACCAGCGCGATGACCGCGCCCAGCGTCAGCAGAACGGGGCACAGGCCCACAAGGATGATGCGCGGCAGGTCATCGGGATAGGAAAAGGTCAGTATCCCCGTCCGCAGCAGCGCACCGATCACCGTCATGGCACTGGCAAGCGCACCGATCGACAGCCCGAACAGCAGCCGCAGATGCCCCGCCACCAGCCCGCGCGTCCCCGCCATCTGGTCGATATGGATCCGGACCAGCGTCTCCAGCGCGAACTTCCGCGCCTCGAAACGCAGTTTCCGCAACTCGACTCCGGCATCCGGGACGGGTGCCTGAACGGGGGGTTTGTCTTCGGGATGCATCATCTACCGCTCACGGACCACAACAGGCGCAGCTTACACGCAACGCCGCTGCACCGCGCAAGCCCTGCCTCCACCGCACCGACACAGGACGCAGGGTCACGAAGGGTGCCGGGACTGCAAAAGGCGGCGCAGGCTCCGCGCATCCTCGAACCCCAGCTCGTGGGCGATCTGCTCGCGCGTCATGCCGCCTGCATTCATCCGCGCCCGCGCCCTTGCCAGCCTGACGGTGTGCAGCAACGCGCGGTAGCTGGTGCCTGCCTCCTCCAGCCGCCGCCGCAGGCTCCGCTCGCTGGTTCCAAAGGCAGCCGCCACCCGCGCCAGCGGTTCCACCTCGGGCAGGGACCGGATGATCCGGGCCTCGATGGCGTGCAGCATGTCCCGCTGGCCCTGCTCGGCATCGACAAGCGCCTGAAGCGCAAGCTGCGTCTCGGCAAAGGCGAAGGAATCGGCCTGCGGATTGGCCGTGTCCAGCACCGGCCCCGCCAGAAGCACCGACTGCCGCTCTGCCCCGTATTCGACCTCGCAGGCGCAAAAGGCCGAAAACCGCCGCCTGTCCACGGGACGGAAGGGCGTCGTGACCTTAAGCACCGGGTTCCGGCCCGCGGACATGAACCGCGCCGCGATCAGGATCATCACATGCGCCTCCTGCATCAGGAACCGCCGGACCGGCGACCCGGCAAAGCGCGACTGCATCGTGATCAGCAACCCCCCGTCCGGCCGCTCCGTCGCATCGAAGTCCAACATGGTGCCCAGGATGCTGTGATACCGCAGGCCCACATGCACGGCATCGCGCAGCGTCGGGCTGGCAAGCATCGCAGCGGCCACAAGACCGAACGACGCAAAGGTCTGCCGGTAGCCGACGGCCAGCCCGAGATCGGGATCACCCGACAGGTCCAGCGCACGCAGCAGCAATGCCTGGCTCTGCAGGAAACTGATCCTCTGGTGGTTGGGCAGCGTCCCGTCCGCCCGGAAGACGGACCAGTCCGGATCGCGTCCCGGATCCAGACCGCGCGACTGCAATTCGTGAAAGGTGTGGAACAGGATCTGCGGCGTGATCATCACGCGCTCCTGCCGCTCTGCCAGGTTCACCGCCACACCGTCCCCCGACCATCACCCGCACCGGTCTGAAAGCATGATGCTTTTGGCCGAACTTGTCCAGTTTCGGGCCGAAGCTGCCCTTATCGGCGCGGCTGTCCGGCCGCATCCTCCGCCAACGCAAGGGAAAGTGCGACCGACAGGAAAAGGGGACGTGTTTATGATTGCACGGGGTATCTATGCCGCAATGGCGGCAATGGCCGTGACGGCCGGTCATGCAACGGCAGGTGCGCTGGAGCAGACGAACCAGTCCATTCCCATCCTGTTCGAACAGGGCGGTTATGCCGAACTCGGCTTCACGCTGGCCTCCCCCGACGTGCGGGGCACCGACATCCTCGGAACCGGAACGGGCAATGTCGGCCGCGACTACAGCATGGGCAGCCTCGGTCTGAAACTGGACCTGACGGACAGCATGTCCGCCGCGCTGGTGGTGGATCAGCCCTTCGGGATCAGCGTGGCCTACGGCCCGGCGTCACCCGTCTTTGCCGGCACGACCGGACAGATGGACAGCACGGCCGTCACCGCCCTGCTCCGCTACCGGCTGGACGGCGGATGGGCAATCCATGGCGGCCTGCGCGGGCAGTGGCTGGACGCTTCGGCTCGGCTCGGCGGGCTGGGGGCAGGTCCGGCGGACGGCTATGCGGTCCGGCTCGGCCGGGAATTCGGCGTCGGATACGTCCTCGGCGGATCCTACGAATTGCCCGACATCGCGCTGCGCGTCGCCCTGACCTACAATTCCGAAATCCGGTATGACGCCACCACGACCGAAACCCTGCCCGCCGCCTTCGGTGGTCCGGCCGTCGTGACCGCGCCCATCTCCTACGCCACGCCGCAATCGCTCAACCTCGATATCCAGTCGGGAATCGCCGAGCGCACGCTTGTCTTCGGGTCCATCCGCTGGGTGGACTGGTCGGCCTTCAACCTGTCTCCGGCAACCTTCACCGCCGCGACCGGCGAGGCACTGGCAAGCTATCCCAGCGACATCGTCACCTACACGCTCGGTGTCGGCCACCAGGTCACGGACAGCCTGTCGCTGGCGGCCGCCGTCGCCTACGAGGATGAACGCAACCGCGCCGGTTCGCCGCTCGGTCCCGTGAATGGCTATACCAGCCTCTCCGTCGCGGCGATCCACGAAACCGAACGGCACCGCCTCTCGGTCGGCATCGGCCACTACTGGCTGCGCGACGCCGACCCGCAGGCAGGCGGCGCACCGCTCGGCACCTTCCGCGACAACCGCCTGACCGCCATCGAAGTGAAATTCGGCTTCAAGTTCTGACCATCACGCAGACAAGGATTGGGGAACCCCGCCATGACCACGACACAACAGAAAATCTGCATCATCGGGGCCGGTCCTGCCGGTCTCGCCATGGCACGCGCCTGTCTGGTGGCGGGCGTCCCCTATGACCAGTTCGACGCACACAGCGATGTGGGCGGGCTCTGGGACATCGACCAGCCCGGCTCGCCGATGTATGAAAGCGCGCATTTCATCTCGTCCAAGACCATGTCGGGCTTCGACGGTTTCCCCTTTCCGGCGGATTACCCGGACTACCCCTCGCACCGCCAGATCCTGACCTATATCCGCGCCTTCGCGGACCATTGGTCCCTGCGCGACCGCATCCGCTTCTCCACCCGCATCGCCGACATCGAAAAGCAGGACGAAGGCGACTGGATCGTCACGCTCGATAGCGGCGAACGCCGCCGCTACCTCGGCGTGGTCTGCGCCACCGGCTCGAACTGGCACCCCCGCATCCCGGAATTCAAAGGCCATTTCGACGGCGAAATCCGGCATTCCGGCACCTATCGCAGCCCTGACGAATTCAGGGGCAAGCGCGTCATGGTCGTGGGCGCGGGCAATTCCGGCGTGGACATCGCCTGCGACGCCGCCACCAACGCGGACCGCGCCTTCCTGTCCGTCCGCCGCGGCTACCATTTCGTGCCGAAGCACATCATGGGCACACCCACCGATGTCTTCGCCTCCTCCGGCCCGAAGCTGCCGCTCTGGCTGATGCGGATCGTCTTCGGCGGCCTGCTGAAATTCTACGTGGGGGATGTCACCCGCGTCGGCTTGCCCAAACCCGACCACAAGCTGCTGGAATCCCACCCCATCCTGAACACGCAGGTCTTGCACCACATGCACCACGGCGACCTGATCGCCAAACCCGACATCGACCGTCTGGACGGCAACGGCGTCATCTTCAAGGACGGCACGCGCGAGGAACTGGACATGATCCTCCTCGCCACCGGCTACACGCAGGTCCAGCCCTATGCCCGCGACTACTTCCGCTACGAAGGCGGGCGCCCGAACATGTACCTGCAGCTCTTTTCGCGCGAACACCGCAACCTGACCGCGCCCAGCTTCATCGAAACCAACTCCGGCGCGTTCAAGCTGTTCGACCTCATGGCCTTCGCCATCGCCAACCACATCAAGGACCAGATCGACGGCAAACCGCAGGCCGCCCAGATGGCCCGCATGATCCGCGAGGATGCGCCCGACCTGACCGGCGGAATCCGCTTCGTCGCGTCGGATCGGCACGCCTCCTATTTCGACAGCGACAGCTGGCAGAAATACCTCAAGGGCATCTTCCGCAAGATGGGCTGGACACTGCCCGACAGGCACCCCGCCGTCACGACCAACACCCCGCCGAAACCGGGGTCCAATGTCACCTCCTTCAAGATTGCAGCCGAGTAAGGACCTCATCATGACCAGAACAGCACTGCTGACCGGTGCGACGGGTGGCCTCGGACAGGCCATCGCAGCACGGATGGCCGCCGACGGATACCGCCTGATCCTCGTGGATTTCGACGCCACGCGACTGGCTGACATGGCCGCCCGCTATCCGGGGGCCGAGACGCATGTCCTCGACCAGCGCGATCCCGCCGCCGTGACCCGCTTCTGCGAAGAAGCGATCGAACAGGGCACCTTCGCCGATGTCGCCGTCGTCAATGCGGGGATGCTGGTGATCGGCAATGTCGCGGACATCTCGCGTCAGGCCATGCTTGACCAGTTGCAGGTGAACCTCGTCTCCGGCGCCCTGATGATCCAGTCCCTTGCCCGCCGCATGTCGCGCGAACGCAAGGGGCACATCATCGCCACCGTCTCCATGGGCGGGATCGTCTCGCTCAAGGGCAGCGCCACCTATTCGGCGTCCAAATTCGGCCTGCGCGGCCTGCTCTGGGGCCTGCGGGACGAACTGTCGGCGGATGGCGTGCATGTCACCGGCATCTATCCGGCCGGCATCGACACGCCCATGCTCCGGCACGAGGCGCGCAATGGCGGCTCCGCCCTCAACTTCGTCGGTGATCCCGTGACGGTGGATGATGTCGTGGACGCGATCACCGGCGCCCTGCGCAAACCCCGCCTCGAAGTCTATGTGCCCTATTCCGAAGGGCTCACTGGCCGGATCGCCGGTGCCTGGCCGGGCCTTCTCGCCCGCCTCTACCCCATGCTGGAACGGATGGGCGAGAAGGGCCGCGCCAAATTCCTGCGGCGCATCGGCGAAGCGTGACCTTCGCAGCGGCGGCGCGGGCGCTCAGTCCTCCGCGCCGCCATAGAGGAAACCCTCGCTCAACTCGATCTGCGGCCGCAGCATGGCCGAACCGGGCATCACGCGGCAGCCGGCAGCCCGCGCCGCCGCGATGAAAGGCGTGTCCTGCGGGCTGATCACCACATCCGCAACCATGGCCTCCGGCGCAATGCCGTCCAGCGCGACGGGCATCCCCTCGCTTCCGCCCATGCCCACGGATGTCGCATTCGCAACCAGATCGAACCCCGCCAAGGCATCCGTCCCCACCGCCCCGACCGTCCCGACCGCCAACCCCGTCGCCCGCGTCACCTCCTGCGACAGCGCCGCAGCCTTCCCCGCATCGCGGTTGGAAAGGACCAGCCCGCCCACCCCCGCACCCGCCAGCGCGAAGGCAATCGCCCGCCCCACGCCGCCCGCGCCCAGGAGCAGCACGCGCCGCCCCTCCGGCTCGAACCCGCTCGCCCGCAGCCCGCGCAGGAAGCCCAGCCCGTCCAGATTGTGCCCGGTCAGCGTCCCGTCCCCCTCGCGCCGCACGAAGTTCACCGAACCGGCCTGCTCCGCCGCGTCCGTCCGGCGGTCCACCAGCGCCGCCGCGGCAATCTTGTGCGGCGCGGTGATGCACAGCCCCCGGATGTTGTCCACCCGCCGCACCAGCGCCAGCGCCGCCGCCAGATCCTCCGGCAGCACGTTCAGCCCCCCGCAGCAGAAATCATGGCCCATCGCGGCGAAATGCTCGTTGAACAGGATCGGCGCCCGGAAATGCCGGACCGGCGTGCCGACGATGTAGAAAAGGTCCGTCTGTCCCGTGATCTGCATCGCTCACCCCTCCAACAGGCCAAAGAATTCCGCCACCAGCGCGGGCTGGGGCTTCAACATCTCCGCCCCGCCGATCACGGGGCACCCCCGCGCTGCGGCCTCTGCCAGCAGCCGGGTCATCGCGGGCTGGACGATCACCTCGGCAACGGTGGTCCGGTCCTCCAGCCCCGTCAGGTCCAGCGGTAGCGGCTCGTCCGGTTTCATGCCCAGCGACGTTCCGTTCACCACGAGGTCCGCCCGCGCCACCGACCCCGCATCCGCCATGGCAACGCGACACCCCGGCACCGCGCTGCGCAACTCTGCGGCCAGCGCCTCGGCCTTCGCGCGGTCGCGGTTCATCAGGTCCAGCCCCGCCACCCCCGCCTCTGCCAGCGCAAAGGCGATGGCCCGTCCCACGCCCCCCGTCCCGCACAGCAGCGCCTGCCGCCCCGCCGGATCGAACCCGTTGGCCCGCAGACCGCCAAGGAACCCGGCGCCGTCCGTATTCGTGCCCGTCAGCGTGCCGTCTGCATTGCGCCGGACGAAGTTGGTCGCCCCCATCCGCCGCGCCACGGGCGTCAGGTCATCGACCAGCGACCATGCCGCCACCTTGTGCGGGATCGTTATGCCCAGCCCCGCCACGTTCCGCATCCGCCGCACGGCCTGCAGCATCCCGTCCAGATCGGCAGGCGCCACATGGATCGGCAGGATCACCGCATCCAGCCCCAGTGCGGCAAAACTGTCATTGATCAGCGCGGTCCCGCGGATATGCGACACGGGATCGGCCAGCATCAGCATGACCGCGGTCTTTCCGGTAATCGGCCCCGTCATGCGTCACCCCTTCCGCGTGACAAGCCGCGTTTCCAGATAGGCGTCCAGCGCCTCCGACCCGCCCTCGGTCCCATGGCCCGACTCCTTCATCCCGCCGAACGGGATTTCCGGCAGCGCCAGCCCCAGATGGTTGATGGACAGCATCCCCGCCTCCACCTCCGCGCCCAGCCGTGTCGCCGTGGCCGTGTCGCGGGTGAAGGCAAAGGCCGCCAGCGCGAAGGGCAGGCGGTTCGCCTCGGCAATCGCGTCCTCCAGCGCGGAAAAGCGGTTCACGATGGCGACCGGACCGAAAGGCTCCTCGTTCATGATCCGCGCCGTGACGGGCACATCGGCCAGCACCGTGGGCGCATAGAACCACCCCTCGTTCCCGATGCGCCGTCCCCCCGCCAGCAGCCGCGCCCCGTGGTCCACGGCATCGGCCACCAGCGCCTCCAGCGCCGGTATCCGCCGTTCGTTGGCCAGCGGCCCCATCTCCGTGTCGGGGTCCATCCCGTTGCCCACCCGCAACCGCTGCGCCGCCTCGGCGAAACGGGCGGCAAAGGCATCCGCCAGCGGCTCCTGCACAAGGAAACGGGTCGGCGCCACGCAGACCTGCCCCGCATTGCGGAACTTGTTGGGAATGATCGTCGCTGCCGCAAGGTCAAGGTCCGCATCCGCCGTGATGATGACCGGCGCATGTCCGCCCAGCTCCATCGTCGCCCGCTTCATATGCGCACCGGCCAGCGCGGCCAGATGCTTGCCGACAGGCGTCGATCCCGTGAAGCTCACCTTCCGGATGACCGGATGCGGGATCAGGTATTCCGAAATCTCGGCCGGAACGCCGAAGACAAGGTTGGCCACCCCCGCCGGCAGCCCCGCATCGGCAAAGGCGCGCAGCAGTTCCGCCGGACTCGCAGGCGTTTCCTCGGGCGCCTTCACGATGATCGAACAGCCCGCCGCCAGCGCCGCCGACAGCTTGCGCACCACCTGGTTGATGGGAAAGTTCCACGGCGTAAAGGCCGCAACCGGCCCGACCGGCAGCTTCAGCGTCATCTGCAGCACATCGGGCGCCCGCGACGGGATCACCTGCCCGTAGGCCCTCTGCGCCTCGCCTGCGAACCAGTCGATGATATCGGCCCCCGCCAGCGTCTCCAGCCGCGCCTGCGCCAGCGGCTTGCCATTCTCGCGCACCATGAGCGTGGCCACATCCTCGGCCCGCGCCCGCAGGATATCCGCCGCCTTGCGCATCAGCTTCGCGCGGTCATGGGCCGGGGTCAGCCGCCAGACATGGAACCCCCGATCCGCCGCCGCCAGCGCGGCATCCAGATCGCCGCGCCCCGCATGGGCCACCGTCCCGATCCTGCCGCCCGTGGCAGGGTCCAGCACCGGAATGACCCGTCCGTCCGATGCGGGCCGCCAGACGCCGTCGATGTAAAGCAGGGTATCGGGATAGGGGATCATCGCTTTGCCTTCCTGTCGCTCTGGAACATCGGCCCGCCCTTGCCGCGCGGAAAGCCGTAGCCATGCACCTGCACGAGGTCGATATCCGCCGGACCCGCCGCGATGCCCTCGGCAAGGATCGCCCGCCCTTCCGCCGCCATGGCGCCCACCAGCCGGTCCACGATCTCTGCCGCAGCCAGACCCGGCCCCGACCCCGCCAGCGGCGCAATGATCCGCGCCGCCTCGGGCGACGGGCGCGGCGTCCGGTCGCCGGGGAAATAGTCATACCAGCCGCCGCCCGTCTTCATACCCTTCCGTCCCGCCCGCACCAGCAGGTCGCCGGGTGTTTCCGGCACATCCTCGCCCCGCGCCCGCGCCGCCTCGCGGTTCATGAAACTGATGTCCAGCCCCGCCATGTCCTGCATCTCGAACGGCCCCATCGCATAGCCGAAACCGCGCATCGCCGCGTCGATATCGGCATGGCCCACGCCCTCGCGCAGCATCGCCTCGGCCTCGGCGCGATACCGCTTCAGGATGCGGTTGCCGATGAATCCCTCGCAGATGCCCGCCCGCACCGGCACCTTCCCCAGCTTCCGCGCCAGATCGAAGGCCGTGGCCAGAACCGTCAGGCCGGTCCCCGGCAACGGGATGACCTCAAGCAGTTTCATCACCTGCGCCGGGCTGAAGAAATGCAGCCCGATGAACCGCTCCGGCCCCGCCAACCCCTCCGCGATCAGCCGCGGATCGATGTAGGATGTATTCGTGGCAAGGATCGTATCAGCCCGGCAAAGGCGGACCAGTTCCGCAAAGACCCCGCGCTTCACCGCCAGATCCTCGAACACCGCCTCCACGACCAGATCGCAACCCGCCAGCCCGTCCAGCCCGACACAGCCCGTCACACCGGCCATCCGTTCCGCCGCGACCGCCTCCGTCACCGTCCCGCGCTTTACCGCCGCGTCGAAGATCGCCCCGACCGCGCCCATGCCCCGCTCCAGCGCCGCCCCGTCGCGTTCGGACAGGATGACCCGCAGGCCCGCCATGCGGAAGGCGGCGGCGATGCCGCTTCCCATCGTCCCGCCCCCCACGACGCCGACCGTCTCCACCCGCTGCGGGTCCACCCCGCGCAGATCGGCCGGACGCGCCGCCGCCCGTTCCGCAAAGAACAGGTGCCGCAGGGCCGCCGCCTCGTCCGACGCCTTCAGGGCAAGGAAGATCTCCCGCTCGTTCCGCAGCCCTTCGGCCACACCCTGCTCCACCCCGTGCCGCACGGCCCGCAACGCGGCAGGCGGCGCGGATTGCCCCTTCGCCCCCTTGGCGATGCGGGCGGCCGCCGCCTCCCAGAAGACCGCGCCGGGATCGGGCAGGGGGCGAAGTCCCGCCGGCTGCCGCGCCCCCGGAAGCGAGGCCGCAAATTCCACCGCACCCGCCGTCAGATCCCCCTCGATGACGCGGTCCACCCAGCCCGGCCCGCGCGGCCCGCTCGGTGTCCAGCTATGTCGCGCTCCGCGATCACCGGTATGGCCGCCGCCAGCCCGATCAGACGCGGCAGCCTTTGCGTGCCCCCCGCCCCGGGAATGATGCCCAGCGTCACCTCGGGCAGGCCCATCGTCGCCCCGCGTGCCGCGACGCGGTAATGGCACCCCAGCGCCAGTTCCAGCCCGCCACCCAGCGCCTGCCCGTGGATCGCCGCAACCCACGGCTTCGCCGCCCCCTCGATCCGCGCGATCAGCTCGGGCAGGACCGGCGGCTCCGGCGGGCGGTCGAATTCCGCGATATCCGCCCCCCCGACAAACAGCTTCCCCGCCCCCCGCAGCACGATGGCCGCAACCGCCGGGTCGGCCTCCAGCGCACCCGCCAGTTCCAGAAGCCGCGCCCGCACGGCCGTCTTCAGGGCATTCACGGGCGGGTTGTCGATGGTCAGGACGGCAACGCTGCCGTGACGCTCCACTATGACGGTCATCTCTGTCTTTCCTGCGTATGGCTTCCGCGGCGCTCAGGCCGTCGCGCCCTCTAGGTCCAGTCCGGCGGCAGGGGCAACATCGCGGCAGGCGATCACCCCCTGCGCCACCAGCGCATCGATCCGCGCCGGATCGAACCCCAGCACATCCCGCAGCACCGCCCGCGTATCCTCGCCCAGCAGCGGCGGCGCCTTCGGCCTGTGCCCCTCCTGCGCCGCCAGTCCCTGCGCGGGCCGGATCAGCGACACGGGCCCCAGCTCCGGATGCTCCAGCGTCTGGATCACCCCCCGCTCCACCACCGATTTCGCCTGCAGCGCCTCGGCAACCGACTTCACCGGTCCGGCGGGCACATCGGCGGCCAGACAGGCCGCCAGCCAATGCGCCATCGGGCGGCGCTCCACGATGGCCTGTATCGTGTCCAGCAGGTCCTGCCGGTGCAGCGCCCGCTGGTGCGACGTGACATAGCGGGTATCGCGGGCAAGATCGGGGCGATCGATCACCTGCTCGCAGAAATCCGCGAACATCCGGTCATTCCCCACCGCCAGCGCAAAGGGCCCGTCCGATGCCGTGAAAAGCTGGTAGGGCACCACCGTCGGATGCGCATTGCCATAGCGCGTCGCCTCCACACCGGCGTTCAGATAGGCCGTCCCCACGTTGATCAGCAGGTTCAGCGTCGAATCCAGCAGCGCCACGTCGATGAACTGGCCCAGCCCCGTTTCCCGCCGCTGGTACAGCGCCGCCAGCACCGACTGCGTCGCCACCATGCCCGCCACCACATCCGTGAAGGCCACGCCCAGCCGGTTCGGCGGCCCGTCCGCCGCGCCGGTGATCGACATCAGCCCGCTTTCCGCCTGCATGATGAAATCATAACCCGGCCGCGTCGCCTCCGGCCCCGTCTGCCCGTAGCCCGAGATCGAACAATAGACGATCCCCGGATTGATCCGGCGCAGGTCGTCATAGCCGATGCCCAGCCGGTCCACCGTTCCGGCGCGGAAATTCTCCACCACCACATCCGCCCGCGCCGCAAGCTCCAGAACGATCGCCTTCCCCTCCGGCGCCTTCAGGTCCAGCGCGATGCTCTGCTTGCCGCGATTGGCACAGAGGTAATACGTGCTGATCCCCTTGTAACTCGGCACCGACCAGGCCCGCGTGTCGTCTCCGCCCCGGATGTTCTCGATCTTCCAGACCTCGGCCCCCATGTCCGCAAGGCTCATGGTCGTCCACGGTCCGGCAAGGACCCGGGTGAGGTCCAGCACCTTGATGCCTTCCAGCGGCAGGGTCTGCATCGTCATGGTCCTCCCTCGTTACGTCTCAGCCGGTCGCTGCCAGACCCGTTTCCCGGGCACTTGGAAAATGGCAGGCGACGGCATGTCCTCCGTCCCTGTCGGCCAGCGGCGGTTCCAGTGTGGCGCAGACCGGCTGCGCGATCGGGCAGCGCGTCCGGAAACGGCAGCCCGACGGCGGGTTGATCGGGCTGGGCACATCGCCCTTCAGCACGATGCGGGCGCGGCTGCGTTCGCGCGGCGGATCGGCCAGCGGCACCGCCGACATCAGCGCCTGCGTGTACGGGTGCAGCGGCGCGGAATAGAGCTGCCGCTTCTCCGCCACCTCGACGATCTTGCCCAGATACATCACCGCCACCCGGTCCGAGATGTGCTGCACCACCGACAGGTCATGCGCGATGAAGACGAAGGCGGTGCCGAACTCCCGCTGGATGTCCTTCAGCAGGTTCAGGACCCCCGCCTGCACCGAAACATCCAGCGCCGATACCGGCTCGTCCAGCACCAGAAGATCGGGCCGCAGCGCCAGCGCGCGGGCGATCACCACCCGCTGCCTCTGCCCGCCCGACAGCGCGTGCGGATAGCGGTCCGCATGT
>AYNO01000019.1 GCA_000500915.1 Rhodobacter sp. CACIA14H1
TTGTGACAAAATGGGCGCCAAATGTCAGTCTGTCAATTGACATTTTGATGGCGTTTTGTCAGTCTGGCGGCATGGCCATGACTACCGCCTCTGCCCCGCCTGCCTCGGACCGTCTGGATGCCATTCTGGACGCGGCTTTCCATGCCTTTGCGACCTATGGCTATCGCCGCACCGCGATGGATGACATCGCGCGGGGGGCGGGGATGTCACGATCGGCGCTGTATCTGCATTACCGCAACAAGGAGGATATCTTCCGGTCGCTGGCGGTGCGCTATTTCGACGAGGCGCTGCGCGACATGACGGCGGCGCTGGAGCGGCCCGGGCAGAGCGCGGAACAGGCCCTGCTGGCGGGTTTCGTTGCCAAGGACGGGAAATTCATGGAAGCCGTCCTGACCACCGCGCATGGCGAGGAGCTGATGGATGCCGGTTTTTCGGTGACAGGCGATCTTGCCGCGGCGGGAGAGGCGCGGATGGTCGAGGTGCTGGCAGGCTGGCTGGGGCGGCGGAAGCTGCCGGACGGCATCGGGTCGCCCGCCGAGGTGGCGCAGGCGATCATGGCGGCGGTGAAGGGGCTGAAGCTGTCGGCGCGGTCGCTGGAGGACTACCGCGCCGGTCAGGCGCGGCTGGCGCGGCTGTTCGCGCGGGCGCTGGCCTAGAAGACGCCGAGGTAGTCCAGCACGATGCCGGTGGCGATGGCCACGAGCAGCACTTCGCTGTCGATCATGATGTAGCGGTTGCCGTCGCGGGGTTCGGGCAGGCCGTAGCGGTCCCAGTCGTCGATCTGGTACCATGCCGCATTGGCAGGCAGGCGTTCGCCGATGCGCCATTTCTTGGCCTGACCGGGCGGGACGCAGGGGACGGCCTTCTTGGCCAGTCCCGGCGGGCAAGCCTTGGGGCCGGCCACTGCGGCCCCGGCGGACAGGAGGGCGAGGCCGGTCACGAGCGGGAGGAGGAGCGGGCGCAGCAGGGTCATGGGTCTTTCCGTGGTTTCTTCACAAAGGTGAAGCGCCATTCTGCGCCCCTGGGCGGGGGGTGCAAGGCAGGGGCGTGCCGGTCGGCGGAAAGCAACCGATACGGGAATTCCGTCAGTGTATTCCGTCAGGGGCCGGAATGGGCGGACATGGCCGCGCGGGTTTCTTCGGCGCGCAGGGGGATGGTGGCCAGAAGGGCGGGCAGCCGTGTGGCGTCGCCGGAACGGGCGGTATTTTCTATCTCTTTCAACAGGGCGTGCAGGCCCTTGGCGCCGGTTCCGGCGGCGGAGCCGGAGGTGCGGTGCGCGGTGCGGGCCAGCGTGTCGAGATCGCCCTGCGACAGGAGCGTGTCGAGCGTCCGCGCCGTGTCGGCCACTTCGGCAAGCATCCGGTCGGCGAAGCTGCGCCAGACATCGTCGCCCAGCGTTTCGCGCAGTTCGTCGATCACGGCGGTATCGAGGAGCATTGTCGTTCCTTGGGATTCGGTCGCGGAACCCTAGCCTTGGCGCGGCGCGGGCGGAAGGGCATAAGCAAGGGCAGGGCGGTGGGTACCGCCCTGCCCTGCTGCCTGTCGCCTGCCTGCTGTCCGGTGTTCCGGATCAGAAGAGGAAGTCGCCCGCCACCGGCACTGCGGTGCCTGTGCCGATCTGGAAGTCGGCGATGCGGTCGCCGTTGATATCGCCATAGACGAAGCCGCCCTTGACCCAGAGGTCGCCCGCCGTGCCCGTTGCCGAGGAGACGAGGCGGAAGGCCTGGTCGCCGGAGGCTGCCGTGTTGGCGTCGATGCCGCGCAGGTCGATGCGGTCGATGCCGGTCTGGAAGTCGGTGATCGTGTCCACGGTCGCCCCGCGGCTGTGCGAGACGGAGGAGAAGACGAAGGTATCCGCCCCCGCGCCGCCGGTCAGGATGTCGGCCCCTGCCCCGCCGTTCAGGATTTCGGCACCGTCGCCACCGTGCAGGCGGTCGTTGCCCGCATCGCCGCCGAGCGAGTCGTTGCCCGCCCCGCCGTCGAGCGTGTCATTGCCCGCCCCGCCGCGGAGGGTGTCGTCGCCGCCCATGCCGGCCAGCCGGTTCGCCGCGCCGTTGCCGGTGATGCGGTTGGCCATGTCGCTGCCCGTGCCGTCGATGGCCGCCGTTCCGGAGAGGGTGAGGCGTTCGGTATCCGCGCCCAGCGTGAAGCTGACCGAGGCGGTGACGGTGTCGGTGCCGCCCATGCCGCGCACGGCGATGCCGGTCTTTGACACGGTGAAGCTGTCGCTGCCGTCGGTGCCCGTCAGGATGCTGGAGGTGGTGGTCGAGGTGGTGGTGTTCGTCGTGGCGGTGGCCGTCGCGGTCGTGGGCACCTTGCCTGCAGATTGCAGGATGCTGTCGGTGGCGCCGGCCGATTGCACCGACATGTCGGAGAGGCGGACGGTGGCGTCGTCGAATTTGACCCATTCCACGCCGGACAGCACGTCCTTGCCGTAGGTTCCGGCGATGTGTTCCACCGAGGTGGCGGTGACGCGATAGGCGCTGCGGTTGCCCGCATAGACCGCGACGTCGGTGCCCGCGCCGCCCGTCAGGCTGTCATCGCCTGCGCCGCCGATCAGGACATCATTGCCCGCGCCGCCCTTGAGCGTGTCGTTCCCGCCCGCGCCGTCCAGCCATGCGCCGGTCGCCACGCCCTGCACGTTGTCGCCAAGGCGGGTGCCCGACACCTTGTAGAACAGGGTGGTGTTGGCGGTCGGGTCGGTGACGGTGCCGTAGTGGGTGCCGTAGCTGTTGTTGAACATCGTGGGCGAGATGATGTCGGAATTCGCGTCGCGGACGGATTGTTCCACCGTGACCGTGTTCCCGTGGTGGCGGCCGCCGTGGTAGTTGATGTCGCGGTCGGTGCGCAGGACGTGGACATCGTTGCCGACGGCCGAGCGCCAGCTTGCGAAGAGGACCGAGTGACGCATGTCCGTGTCGGACAGGTTGGTGAAGGTGCCGTCATAGGTGTCGCGCAGCTGGTAGGCATAGCCGTTGCCGCCGTCGCCCTTGTTATGTGCGCCGGTGAAGGTCAGCCTGTCGGCCTGCACGTCGCGGGACAGGGCGAAGTTGGCGCCGATCGACGGCACGTCGCGGGCGGTGATGTCGTGGAGTTTGACGCCTGCGGTGCCGTTCACCTCGATCACCGCGTTGCGGTCATAGGCGGAGAGGCGGTTGCTGAAATCGGACGGGTTGGCCTTGGCGAGGCCGTAATCCACCGTGAAGCCGCCGAGCGAGATCCTTTCGGCGAGGTTGATTTCCTTGACGGTCGTCTCGGTCGGGACGAAGTCGAAATGCACGCCGCTTGCCAGCGTGATGGTGTTGCCGTTGACGGCTGCCACCTTGACGATGGAGGTGCGCAGCGGGATGTCCGTGTTGCGCCAGGTGTCGTCGCCGATCTGGTCGTAGAAGGCGGTGGTGCTTTCACGGGCGAGGTACATGTAGTCGCCGGCGGCGAAGCTGTGGCTGCCGGTCAGGGTGATGGTCTTGCCGCCTTCGGCCACGTTCGAGGCGATCTTGTAGTCGCCGGTCATCGCGCCGTTGCCCAGCTTGAACGCTTCGGCCCCGAGGGAGGGGGGGAGCTTGATGATGGTCTTGTCGGAGCCTGCGCCGGTGATGGCGATGTCTTCGCGGGCGACGCGGATGGTGCGGTCGAAGGAATAGGTGCCTTCGGCGAGACGGAATTCGGTGCCGGCGGCGGCTTTGTCGATCATGGACTGGAACTGCGTGGCGGTGGTGCCGGTCGCAACGGTGATGATGGGCATAGTCCTATCCTTCGGGGCAGCGCCAACGACAGGGTCGCAGGCCGTTTCTTCCGCTCCGTTCCGCACCGCTGCGTGTTTTGCTGCGGTGCGGCACAATCAGAACGTGAGGGATGGATAGGGGATCGGAGGGTGGCAGGGATAGCTGGCCGGACCGGTTGCCGCCTAGTCCGAAGGTCTGGTTCGGCGGCAGACTGCGCAAGGTTCGGCGGTCAACGGATGGGATGGGGGATGCCCTTCGGCGGTCGGTTGCCGACAGGTGTCGGCGCAGCGCACGGAGCGTGGCGATCCGACCGGAACGCGACGGGCGCGGCAGGGGGACCTGCCGCGCCCGTCTGGAGCGCCGGGATGATTCGGGGCGGATCAGGGGTTGGTCGTGCCGCCCGTGGTCCCGCCGGTCGTGCCGCCCGCGTCGGGTAGCGGTTCGGGCGCGGGGGTGACGTCCGGTGCGGGTGTCGTCGTTTCGGGTGCCGGATCGGGCAGGTCGTTCGCGCCTTCACCTTCGGCTGCCGGGGGGGCGGCTTCGTTCTGTTCGATGGTCACGTTGTTGCCGGGACCGGGCGCATCGGCTGCTTCGTCCATCATCCACCAGAAGATGATGGCGACCGCGAAGATCACCACGAGCGCGATGCCGATGAGCGGGCCGGCATGGCGTTCGCGGTCGCGCCGCAGGTCGGGGCGCAGGTTGGGATCGGGATTCGACATGGGGTTCTCCTTGTCTCTTCGATGGTCGGGGAACGGTTTCGGCGCGCCCCGGTTCCGCCCTGCGGGGCGGTCAGGGTTGCAGGACGACCTTCACGCAGCCGTCCATCTTGTCGCGGAAGGCCTGATAGAGGTCGGGCCCGTCGGCGAGGCTGCCGCGATGGGTGACGACGAAGGACGGGTCGAAGCGGCCTTCGACGATGTGGTCCAGAAGCAGCGGCATGTAGCGTTGCACGGGCGTCTGGCCGGTGCGGATGGTGATGCCGCGATTCATGGCCGAGCCGAAGGGGAGCTTGTCGATATAGCCGCCATAGACGCCCACGACGGAGACGGTCCCCCAGTTGCGGCAGGCATGGATGGCCTGCCGCAGCGCGGCGGGGCGGTCGGTGCCCAGATAGGTGGCCACCTTGATGCGGTCGATCACGGCATCCGTCGTGCCCCATGTGTCGGCTTCGGACCCCACGGCATCGATGCAGGCATCGGCGCCGCGTCCCTGCGTGCGGTCGAGGATTTCTTCCACCACGTCGCAGGAGCGGAAGTTTAGGCATTCCGCCCCCGCCTCGGCCGCCATGGTCAGCCGTTCGGGAACGCGGTCGATGGCGAAGACCCGTTCCGCGCCGAGAAGGAAGGCCGAGCGGATGGCCATCTGCCCGACGGGGCCGCAGCCCCAGACGGCGATGGTGTCGCCCTGCCGGATGTCGCAATGTTCGGCAGCCATGTAGCCCGTGGGAAAGATGTCGGACAGGAACAGCGCCTGGTCGTCCGGCATCCCCGCGGGCACGCGGATGGGGCCGACATCGGCGAAGGGGACGCGCAGGTATTCGGCCTGTCCGCCCGCGTAGCCGCCCAGCATGTGGGAATAGCCGAACATGCCTGCGGGCGAGTTGTGCCAGTACTTGCGGGCGGTTTCCCTGTCGGGGTTGGAATTCTCGCAGCCCGAGAACAGCCCGCGGCGGCAGAAGAAGCAGTCGCCGCAGGAGATGGTGAAGGGCACCACGACGCGGTCGCCGGGTTTGAGCGCGGTGGTGTCGCGCCCGACTTCCACCACTTCGCCCATGGCTTCGTGGCCCAGCACGTCGCCGTGGTGCATGTGGGGGATCGCCCCGTCGTAGATGTGCAGGTCGGACCCGCAGATCGCGCAGGAGGTCACGCGGATGATCGCGTCACGCCCGTCCTCGATGCGCGGATCGGGGACGGTGTCGCATTGCACCCGCCCCTTGCCGTGGAAGGTCAGCGCCCGCATCAGCGTTTCGCCTGAAGGTCGCTGTCGGCACGGGCCAGGAAGCTGCGCGTCAGGGGGGCCAGGTTTTCGGACAGCCAGTCGGCCATGGCGATTTCCTGCTGGAGGATCGGTTCCAGCACGGCCACGGCATCGGTCATGCCCAGTTCCTGCGCCCCCGCGATGAGCATCCGGTAGGAGGCGATTTCCATGTGTTCGAAGGTGTAGGAGGCGAGCGAGCCCTTCATCACCTCGTCCGCCGCGAAGACGCCGGAGAGGCCCTGCCCTGCCGCCATCAGCTTGCCCATCGTGTCCTTGATGGCCGAGGCACTGTCGCCATGGGTTTCCAGAAGGCGCGAGAGCGCGTCGCGCTGCGCCGTGGTTTCGCGGAGGTGCTGTTCCATCCGCATCCTGATGGCCGGATAGGTTTCCAGCCGCCCGATCTGGGCGTTCAGCATGGTTTCGGCCTGCGCCTCCATCGCATGGGCATCGCGCAGCCACATCATCCATGTTTCGTGGGCGGTGTCGGTCATGGCGTGTTCCTTTGCTGAGGGTCCATGCCGGACCAACGGACGGGGCGGAGGACGGTTCCGCGCCGCGGCAGAGGAACAGGGGGGGAGCGGGGGCCGTTGGCAGGGAAGGACCTATGGAGGAACCGATGGCCAAGCGACCGACCCGACCGACCGATCCCGACCGGACCGATACGACCCCGCGCGGGGCGCGGACCGACAGCAATGTGACGAGGATTCCCGTGGCGGGGCGGCGCAGGCCCGCCGATGCGGTGCCGGACACGCCGTCGCCTTCGGATGACGACCTGACGGCGGATGCGCTGCGACATGCGCTGGACCGTGGGCAGGGCGGGGACGAAGACGGATTTCATCGATCCTGCCGCCGCGCCTCTGGGCACGGATGACGAGGCGGGGGGGCATCCGCCGACGCGCGAGCAGATCGTCGCGGCGGCGCGGCAGGAACTGGGACCGCCGCGCAGCCCGCATGAAAAGCGGGTGCGGCGGACGATCCCCGTTGCGGGCGAAGGATGGTGTGGGGTTGGGTCTGGTGCTGGTTCTGGTGCTGCTGGTCGTGATGATGCTGGCGCTGTGGTAGCGTCAGGGGTGGGCGGGCGGATCGCTGGCGGGAAAGCTGGCGTCGGACTGTTCGTCCACGATGTCCCAGCGTTCGGGGGGAAACTCCATCTCGGCCGTGCCGGCCTGACGGATGGGGCCGGAGGTGCGGGCGACCTTCGTGCGTCTTGCGGTTTCGGCCACGCGGGCCGTGCGACCGGTCTGCAGCGTCTTGGCCAGCAGCAGTGCGGAGCCTGCGAGGAGGAGAAGCGAGAGCGTCGGGCGCATCCGGGACATGGCAGTTCCTTTCCTTGGTCCCGGTGGCAACGCGGCGGTGGCGGCGGGTGTTCCCGGCGGGAACGTGGTGGCGGGGCGCGGGGTTGGCAGGGAAGACACCGGAGGAGGACCGAAAGATGCATCCCGCGCTGACTGCACCGCTTGCCGTGGCCATAGCCCTGCCTGCCCTGTCCCTGCTGACGGGGCGGGGGGCGCTGGCGCCTGTGAATGCCTCGGCCCACTGGCTGTGGCCGGAAGCGGGGCGCGACGGGTTCGACCCGCGCGAGACGCCGGTGGGGCTGGCGACCAACCTTGCGGCGGCGGCGATGTGGGGGGGCGTGATGGCGCTGGCCCTGCGGCGGACGCAGGCGCCCGTCCTGACGGCGGCGGGCGTGGCGGCGGGGGCGGCGCTGCTGGATTACGGGCTGCTGCCGCGCCGGATGTCGCCGGGATGGGAGAAGGCGCTGCCCGTGGGGGCCGTGGCGGCGGGGTTTGCCGCGCTGGCGGTGGGGATGCTGGCGGGGACGGTGGAGGAACGGGCGGAACCCCGTTTTCCGGTTTACGGGTAAGCGAAAGCCCCGCCCCGGTTTCCCGGGGCGGGGCGTCCATTTTCCGTCGTCACCGGTCAGCGGTTGTTGTTGCCGCCGCCCGAGGACTGACCGCCCTTGCGGCCCGCTTCGGAGGCGCGGTCGCGGTCGTTCTTGAAGTTGCCGCCGGATTCCTCGCCGCCCTTGCGCCCGGCTTCGGCCGCGCGCTGCGGGTCGTTCTTGAAGTTTCCGCCGGACATCTCGCCCCCTTTGCGGCCGGCTTCGGCCGCGCGTTCGGGGTCGTTCTTGAAGTTGCCGCCCGAGACTTCGCCGCCCTTGCGCCCGGCTTCCGCCGCGCGTTCGGGATCGTTCTTGAAGTTGCCGGGGGATTCCGAGCCGCCCTTCGAGGCGATCTCGCGCTGCTTGTCGGGGTCCATCGCGGCGAAGCCGCGGCGGCTGTTGTCATCGCCGCCGGAACTGCCACCGGAGCTGCGCGAACTGCTGCCGCCGGATCCGCTGCCGCTGCCGCCGCGTTTGTCGTCTTCTGCCATTCGTCGGTCCTCCTCGGGAGTAGGTGAGTGTCCTGTCAATCGCCGGAAGGGGTGGTTTGTTCCGGCCCGCGGGGGGCGATTTCCGTTGGCTTGCTGCGGTTTTGGGCCGGATTGCGCGGGGTTGACCTGCGCAGGCGGTCGGCCGCCTGTTTCATCTCGGCCAGCCGGAGAAGGCGGTCCGAAAGGGCGCGGAGTTCGTCATCCTCGAGGTTCTCGACACCGATGAAGCGGTTGTCGGATTCGGTGGCGTAGATGAGTTCGTTCAGCTTGGTCTGGATGGCGCGGCTGTCGCGGTTCTGGGCGTGCTGGAGGAGGAAGACCATCAGGAAGGTGACAATGGTGGTGCCCGTGTTGATGACGAGCTGCCAGGTCTCCGAGAAGCCGAAGAGCGGGCCGGTGGCCGCCCATGCCAGAACGGTGGCGAGGGCGAGGGTGAAGGCGGCGGGGCGGCCCGACCATTCGACCACGGCGCCCGAGAGTCGCAGGAAGGCGGTGCGGAACATGGGTCAGCCCGCGATGGCGAGGGAGGCGTGGGGGAAGGCCAGCACCACGATCCCCGTCACGGCCTGCCAGCGGTTCCATGTGGACAGCAGGCGCATGTCGGTGCGGCGGGCGTCGGAGATGCGGCCCTGCAGCCTGCGGGCGATCGCGATGGCGCCGATGATGCTGCCGATGCCGCCATGGATGCAGAGCCACAGATAGAGCGCGAAGTGGGTGGCAGGCGCGGCGTGGGTGGTCGCGCCTTCGATGGTCTGCATCATGGCGATGGGGGTCAGCAGGACCGCGAGGTTCCATGTGAAGGCGCCGAGGATGTCGATCATCGCCTTGCGCCCGCGGCGGAGCGCCTTGTCGGCGGTGACGACCGCGCCGATCAGCGAGCCTGCCGTCACGAGCTGGAGTCCGGTGGGGATCTGCGGCAGGGGGGCGGCGTCCCAGTTGGGCGCGAAGGCGGTCAGGTAGAGGCAGGCGAAGACGAGCGAGGCGAGTGCGGCCGCGTCTGCGGCGATGGCGGTGCGCAGGCCATAGACCAGCGGGCTGCGCGGGTGTTCGGTGTGTGGGGGCAGATGGGTGCCCTGCCCCGCCCCGATGCTGCCATGGTCGCGGCTGGTGGCGGGGTGCGGGGGCCACGAGGCGAGGATCGCCACGGCAAGGACGGCCAGCGCGGCGGCGAGGGTGTAGCTTTTCGCCAGCACCGCCATGACGGTGGCCGCCAGCACCAGCGCGGACCAGAGCGGACGGAAGCTGCGGGCGGGAAGGAGGATGACCTGTTCCGGTTCCGCCGTCACCGGATGGACGCCCATGGTTTCCATCCAGCCGTTGCGCGGCAGCGAGAGGTATCCGTCGCCACGCGCCGTCTGTTCGGCGATGCGGCGGGGATGCAGGGCGTCGGCGCGGCCTTTCACGGCGGGGATGGCGTCGAAGAGGTAGGGCGCGGGGGGCAGCGTGGGGGTCGCCCATTCCAGCGTCGCACCGCGCCACGGGTCCGGCGGGGAGCGGTGGGCGAAACGGGTGGAGAGCAGGAGATCGATGAAGACGGCGGCAAAGCCTGCGGCCATGACGAAGCTGCCCGCCGAGGAGACGAGGTTTGGCCATGTCCAGCCGGCATCGGCGGCGTAGCTTGCCACGCGGCGCGGCATCCCGAGCAGGCCCGTCAGGTGCATCACGCCGAAGGTCGCATTCATCCCGAGGAAGGTCAGCCAGAAGGCGGCGCGGGACAGCCAGCCTTCGGGCCTGCGCCCGGTGGCGAGCGGGAGCCAGTGGTAGAGCGCGGCGACCATGGGAAAGACGAAGCCGCCGAGAAGGACGTAATGCATGTGCGCGACGACGAAGTGGGTGTCGTGTGCTTGGAGGTCGAAGGGGACGACGGCCAGCATTACGCCGGTCAGCCCCCCCGCCGTGAAGGTGAAGAAGAAGCCCAGAACCCAGAGCATCGGGACGGGCAGCCTATCGCCCTTTGGCCTGCCGTTGGCGCGGGCCAGCGTGGCGATCCATGCGAAGACCTGGACACCGGTGGGAATGGCGACCAGCAGGGAGGCCGCCGAGAACAGGCCGACTGTGCCATGGTGGATGCCTGCCGTGAACATGTGGTGTCCCCAGAGCAGGAAACTGAGCCCCGCGACCGAGAGGATCGCGCCGATCACCCAGCGGTGCGCCACGAGCGGGCGGCGGGCGAAGACGGGGACGATGGTGGAGATAACCGCGGCTGCGGGCAGGAACATGACATAGACTTCGGGATGGCCGAAGGACCAGAAGAGGTGCTGCCACAGGAGCGGGTCGCCGCCCCGCGCCGGATCGAAGAAGGGGACGCCCAGCGTGCGCTCTGCCTCGAGCAGGGTGGAGGCGACGATGAGGGGCGGGAATCCCAGCAGCATCATCGCGCCTACGACAAGCATGGTCCAGACCATGACGGGCATGTCCATCAGCCGCATCCCCGGCGCCCGCAGCAGAAGGACGGAGACGGTCAGTTCGACGGCGGCGGCGATGGCCGAAATCTCGACGAAGGTGATGCCGAGGAGCCAGAGGTCGGAGCCGATGCCGGGGGAAAAGGCGGACGAGGACAGCGGCGGGTAGAGGAACCAGCCTGCATCGGGGGCAAGGCCCATGCCCATGGCCGTGAGCAGGATCAGCCCGCCGAAGAGATAGCACCAGTAGCCGAAGGCCGACAGGCGCGGAAAGGCGAGGTCGCGCGCGCCGAGCATCTTTGGCAGCAGGACCATCGCCAGACCTTCCAGCAGGGGAATGGCGAAGAGGAACATCATCACCGTGCCGTGGACGGTGAAGACCTGTGCATAGCGGCCCGGCGGCAGGAAGGCCGAGTCCGGTGTGGCAAGCTGGACGCGCAGGAGCATGGCCAGCAGCCCGCCGATGGCGAAGAAGGCCAGCGAGGTGAGGATGAAGCGCAGGCCGATGACATGGTGGTTGACGGCGGCAAGGCGGCCGATGCCGGGTCCGGTGGCCCAGATGCGTTCCAGTTCGTCCTGATCGGCGGTGTGGTCCCTCATGGTTGCGACTCCAGCCAGCGGGCGAAGGTTTCGGGGGGCATCACCTCGACCATGAAGGGCATCCCGGGGTGGCCGATGCCGCAGTATTCGGCGCAGAGGCCTTCGTGGAAGCCGGGGGTTCCGGTGCGCAGCCACATCGTGGTCCGGTGGCCGGGGGTGGCATCGACCTTGCCCCCCAGTTGCGGCACCCAGAAGCTGTGGATGACATCCTCGGACAGGGTGGTGATCTCGATGTCGGTGGCGGCGGGAAGGCGCAGTATGCCGGGGGTGGCGGCGATGCGCGGGTGGTCCGTGTAGCGGAAGCGCCATTCCCACTGGCGGGCGGTGGCTTCGATCCTGAGGGGCGCTTCGTGGGGCGAGAAGCGGTGCATGGCGCCGCCCGTGACGGTGGCCCCCGCTGTCAGGGCGACGACGGCCGCCAGCGGCAGGGCGATGCCGCCCGCGACGAGGAAGGCGCGGTCGGGGACACGGCGGAGGAGGGCGGGGCGGAATGTGGCGACGAGTGCCAGGGCCGTGACGGCCAGCAGGACCGCGATGCCGCCGCCCAGCATGGCCCACCAGAGCCGGGCGACGGCTTCGGCGAAGGGCGATGCGGGCTGGAGCGTGGATGTGGCGGACTGGCAGCCGGTCGTCAGGAACCCCGCGCCCCCGAAGGCCGTTCGCCCTGCATGGACGACGGTGAACGATCCCCCGCGCGTGACACTGACCTGTCCGGCGCCGCGCAGATGGCCGACACGGCCTCGACCGTGGCGCTGGCCGGGCATCCGCTTCATGCGATGATGATACATTTCCCGATTGCCTTCGGTCTGGCCGCGCTGGCTTGCGACGGGATGCTGTGGTGGGGTGGCGATCCGTTCTGGATGCGGGCGGGGCTGTGGGCTACGGGCGGGGCCTTCCTGACGGGTGTGGCCGCCGGGGTGGTGGGCCTTGCGGAGCTGCTGCTGGTGCCGGGCATCCGGTTGCGGCTGTCGGGCTGGGCCCATGCGGTGGCGGCGACGGTCCTGATTGCCGTGCTGGGCGCGAACTGGCTGCTGCGGCTGGTCCGGCCCGAGGACGCTGTCGGGTCCGGTCTGGCGCTGTCGGCGCTGGGGGCGGTGATGACGGGGGTTGCGGGGTGGCATGGGGGGAAGCTCATCTATCATCACGGGCTGGCGGTGCTGCCGCAGGAGGAAAGCGAGACCGAGGCCTGAGCCAGTTGCCGCAGGGCGCCGGGATCGAGGCAGGCGCCCAGATCGGGCAGCGCGGGTTTGGCAAGGACGGTGACGAGGACGGACAGGGCCAGACCGGAGCTGACCGAGGCGGAGGCGCGCAGGAGGTTCGGGGTCGGTGCGGCATCGGCGCCGAAGGTGGCGATGACCTGTCGCGCGGCGAGGACATGCATCACCGCAAGCCCCGCGACCAGCCAGAGCTTCAACGAGAACCAGTCGGCGGCGAGGCGTGTCAGGCCGGCGAGGGCGAGTCCGGTGACAATGGCAAGGATCGCTGCGGGCGACAGGAGGACGAGATAGGCATGACGCGCCGCGCGGTGCAGCCTGCCCTGCGCCGCCGCGTGGCGGGCCTGCACGAGCAGGAGTGGCAGAGCGACGAGCCCTGCGATCCAGAGCGAGACGGAAAGGATGTGGATGGTCTTGAGCCAGAGCACGGCCATCGGCGACTCCATCGCTGGGCAGGTCCGGAAAGGGCCGCCGCCGGCGGGCCGGTGGAAGGGCGGGGTGCCGCCCCTTCCGGAAGTGCGGGAGCGTCAGCCGCCCGAGCCGGTGGTGCCTTCGGTTCCGGTGCCCGTGCCGGTGCCGGTATCCGTGCCCGTGCCCGTATCCGTGCCGGTGCCGGTGTCAGTACCGGTGCCGGTGTCGGTACCGGTGCCTGTCGAGGTGCCGGTATCCGTCGAGGTGCCGGTCGCGGTCCCCGTATCGGTCGTGGTCCCGGTGCCGGTGGTGCTGCCGCTGCCCGCCGCGCCCAGCGTCGAGGGATCGTCGGCGTCGAATTCCGGCAGGCCTTCGAGCTGGTCCTTGGTCCAGGGCAGATAGACGCGGAGGTCGTTGCTGCCGTCGCGGAAGACCTGCAGTTCGTTCAGCGGGACGGCCACGGTATGGGCGCCGATGCCGAGGAAGCCGCCCACATCCAGCACGACATGGGTGATCTGGCCCTGGGTATCGACGGTCTGGCCTTCCGCGACCCCGGTTCCGGCCTCGGTCGAGACGGAGCCGTCTGCCACGGCGCCCGAATCGGTACCGGGTTCGGCGGTGCCGTCCGTATCGGTCATGTCGGTCGCGGTGTCGGCGGTTTCATCGGCCATTTCGCCAGCGGTATCCGCCGTGCCATCGACCACGCCTTCGGTTGCCGTATCGGCGCCCGCATCGGCGTCGATGCCGACAGTCGTGTCGGTCCCCGTCCCCGTTGCCGCGCCGGAAACCGTGCCCGATGTGCTGCTGTCGAAGACGAAATCGGTGATTTCGCCGACGGATTCGCCATTCGCGTCATAGATCGTCGCGCCGCGCAGTTCTTCGGCGGTCAGGGCAGAGTTTTCGAACTGGGTATAGCCTTCGGGCGGCGTGACCGTTCCGGACATGCCCGTGTCGGTGGTGCCCGTGGCGGTGCTGTCGGTCGCAGAGCCGGTCCCCGTATCGGTCTGCGCATGGAGCGGCACAGCCGCGATCAGGCTGACCAGTGCGGTCGTCAGAAGCAGATTCTTCATCTGGACGTTCCTTTCTCATCGGATTGCTGTCCGCATGGCCCGGGAGCGTGGGCCTGCCCGTCCCCAACACCCAACTTGGAAAAAGGTTCGCTGCCCGCATTGCTTATTGGTCCGCTTGCGGCGGCAACGCGCCGAGCCGTCAGGGGGCGCCGGGGATGCCGAAGGCGGCGGTCCGGCCACTTCCGGCAAGCGGTATGCCTTTTGCCCTGAGCCGTTCGGTCAGCCTGCGGTTGACCTCGCGTCCCAAGGCCCATTGCTTGCCGGGCGCCGTGCGGAGTGTGCCTTTGATGATGATGCCCGTGGGGCTGATCTGGTCCACGCCCCAGAGGTCGAAGGGGGCAAGGGCGATGCCTGCAAAGGCGGGATCGGCGGCGGTTTCCGACGCCACGTCGCGCAGTGCGGCGAGCGCGGCATCCACATCCGCACCGGGGGCAAGGGCGGCGGATACGGTATAGACGCCATAGCCGCGCGACGTGTTGCGCAGGGTCGTGACCGAGGAGAAGGGGATGGAATGCAGCGCTCCGTCCCCGTCGCGCAGGCGCAGGGTGCGGATCGTCAGCCCTTCGACAGTGCCGGTCTTGCCTGCGGCTTCGACCGTTTCGCCCACGGCGATGGCATCTTCGGCGATCAGGAAGAGGCCGGTGATGACATCGCGCACCAGTTGCTGTGCGCCGAAGCCGATGGCAAGGCCCGCGACCCCCGCCCCTGCCAGCAGCGGTGTCACGTCGAGTCCGAGGTTGGACAGGACAAGGATCGTGCCGATCACCGCAAGGGCGACGAGGGCCGCATTCCGGAGCAGGGGGACGAGGGTGCGGGCACGGGCCGAGGGGCTGGCGCTGCCGGAGGGATGCCGCGACAGGGACCATGCGGCCAGCGCATCGATCACCGCGCGGACCAGCCAGACGGCGAGGATCACGGCGGCGATGGCAGCAAGGGGGCGCAGGACGGGGGCGCCCTGTCCGGTGGACCAGCGGAGCGGTTCGAGACCCCATGCCGACAGCACTGCGGTCAGCGCGGCGAGGATGATGCCGGCCTGCACGGCCATGCGCAGCACATGGCCCGTGCGCATGGCAAGGGCGAGGCGCAGGCTTTCGGGGCCCGTCCGGCCCATGCGGGCCAGCAGCCCCGCGTGGGCCCGTTCCACCCCGAGCGTAAGTGCGAAGGCCGCCAGCAGGGCCGCGACCGACAGCCCGGCCGAGAGGAGGAAGCCGTCCCCGCGTGCGCCGCTGCCCAGCCGTGCCAGCAGGTTGAGCAGGACGAAGGCGGCGGCCAGCCGGTGCCAGTTGCGGGCGATTGCCGCCATGGCCCGTTCGGTGGCCGTGGGCGGATCTGCGGCGGGCGTGGCGGAGGGCGCGTCCAGCAGGAAGCGGATGGCGGGGCGTTCGGCGTGGATCGCCAAGAGCGCAAAGACCGCCGCGACCAGATCGATGGTAAGGGAGGCGAGCGAGGCGATGCCGGGGCCGAGAGCCGCCCTTCCGGCCGGGCCGGCGACAAGGCGGGCGGCGGTGGCCGTGGCGGCGGTCCAGCCGACCAGTGGCCGGGGACGCGGAACCGAGGGGCGGCAGGCCGCCAGCGCGACGAGGAGGTAAAGCCATCCCAGCGTGGCCAGCGCCAGCCCTGCGGCAAGGCCGGTCATGGCCGGAAGCAGGAAGGTGCCCGCCGCCGCGCCGTCGAGCCGCAGGGCAAACGGCCAGAGCGCCGTCACGGCGGCGGCGCAGAGGACGGGGACCAGCGAGAGGACCGCGTGACGGAGGGCGAGGAACAGGCTGCTGCCCCATGTCCGTGCTGCGCAGGCCCGCGCGGCGATGCGGTCCCGGCGGCCGGCGGTCGCCCATCCGGCGGCAATCCAGACGGCAAGCGCCAGACCCCATCCCGGCAGGGCAAGGGCAAGATCGCTGCCGGGCGGGAGCAGGGGGCGTCCCACCGCGATGCGGGTGCGCCCCTCGGCCAGGGCGCGGCCGATATCGCGTTTCAGCCCGAGAAGGCGGTCGCGTCCCGGCAGGGCGGCGACGGTGCGCCCGATCCCTTCGGTCAGGGTTTCCAGCGGGCCGGCCGGCGGCGGGTTGGCCGCGGCCTGCGGCGGGCTGCGCAGGGACGAGATGGCGTCGGCAAGGGCCTGTCGCCGGGCATCGTCCTGCAGAACCTCCAGCGCACGGTCCAGCGCGAGGAGATCCGCCGCCGTGGCATCGGGCGCGGCATCCTGCGCGATTGCGGGTGGAGCAAGGAACAGGACCAGCGCCACGGCGAGGGCGGTTCTGACGGGCATCGGAAACTCCGCTTCGGTCAGGTGGAACCGGGGGGAGGAGGGAATGTTCCGCCGCAGCGCAGAGGTGCCTTCCGGCAGCGGGACATTCTGCGAATGCCGCCGTTCCGACAAAGCGCCGCCGGAATTCGGCCCGAATCTACAACAATCACGGTGATAATCATTCCGAATTGCGGAGGTGATTTCCATGTGGTTGCGGTTTTCACCCAGAGAAATGTTCCACCGCTTTGCGCGGTGCGAGCAAGGTTCTGCCACAGTCGAGGCCGTGATCTGGTTTCCGGTCTTCGCTTTGATCCTGTGCCTTGTGGCGGATGCGGCGTTGATCTTCAGCAAGCAGGCCCTGGTGATGCGGGTCGTGCAGGATGCCAACCGCGCCATGTCCGTCGGGCGGTTGATGACGGCGGCGGAGGCGCAGGATTACATCCGGTCGCGCATCGCCACGATCTCTCCCAATGCGACGGTGGTGACGACGGTGCAGGCGGGGGTGATCATCTCGACCGTCACGATGCCGTCGTCCGACCTGACGGCCACGCGCTTTGTGGAGCCCTTCGGGGGGCTGAACGTCAGCGTTTCCTCGCAACAGATGTCGGAGGCATGACCATGCGCAGATTGATCGCCTTTTTCCGTGACGAGGCGGGCATGGGGACCTTCTTCAGCTTCTTCCTTGTCGTCACGCTGATGATGCTGGGGGGCTATGCCATCGACGTGCAGAACCTGATGGCCGCGCGGACGCGGCTGCAGGTGACGGTGGATGCGACGGCCCATGCGGCGCTGCTGGCACGCGAGACGATGTCGGCAGCGGCGGCGGCCGAAGCGGCGGTGGCGGTGGCCGCCCGGAACATGCCGCCCGGCCGTTATGGCGCGATCGTGCGGCCCGAGGATGTGGTCTTTGGCCGGTGGAACGAAACATCGCGCAGCTTCGTGCCGGATGCGGGGTCACGGTCGGCGGTGCAGGTGACGGCATGGCAGGTGGATGAAAGGGGCAATCCGGTCGATACCTATCTGCTGCGCATCCTCGGGATAGATGACTGGCAGCTTTTCCGCACCTCGGTCTTTTCGACCTACAGGCCAAGCTGCCTGCGCGAGGGGTTCGTGGCGGATGGCGTCGTGGACCTGCAGTCGAACAATACCTACACCAACGGGTTCTGCATCCATTCCAATTCCTACGTCTCGTTGAATTCCAACAACACGTTCGAACCGGGAACGGTCGTGTCGATGGCCGATCTGGACGATCTGGAACTGCCGAATTCGGGCTATGCGACCAACCTCGGGCTGGAGCGGGCGCTGCGGGAAGGGTCGTGGCACATCCGCATCGTTTCGCGCATCGACGACATCATCGCGCGGCTGGAGGCCTTCGATCCGGAGATCATGCCCGACTACATCCGCGGGACCGGCTTCCGTGTGCTGCCGGACAACCGCGTGCAGGACAGCGAGCTGGAGGACGGTTATGCCTACCGGTATTCCTGCGGCACGTCCGGCAACCAGACGCTGACGATCGACAACAATGTCCGGATCCGCGAGAACGTCATCATCACCGATTGCAGGATCAGCTACAGTTCCGGCGTGCGGATCGAGGATGCGGTGGTGGTGTCGAAGCATCTTTCGGACAATTCGCACAACGCCTCGGCTGGGCTGGTCATCGGCAAGGATGACGGTTGCGCACCGGGGGGCGGGGCACAGCTTGTCACTATGGGCGGCATGGATTTCGCCGCCGACCTGCATATCTACGGCAGCCAGCTTCTGGCGATGGGCGATATCGAATTCGCCGCGAATGCCGAAGGCGTCGAAGGGGCGGCGATGGTGGCGGGGGGCACCATCTCGGGCACGTCCAACATGAACATGGGGTTCTGCGGGACGGGCATGGATGACAATTTCCACGCCGCCTATTTCAAGCTGGTCCGGTAGCGTCAGGCGTAGATGTAGCCGCCGGAGACGATGATATTCTCGCCCGTCATGTACGTGTTGCGGGGGCCGCCTGCCATCAGCACCCATTCGGCCATCTCGGGCGGTTCGCCGCCGCGGCCGAGGGGGCTGGCCTTCGCCAGTTCCGCAAGGAAGCCCGAGGCGCGGGCCTTTTCCGTGGCCATGCCGGCGGGGGCGACGGAGTTGACGAGGATGCCGTCGGGCGCGACCTCGTGCGCCATGGATTTCGTAAGCGACACGACAGCGGCCTTGGTGGCGGCGTAATGGGCGTTCTGCGGGTGGGCCTTGAAGGCATCGACAGAGGTGATGTTGACGATGCGGCCCCTGATGTGGCCGACGGGGTCTTGCCTCCGCATCTGGCGGATGGCGGCGACCATCATGTGGTAGGTGCCTTTGACGTTGATGGCGTTCGATGCGTCCCAGTCGTCATCGGAGATGTCGAGGATGGGGCGGCGCGGGTAGATCGCGGCGCTGTTCACCAGCGTATCGACACGGCCCAGTTGCGTGGCCACGGCGGCAAAGGCCGCATGGGCGGCGGGCGCGGTGCGGATGTCGCAGGCGGCATGGGCAGTGGGCAGCCCCTTGGCGCGGGCGGGGGAAAGCGCGGCTTCGGCGGCGTGGCCGTCGATGTCGATGATGCCGATGGCGGCGGCGCCTTCTTCGACCGCCATTTCGGCCAAGAGCGCGCCGAGGCCTGCGCCCCCGCCGACGATTATGACTGACAGGCCCTTCATGTCTTGTCCTTTCCTGCCGATCCGGTCGGCACCCCCTGCCGCGTCGGCAGGATGTCGAAGCGTGACACGTCCACATGCGGCGGCATGTTGAGGACGGCCAGAACCATCTGCGCCACGTCCTGCGGTTGGACGGCCTGCCCGCCCTGATACATCGCCTTGCGGGCGTCTTCCGGCAGGCGGTCCCTGTAGAGGCCCGTTTCCACGCGGCCCGCGACGATTTCCGTGACGCGCAACCCGTGCGGTGCAAGGTCGAGGCGGAGCGACTGGGCAAAGCCCGCGATGGCGGATTTCGTGGCGCAGTAGAGTGCGAGGTTGGCGAAGGGCGCATGTCCGGCGGTGGAGCCGGTGAAGAAGATGTGGCCCGCGCCATTGGCGATCATGGCGGGCAGGAGGAGGCGCGTCAGGGCGAGGGTGGAGGTGAGGTTGACGGTGATGGCGCGGTCGATCTCACCCTCGTCCAGTTGGTCGAAGGGGGCGAGCGGGGGCATCATGCCCGCGTTGTTGACCAGAACGTCGGGGGCAAGGTCCGCCACGGCGGCGCGGAGGGCGGGGCGGTCGGTCATGTCCAACGCAAGGGGGGTGATGCCGGGTTCGCGGGCAAGGTCCGCCAGCGCGGCGGGGTCGCGGCCAAGGGCGGTGACGTGGTGGCCGTTGTCGCGCAGGGCCAGCGCGATGGCGCGGCCGATGCCGCCGGTCGCGCCGGTGACGAGTGCGTGTTTCATGGCTGATCCCCTGCCCTGCCCCAATCCTCTTTCTCTACCCAGTCGGCGAAGGCCGCAACCTGTGGCACGCGGCGGTGGGCGCGGGGCAGGACGAGGTGGAAGCCCGGCACCTGATCGGGGGGCATGTGGTGCATCACATCGGCGCCGAAGGGCGCGACGAGTGCGCCGGAGGCGAGGTCCTGCCGTGCGTCTGCTTCTGAGATGAGGCCGACGCCCAGCCCCGCCAGCGTCGCCTGCCTGAGCGCCGCCGCATCGGCGATGCGGATGCCGTCGCGAGGGGTGCCGTGGACGCCCAGATGGGCCAGCACGTCGCGCCACAGCCTGTCGGACAGGACGGGGTGGAGGAGGGTCTGCCCCAGCAGGTCGGACGGGGTGCGGATGCGGGCGGCAAGGGCGGGGGTGCAGCAGGGCACCTTCCAGTCGGGAAGGAGGAGGGTCTGGTCCAGCCCCTTCCAGCCGCCGTAGCCCCATTGGATGGCGACATCCACCTCGTCCCTGACGAAATCGGGCAGGTCCACCATCGTCGTCAGGCGCAGGTCGGCATCGGGCATGGTGTCGCGGAAGCGGGCGAGGCGGTCGAGGAGGTGGCGCGTGGCGAACCAGGGGCTTGCGTTGATGTTGATGCGGTTACGCTGGCGGGCGCGGGTGACGCGGCGGATGCCTTCGGTGATTTCGTCGAAACCCGCCTGAACGTGGTGCGCCAGAAGGATGGCATCGGCATTGGGTTCCACCGTGCGGGCGCGGCGGTCGAAGAGTTGGAGGTCGAGCGCCTCTTCCAGTTGGCGGATCTGCAGGCTGACGGCCTGCGGGGTGACGCGCAGTTCCTCTGCCGCCCGGCGGAAGCTGCGTTGGCGCAGGACGGCAAGGAAGACGCGCAGGGCGTTCAGCGGCAGGTGCCGCAGCGCCTGTTCGCGGTCGCCCTGCCCCGGCATCAGATGACGGCCTTTTCAAGGAAGGGGCGGTTTTCGATGACGCGTTCGTAGCCGACTTCGGACAGGTCCAGCGTGCGGTATTCCCCGTGGATCACCAGTTCCGCCACGGCGCGGCCCGTGGCGGGGGCCTGTTGCAGCCCGTGGCCGGAGAAGCCGTTGGCGTAGATGAAGTTCTGCACTTCGGGGTGGCGGCCCACGATCAGGTTGTGGTCCATCGCGTTGAAGTCGTAATGGCCGGCCCATTGGTTGACGAGCTTGATCGCCTCGAACTTCGGGGAGCGGTGGGCGAGGGCGGGCCAGATGATGTCTTCGAATTCCTCCCAGCGGGGTTCGAAATCGTCCCAGTCCACGGCGGGGTCTTCCACCGGCGGTGCGCCGGTCAGGAAGAAGCGGCCTTCGGGGCGGCAGAAGACGCCTGTGGGGTCGATCATCAGGGGCAGGCGTCCGCCGTTGACCGTGGCGCTGCCTTCGGGCGTATCGGCGCAGGCGAAGACGAAGGAGGTGCGCTTGCGCGGTTCCACCGGCACGTCCAGCCCCGCCATGCGGGCGGTCAGCGCGGCGCGGGGGCCGGAGGCGTTGACGATGGTGCCTGCGGCGATGGTCTGGCCGGATTTCAGCGTGACATGGGTGACGCGGTTACCTGTGCGGGTTATGGCGGTGACTTCGTCATGGATATACTCCGCCCCGTTTTCCCGCGCCTTGGCCTTGAAGCCGTTCATCAGGCCGGTGTTGGAGAACCAGCCTTCGCCGGAGCGGCCGTATGAGGCGAGGATCAGGTCATCCACGTTCAGATGCGGGAAGGCGCGGTGCAATTCTTCCTGCCCCCACAGCACGACATCGGCACCGCAGGCGACCTGCACATCGTGGTTTTCGCGCAGGATCTGCGCCTGGTCTTCGGTGCGGGCAAGGAAGAGGTATCCGCCCTGATGGAAGTTCAGGTCGGGGGGTGCTTCGCCCCTGACCTGCATGGTCTGCGCGAAGTCGCGGATGAAGGCCGATCCGAACTGGCTGATCTTCACGTTGACCGGATTGGAGAATTGCATCCGGATCGAGGAGGAGGAGAGCGAGGTGGAGGCCCGCGCATAGGTCGGGTCGCGTTCCACCACGAGGACGGAGCCGGTGAAGGCGGGGTCGGCGGTCAGGAAATGCGCGACGGAGGAACCGATGACGGCCCCCCCGATGATGACCACGTCATAGGCGGTCTTCATTGCGCCGCCTCGTCGGGGTGGCCGAGGTCCACGAACCAGCCGCCGAGGCATTGGACGGCGGGAGCCTTGGGGTCTGGGGTCGGGGTGCGGGATTCCACGGCGGCGCGGTGGGGTTCGGTGCTGTCCTGCGGGTGGAAGCCCAGATGGGCGGCAAGGCGGTTGTCCACGGGTTTCACCGCGTTGTCGGACATGCCGAAGGACAGGGTGAACCCCACGCGCGGCGCGGTGAGGGACGCGGTGACGAGGCGGATGCAGTCGTCGAAGGACAGCCAGGACCAGAGCATCCTGCGGTCCGCCGGTTCGGGGAAGGAGGAGAAGATGCGCAGCGCCACGGATTCGATGCCGAACTTGTCCCAATACAGGCGGCCGAGGTCTTCGACGAAGCATTTGGACAGGCCATAGAGGCTGTCGGGGCGATGGGGGCTGTTGGCGTCGATGTGGTCTTCCAGCCGGTGATAGCCGATGGCGTGGACGGAAGAGGCGTAGACCACGCGGGGGACGCCCTGTTTGCGGGCGGCTTCATAGACGTTGTAGCTGCCGATGATGTTGGCGTTCAGGATCGTTTCCCACGGTTTTTCCAGCGGTGCGCCGCCGAAATGGACGATGGCCTGCACGCCTTCGGCGGCCTTCAGGATGGCATCCGCATCGGTCAGGTCGCAGATCACCGCCTCTTCGTTCGGTTGCAGGTCGGTGATGGGGGCGGCGTCGGTCAGGCGCAGTTTGCGGGCAAGGGGCGCAAGGCCGCGCCGGAGTTGCGTGCCGAGGCGGCCAGCGGCGCCGGTGATGAGGATCGTGTCGAAGCGGGGGGTGGTCATGCCGCGTCCTTTGCAGGGGAGAGCGCCGCGACGGCGCGGGATATGCGTGTGATCGCCTCGGACAGGATGGCATCCGAGGTGGCGGTGGAGATGCGGAAGAAGGGCGACAGACCATAGGCCGCGCCGGGGACGGCGCCGACATGCGCCTCGTCCAGCAGCCATGCGGTGACGGCGGTGTCGTCGGTCAGGGTCGCGCCCTTGGGCGTGGTGCGCCCGATCAGGCCCGCGCAGCCGATATAGGCGTAGAAGGCGCCCTCGGGCGGGTGCAGCGTCAGGCCGGGGATTTTGGCGATGCCTTGGACGACAAGGTTGCGGCGGCGTTCATAGGCGGCGCGCATGTCGGCGATGCAGTCCTGCGGGCCGGTCAGCGCGGCCAGCGCCGCCGCCTGCATGGGGGCGGCGACGGAGGTGACGGACTGGCTTTGCACCACGTTCATCGCCTTGATGAGCCATGCAGGGCCGGCGGCATAGCCCACGCGCCAGCCGGTCATGGCATAGGCCTTGGCCGTGCCGTTCACGATGAGGGTGCGGTCGCGGAGCTGCGGGCAGGCCGCGCCGAAGCTGGTGAAGGGGCGGTTGTCGAAAGTGATGTGTTCGTAGATTTCGTCCGACAGGATCAGGACATGGGGGTGGCGGTCGAGGACTTCCCCCAGCGCCTTCAGGTCCGCTGCGGAATAGACCGCGCCGGAGGGGTTGCCGGGGGAGTTGAGGAAGAGCCACTTCGTTTTCGGCGTGATGGTGGCTTCGAGCAGGGCGGGCGTCAGGCGGAAGCCGGATTCTGCGGGGCAGACCGGCGTGACGGGCGTGCCGCCGAGGAGTTTGACCATCTCGGGGTAGCTGACGAAATAGGGGGCGGGAAGGATTGCTTCGTCGCCTTCGTCCAGCGTGGCCATGAGGGCGTTGAAGATGATCTGTTTCGCGCCATTGGCGACGGTGACTTCGTCGGGGCCGTGGTCGAGGCCGTTTTCGCGGCGGAACTTGCCGGCCACCGCATCGCGCAGGGCCGGCGTTCCGGCGGCGGCGGTGTAGAGGGTTTCGCCGCGAAGCGCCGCCGCATGGGCGGCGTCGGCGATGTGGCGCGGCGTGGGGAAGTCGGGTTCGCCGAGGCCGAGGTCGATCACGTCGATGCCCTGCGCCTTCAGCGCCTTGGCGGCGAGCGAGGCGGCCATCGAGGCCGAGGGTCTGACGGCGGCAAGGCGGTTTGCGGTGCGGGTCATTTGTCGGCCTTTGTCACATAGCCCTTGGCGATATCGTCGGCGCGGGTCTTGGCGTCGCGTTTCGCGGGGTCGCCGAAGCCGCCGCCGCCGGGCAGGTGCAGGACAAGGCGGCGGCCTGCGGGAACGTGCTGCCAGCCCTTGGGGCGCAGCCGCGTGCCATCGTCCAGCGCGACGATGCCCGCCGCGCCGTCCTGCCCGCCGTCGCGGCCACGGGCGGGGTGGTTGACGCGGTCGAACATGGCCGAGAAGTCGAATTCGTGGCCCTCCATCGGCGCGATTTCGATGATCTGGCCAAGGCCGCCGCGATATTCGCCGTCGCCACCGCTGTCGGGGCGCAGCTCCTTGCGCCAGACGATGATGGGGCCGGTCTGTTCGGTGGCCTCGATGGGCATGGTCATGACGCCGGAGGGGAAGGCGGTGGCGGAGAGGCCGTCAAGCGCGGGCCGTGCGCCCATGCCGCCGGAGTTGAACATCAGGATTTCGGCGCGGCGGCCTGATTGGCCTGCGGCGGGGCGGACGGACATGTGGATGTTCCACAGCGACGCCGCGCCTTCGGCCAGCACCTGACCGGGCAGCGCCTGCGCCAGCGCGCCGAGGACGAGGTCGGGGACAAGGTGGCCGATGACATGGCGCACCGAGACGGGCGCGGGGCGCGGGGCGTTGAGGATGTTTTCGGGGGAGGAGATGGTGAAGGCTTCAAGGGATGCCCAGTTGTTGGGGATATCCGGCGCGATCACGCATTTCAGCGCGTAGCTGGCATAGGCCTTGGTGTAGATGACGGGGACGTTGATGCCCTTTGCGCTGACCGGGGAGGAGCCTGCGAAGTCGCAATGTACGCTGTCCCCGTCTATGGAGACACGGGCGGCAAGGCGCACGGGGCTGTCATAGCCGTCGGTATCCATGATGTTGGACCACGCCCCCTGCGGCAGGGCGCGGATGTGGTCCAGCGTGGCGGTGCGGGTGCGGGTGAAGATGAAATCGCCCAGTGTGTCGAGCGAGGTCAGGCCGATTTCGCCCATCATCTCCATCAACCGGCGGTGGCCCACGTCGTTGCAGGCGGCGAGTGAGTAGAAGTCGCCCACCACCTGATCCGGTTCGCGGACATTGGCGCGCAGCAGGTGGACCAGCGTTTCGTTCACCTGTCCGCGTTCGGCGAATTTCATGATGGGGATCTGTATCCCCTCTTCATAGACCGACTTGCCGTCGGCCCCGAAGCCGCGCCCGCCCACATCGACCACATGGGCGGTGCAGGCGAAGAAGCCGACCAGACGGTCGCCAAGGAAGGAGGGGGACACCATCGTGATGTCGTGCAGGTGGCCCGTGCCCTTCCACGGGTCGTTGGTGACGTAGGTGTCGCCGGGATACATGCGGTCGCGGCCGATTTCGGTGATGAAATGGCCCACGGCTTCGGCCATCGTGTTCACATGGCCCGGCGTGCCGGTGACGGCCTGCGCCAGCATCCGGCCTTCGGGGTCGAAGACGCCTGCCGACAGATCGCCCGCTTCGCGCACGCTGGTGGAGAAAGCGGTGCGGAGGAGGGTCATCGCCTGTTCCTCGACGACCGAGATCAGGCGGTTCCACATCACCTGCATGCGGATTTCTGCGGTGGCGTCGGTCATGCCTTGTCCTTTCGGAGGAGCAGGAGGGTGCCGTCGGCCTGCATCACGGCATCGAAGGGAGAGGTGACGATGGTGGCCGTTTCACGTTCCACGATCACGGCGGGGCCGGGGATGCGGTCGGCTGCGGTCAGCGTGCTGCGGTCGTGGATGGCGGTGGGCAGGGGGCGGGCGGTCGCCGGGTCGAAGACGGGGCGGGTGTGGGTGGCGGCAACGGTGCGGGTTCCGGTCGTCAGGGTCACGCTGTCCGGTAGGGGGCGTTCGTCCTGCGCCTTGACGGACAGGGTGACGATCTCGATCTCCAGCCCCCCCAGCGCGTCGATGCTGCGGCCGAAGAAGCGGGCGTAATTGCTGCGGAAGGCGTCCTTCAGCATCGCGGCATCGGCGGAGGTGAAGGGGCGGTCGGGAAGGGTGACGGGGATTTCCCAGCCCTGCCCCGCATAGCGCATGAAGGCGGTGATCTCACGCTGGATCGGGCCTTGGGTGCCTTTGCGGACAAAGCCTTCGGCGGTGGTCGTCAGGGTGGCGATCAGGGTGTTGAAGGTGTCTGCGTCGAAGGCGGACAGGCGGATGAGGTTGGACGCAAGCGATTCATATCCGAAGGGGGCTTTCAGGAAGCCGATGGCCGACCCAACCCCCGCGCCGGGGGGGACGAGGCAGCGGTCGATGCCCAGCTTTTCGCACAGTCGCGCGGCGTGGAGGGGGGCGGCGCCGCCGAAGGCCACCATGATGTTGTCCGATATGTCCTTGCCGTTTTCGACGGCGTGGACGCGGGCGGCGTTGGCCATGTTTTCATCCACCACCTCGGATATCCCGAAGGCGGCGGCTTGCGCGTCGAGGGCAAGCCTTTGGCCGACATGGGTTATTATGGCGGTTTCGGCTGCTTCGGAGGAAAGGCGGATCGCGCCGCCTGCGAAATTGTCCGGGTCGATCTTGCCCATTGTCAGGTCGGCATCGGTGATCGCCGGACGGGTGCCGCCGCGCCCGTAGCAGGCGGGGCCGGGTTCGGAGCCCGCGCTTTCCGGCCCCGTCTGGATGCGGCCCATGGCATCGACAGAGGCGATGGAGCCGCCGCCTGCGCCGATCTCGATCATCTCGATCACCGGGATGGCGATGGGCATGCCGGAGCCTTTGGCGAAGCGGTAGGTGCGGGCGACTTCGAAGCTGCGGGCGGTCTTGGGGTGGAAATCCTCGATCAGGCAGATCTTGGCGGTGGTGCCGCCCATGTCATAGCTGACGACACGGTCCAGACCGAAGCGGCGGGCGACATCGGCGGCGAAGATGGCGCCGCCTGCGGGGCCGGATTCGACAAGGCGGACGGGGAATTCGGCGGCGGTTTCCACGCTGACCAGACCACCGCCGGAATGGATCATGAAGACCGGGCAGGTCGCGCCCATGTCGGCCAGCCGCGTTTGCAGGCGGCCGAGGTAGGCCGACATCTGCGGGCGGACATAGGCATTGGCGCAGACGGTGTTGAAGCGTTCGAATTCGCGCATCTGGGGCGCGACTTCCGAAGAGATGGAGATGGGGACGGTGACCTTGCGCGACAGGATTTCGCGGGCGCGGGCTTCGTGCGCGGGGTTCATGTAGCTGTGGATGAAGCCGATGGCGACCGCGCCGTAACCGCCTGCGGCGATGCGGTCGGCAAGGGTTTCGAGGGCGGCTTCGTCGAGGGGCGCAAGCTCCTGCCCCTGCGCGCCGATGCGGCCTGCGACGGTGAAACGGTCTTCGCGCGGGATCAGGGGGGTGGGCAGGCGGAGGTTCAGGTCATATTGGGCGAAGCGGTTTTCGGTCCGCATTTCAGTGACATCGCGGAAGCCTTCGGTGGTGACGAAGGCCGTCTTTGCGCCGCGCCGTTCGATCAGGGCGTTGGTGGCAAGGGTGGTGCCGTGGATGACGATTTCCAGCGCCGAAGGGGCGATGCCCGCATCCGCACAGACGATGGCGATGCCGTCGAGGATGGCCTGTTCGGGGGCGGTGTAATTGGTCAGGACCTTGGTGGAGAAGAGTTTTCCGTGCAGGTCCAGCACGATGTCGGTGAAGGTGCCGCCGATATCGGCGCCGAGGCGGATGGTCATTTGGCGTCCTTGGCGGCAAGGGCGGCGGCCCGCATCTGGGAAAGGGTCTGGCGGGGGGTCAGCGCCTCGGGCGAGATGTTGAGGTCGAGGATGGCGCCGGTGGGCGAGGCGAGGGCGCGGGCGAAGGCGGCGGGGAAGTCGGCGGTGGTTTCGACCCTTTCGCCGTGGAAGCCGTAGGCGCGGGCGAGGGCTGCGAAATCGGGGCTGAACATGTCTGTGCCGGAGACGCGGCCGGGATAGTTGCGTTCCTGATGGGCGCGGATGGTGCCGTAGATGCCGTTGTTCAGGATGAGGACGATGGGCTGCGCGTTGTGCTGCGCGGCGGTCGCAAGTTCCTGACAATTCATCTGAAAATCGCCGTCCCCTGCAAAGCAGATCACGGTTTTCGCAGGCTCCGCGACCTTGGCCGCGATGGCGGCGGGAAGGCCGTAACCCATGGCGCCGGATTGCGGGGCGAGGAGGCGGGCATGGGGGCCGAAGGGGTAGAATTTGTTGGGCCAGACGGTGAAGTTGCCTGCGCCGTTGGTCAGGATGGCGTCTTCCGGAAGGGTGGCGCGGAGGTGGGCGGTGACGGCGGCCATGTCCACGGGGGAGGGCTGGGGGGGTGCGGTCAGGCTTGATTCGTAGCCGGCGCGGGCCTTGCTGCGCCAGTCGGACCAGTTTCCGGTCACGGGGCGGAGGGCGGCGGCGAAGGCGTTGGGGCCTGCGGGGATGGCGAGGGTGGGTTGGTACACCTTGCCGATTTCGAGGGGCGAGGGGTGGATGTGGATGATTTTCTGTTTCGGAACAGGCACTTCCAGCAGGGTGTAGGCATCCGTCGTCATTTCGCCGAAGCGGATGTTGAGGGCGAGGATGACGTCGGATTCGGCAATCAGGGCCTTGACGTGCGGGGGCATCCCGACGCCGGCCTCGCCTGCGTAGCAGGGGGAGTGGTTGTCGAAGCGGTCCTGATAGCGGAAGGCGGCGACGGCGGGGATGTTTGACGATTCTGCGAAGGATTGCAGGGACTTCCGGCCTTCGTCCGTCCAGTTGCAGCCGCCCAGCAGGATGAGGGGGCGGTGGGCGGAGGCGAGGAGTTCCAGCGCTTCCTCAAGGGCTTGCGGGGCGGGGGCGGGTTCGGTGAGGCGGGGCGCGGTGCGGAGGGGTTCGGTGGCCGTGAGGGTGGTTAACATATCCTCGGGCAGCGCGATCACGACGGGGCCGGGTCGGCCCGTGGTGGCGGTGATCCATGCACGCGACACGATTTCGGGGATGCGGTCCACATGGTCGATTTCCACCGCCCATTTCGCCATGGTTCCGAACACGGCGCGGTAGTCAAGTTCCTGAAAAGCCTCGCGTCCTTTCATGTCGGTGCCGACCTGTCCGACAAAGACCAGCATGGGCGCGGAGTCCTGCATCGCCGTGTGGATCCCGATGGAGGCGTTGGTGGCGCCGGGGCCGCGGGTGACCATGCAGAGGCCCGGGCGGCCCGTTAACTTTCCCCATGCCGCCGCCATGAAAGCGGCGCCGCCTTCGTTGCGGCAGAGGATGAAATCGAAGGTTCCGGCGGTGTCGTGCAGCGCGTCGAGGACGGCGAGATAGCTTTCGCCCGGAACGCCGAAAGCCTTGGTCGCGCCCAAGGAAACAAGGCTTTCCACGAGGAGTTGGCCGCCGTTGCGCATCTGTCGCTCCCTGCCGGTTGGTCGGGGCATCATGGCAGCGGGGGGCGGAAGGGAAACCAAGTTCGGCGGGGGATCGGCAAGTTTTTCTTGTCTATCGACAGCCGCACCGGCTGTGCCGGATGTTGTGCCGCATTCTGTACCGCAAACTGTCAGCACGCAGCGGGCGGTGGTTTAACCTTTGCGCTTCGGGCGGGGGCGAAATCTGGCGCAGATTTCGCGGCGTTTTCTGAAGCAGAAATCGCATGGCAGGCGGCGGGCGGGGGGCCCGAATTTGCGTCAGATTCCGGCGCGGTTTGTGCGTCACAAACCGCTTCGGTGGCGGGGATGGCGGTCCCACTGGTCGGGGGTGGGCAGCACCTCGAACGTGTGTTCGGGCGGTGGCGAGGGGAGCGTCCATTCCAGCGTGTCGGCATGTTCGTTCCACGGGTTCGCCACGGACAGCCTGCGGCCACGGGTCAGCGTCCAGACCATCGTGCCGAGGAAGAAGAGGAAGGAGACGAAGGACAGGAACGCGCCGAGGGTGGAGAGGCTGTTCCAGTAGGCGAAGGCCTCGGGGTAGTCGATGTAGCGGCGGGGCATCCCCTGACGGCCGAGGAAGTGCTGCGGGAAGAAGGTCAGCATGACGCCGGTGAAGAAGGACCAGAAATGGGTCTGTGCCGCCCATTCGGGATAGGCGCGTCCCGTCATCTTGGGCAGCCAGTAGTAGATGCCCGCGAACAGGGCGAAGACGGCGCCGATGGACATGACGTAGTGGAAATGGGCCACGACGTAATAGGTGTCGTGATAGTAGCGGTCCATGCTGGCCTGCGACAGGACAACGCCCGTCACGCCGCCCAGCGTGAAGAGGAAGATGAAGCCGATGGCGAAGAGCATGGGGGCGCGGAGTTCGACGGAGCCGCCCCACATGGTGGCGATCCACGAGAAGACCTTGATGCCTGTCGGGACGGCGATCACCATCGTGGCCAGCATGAAGTAGCTTTGCTGGGTCAGCGACATGCCCGCCGTGTACATGTGGTGCGCCCAGACGGCGAAGCCCAGCACGCCGATCCCGACCAGAGCATAGACCATCGGCAGGTAGCCGAAGATGGGCTTGTGCGAGAAGGTGGAAACTACGTGGCTGATGATGCCGAAGCCCGGCAGGATGATGATATAGACCTCGGGGTGGCCGAAGAACCAGAGGAGGTGCTGGTAGAGGACCGGGTCGCCCCCGCCTGCCGCGTTGAAGAAGGTGGTGCCGAAGTTGCGGTCGGTCAGTAGCATGGTGATGGCGCCGGCCAGCACGGGCAGGGCCAGCAGGATCAGCCATGCGGTGACAAAGACGGACCATGCGAAGAGCGGCACCTTGTGCAGCGTCATCTTCGGGGCGCGCATGTTGAGGAAGGTGGTGATCATGTTGATCGCGCCGAGGATCGAGGACGCGCCGGAGACATGGACGGCGAAGATGGCAAGGTCGGCGGCGAAGTTGGCTTCCGTCGTGGACAGCGGGGGGTAGAGGACCCAGCCCACGCCGGTGGAGAGCTGGTCGTTGCCGCCCGGCGAGAGGAAGGAGGCGATGCCCAGTGCCACGCCCGCCACGAACAGCCAGTAGGACAGGTTGTTGAGGCGGGGGAAGGCCATGTCGGGCGCGCCGATCTGCAGCGGCAGGAAGTAGTTGCCGAAGCCGCCGAACAGCGCGGGGATCAGCACGAAGAACATCATCAGCACGCCGTGATAGGTGACGAAGCTGTTGTAGCGGTGGCCGTCCGGCGTACAGTCGCCCTGCGGCCAGAGGCGCAGCCCTTCCTGGCAGATGAATTGCACGCCCGGTTCCATCAGTTCGATCCGCATGAGGACCGAGAGGATCACGGCGATCAGGCCGACGAGGGCGGCGGTCAGCAGGTAGAGGATGCCGATGTCCTTGTGGTTGGTGGACATCAGCCAGCGGTGGACAAAGGCCGGACGGCGCGGCTGCGGCACGGGCAGGTGGGCGTCGGTCATGGGATCCTCCGGGGCGGCGCGTCCTGTCGCCCAACGTCGCGGGCGGGGCGACGTTCCCTGCGGAGGTCAGTCGCCCTGCGTTCTGGCCGGAAGCGGGCGGAGCAGCGGGGCGCGGCCCGTGCCGTGGAGGGTGCGGTTGTTCACCAGCCACCGGCCGTTCACCTTGGACAGGGTCATGTAACTGATGACTTCGCCTTCGGGGTAGGTTTCGGCGAGTTTGAGGATGCCGACCGGTCCCTCCGTTTCGGCCAGGAGGATGCGGTAGCGGTGGCCGGGTCTGCGGCGCGGCAGGCGGAGGCGGCGGCAGACTTCCATGTATTCGGTGACGCCGCAGCGGATCAGGATGCCGTCCTGCTGGCCGGTGATGGTGGCCTCGGGGTGGAAGACTTCGCGGGCAAGCGCGGGATCACCGTGCAGCACGGCCTCGATCACGCCATGCGCGACCATGTTCAGGTCCATACTTGTCCCGCCTGCGGCGCCGAACGGCAATCGTCAAACTCCTCGTTGCAACGGGGGGGACCCCCGTTGCAACCGATTTCATCACAAGTCTGTTATCTGTTCAATCGGCTATCGTTTCGCGACTTAGAGGTCCATGTAGATGTGTCTTTCGGATTTGGCGCCGGGATGCGTGACGGCGCCCCAGCGGGCCCCGCCGACGAGTTTGGCGAATTTCCAGATGGCGCCGGTGGCGTAGAGGGTGGGTTTCGGGCCTTTCCACGCCGCGCGGCGGGTCTGGAGTTCCGCGTCGGACAGGGCGACGGAGAGTTCGCCGGTTATCGCATTAATAGTTATTACGTCTCCGGTCTGCAGCAGGGCGATGGGGCCGCCATGGGCCGCTTCCGGCCCGACATGGCCGACGCAGAAGCCGCGGGTCGCGCCGGAGAAGCGGCCATCGGTGATGAGGGCGACCTTCTTGCCCATGCCCTGGCCGGAGATGGCGGCGGTGGTGGCCAGCATCTCGCGCATCCCCGGGCCGCCGGCGGGGCCTTCGTTGCGGATGACGATGACTTCGCCCGCATTGTAGGCGCGGGCGCGGACGGCTTCGAAGGCCTCTTCTTCGGATTCGAAGACGCGGGCGGGGCCGGTGAAGACCTGTTCTTCCTGCGTCATGCCCGCGACTTTGACGATGGCGCCATCGGGGGCGAGGTTGCCGCGCAGGCCGACGACGCCGCCGGTGGGGGTGATGGGGGTGGCGGCGGGGTAGATGACGCGGCCGTCGGCTTCGCCGCGGATGTCGTCCAGTTCCTCGCCGATGGTGCGGCCGGAGGCGGTGATGCAGTCTTCGTGGATGAGGCCGAGCTTCTTCAGCTCTTTCATCACCACGGGGACGCCGCCTACTTCGTACATGTCCTTGGCCACGTATTTCCCGCCGGGGCGCAGGTCGCAGAAATAGGGCGTGTCGCGCATGATGTCGGTGACGTCGAAGAGGTCGAAGTCGATGCCTGCCTCGTGCGCGATGGCGGGAAGGTGGAGGGCGGCGTTGGTGCTGCCCCCCGTGCAGGCCACGATGCGGGCCGCGTTTTCGAGGCTTTTGCGGGTGACGACGTCGCGGGCGCGGATGTTCTTTTCGATGAGGGTCAGCACGGCTTCGCCCGAGGCGCGGCCGTAATGGTCGCGGCTTTCGTAGGGGGCGGGGGCGCCGGAGGAGTTGAGCAGAGCGAGGCCGATCGCTTCGGATACGCAGGCCATGGTGTTGGCGGTGTATTGTGCCCCGCAGGCGCCCGCGCCGGGGCAGGCGACGCGTTCGAGGATGGCAAGCTCGGCATCGGAGAGGTTGCCCGCCTGATGCTTGCCCACGGCTTCGAAGACGTCCTGAACGGTGACGTCCTGCCCGTCGAGGCGACCGGGTAGGATGGAGCCGCCGTAGATGAAGACGGACGGAACATTCAGGCGGACCATGGCCATCATCATGCCGGGCAGGGACTTGTCGCATCCGGCAAGGCCCACCAGCGCGTCGTAGCAATGGCCGCGCATGGTGAGTTCGACGGTATCCGCGATGGCGTCGCGCGAGGCGAGGGAGGAGCGCATCCCTTCATGCCCCATGGCGATGCCGTCGGTCACGGTGATGGTGGTGAATTCGCGGGGCGTCCCGCCGGCCTGTTTGACGCCCTGTTTGACGGCCTGCGCCTGACGGTTCAGCGCGATGTTGCAGGGCGCGGCCTCGTTCCAGCAGGTGGCGACGCCGACCCAGGGGAGGTGGATTTCCTCTTCCGTCAGGCCCATGGCGTAGAAATAGCTGCGAGTGGGGGGCGCGGGCGGGGCCTTCGGTGACGTGGCGGCTGGGCAGGCGGTTCTTGTCGAAACGGGCGGTCATCGTCTGTCCTTTGGTCAGGGATTGCAGGTGGGGCAATGGGCGGGGTCGGCTGTGCCCGGGCGGGGGCGGCGGTCGGTGGTGCCGCAGGCGGTGCAGCCGTGGATGTCAAAGGCCGGAAGGCGGGTGGGCGTGTCGCATTCCCCGCAGGGTAGGCCGGGATCGGTGGCAAGCAAGCCCCAGCCGGGGGCGTGGCATTGCGGGCAGGGCACGGAGAGGCGCTGCGCGAGGCGGGTGGCGAGGCTGGCGATGACGGACATGCGGCGGGGATTCATGTGGGCGCGCATGTCGGTCTGCAGGAAGGATTTGCCCGTGGCGCGGGAGAGGGTGGCGGCAAGGGTTTCGTGGTCGCGGATGCCTTTGGCAAAGGGGGGGCAGGTGGCGGAGGGCGCGACGATCACGGCGGTTTCGGGGAAGTTGATGCGAGTGAGGAAGGGCTGCGCCTCCTCCGGCGTGGCGGCTTCGTGGTGGTCGTAATTGGGCCGCGTGTCGCGGGTGCGTTCGATGACGTCCTGTCCCGTTTCGGCGTCGTGCCAGAGCAGGACTTCCTGACCCAGCGGGGTGAAGGGCAGATAGGGATGCGGGCCAAAGGCGCCTTCGGAGGCGATGCCGTGGCGCAGGCCCGTTGCCGCGATGGCGGCGCGGGCCTTGGCGCGGGCGGCCTGTTCCATCGTCCCCTGACGCGGGGTTTCGGCGGTGAAGGTGCCGAAGGCGTCGGTGTCGATGGGGGCCACGACAAGGGTGATGCCCAGCGTGGAAAGGGGCGGCGCGATGGCCGCCTCTTTCCCGTGCAGGGTGCCGAGGGCTGCGCGGTCGGGAAGCGTCATGCCTGCGTTTCGGCTTCCCAGACCAGACCGGGGCGGTAGCGATGGGCGATGCGCCCGCCTTCCAGCGCGAAGAGGTGCAGCCAGCCATTGTCGAACAGCGCCCTGACGCCGGGGTGGCGCGACAGGATGTCGTTCATGGCGTCCGTCGGAGCTTCGATCATCACCGACAGGCGCAGGGGGTCGTGGGCCAGAGCCGCCCCGTCATGCACCGCCTGCAGCGGCAGGCCGGGGCGCAGCGTCCCGCCGTTGCCCTGCACCACGCCGATGCCGCCGATGACGTTGTGGATCAGCTTGTTGCCGCCGCCGAAGGTGTCGGGCGCGACGGCGGAGCCGTAATATTGCAGGCTGATCCAGCTTGCCACCACCACGGGGGCGGTGATGATCAGTTCCAGCGTGCCGAAGCCCTTGTCCTGCTGCCAGTCGTAGGAGTGCAGGAAGGCGCGGCCGCCAAGGTCCACCCCTTCGGTCGCGGGGCGGGGGGCGGCGATGAAGGCGGCGCATCCGGCAAGGCCCCATTCGGGCCGCACCTCGGCCCAGTTGAGCGCCCGCTTTGCCACGGTGGCCCCCGTCGCGCCCGGCAGGCGGGCGGCGCGTTCGGCGCGGGCGGTCTGTGCGGCCTGGTCGAGCCATTTCCGCGTCTGCGCGAGGTCGGGGACGTGGTTGGCGGGGACGGACTTGGCGTAGAGCGTGATGGCGTCGGTGGTGGTGTCGTGCAGGCCCGCGACGAAACGGGTGTCTTCGGGCAGGGTGATCCCGTGGGCAGGCAGGCCCGCCCGCGTTTCGGGATCATTCAGCAGGTCGGCCAGCAGCCGTGCCGATACCTCGCCCGTCTGGCCGCCGCAGGCGCCGCAGTGATAGGCGCTTTCATGCGGGTTGTTCGTGACCTGCGCCCCGTGGCCGAGCAGCAGCACGAGCCGCGCATGGCCGGACTGCATCGACATGGCCTTCAGCACCGCAGCGCCGGTTGCCGCCTTGGTCGCGGCATCCAGCGGGGTGGCGAATTGGGGCGCAGGGTCTTCCTCTGCCTTGTGGCCAAGGTGGAGGGAGGATTTAAGCAGTTTCCAGCCATAGGCCGGCCCCGCCGCCTCGACAAAGGCGAAGGAGGAGACGGCGGCCTGCCGGAAGCGGCCCCAGGCGCGGGTGGCGCGGGCGTCGATGCGGGCCCGGGTTTCGAAGGCGTCGGAGCCGTGGCTGTGGCTGTGCAGCGCGGGGTTCAGGAGGACGGGGAGGTGGGTCGCCACCTCGTCCGTGCCGTGGGGGCGGTGGGCGACGGGCAGGCCGAAGAAGCCCGCGAAGCCGATGGTTTCGGCCTGCGGCGCGGTGGATTCCAGCGCCCGCCGGAACACTTCGGACCGGACGTCGATGCAGAAGGCGGCCTGCAGGGCGGGCCGTCCCTTGGCGGCGCGGGGGCCGGAGAGTTTGGCCATGAGGCCGCGCTGGTGGGCGCGTTCGGCGGCGTCCTGCAGGATGGCGTCGATGACCATGTCGGGGGTGGGCTGGACGGGGCTGGCATGGATCTGGACGGTCTGCGCCCATGCCTCGGCCACGGCGGGGGCGTGGGTCAGCAGCGCCTCTTCCCAGACCAGCCGGATGGCCAGCAGGTCGATGAGCGTGGTGTCGGTGTCGCCTGCCAGTTCGGCCTGCCAGAGCAGCCAGCGGGCGTGCTGTGCCCAGCCGCCGAGATCCATCAGCAGGCGGTGGAAGGCGGTGCCGGCGGCGGCTTCGGTGATGCCGAGCGTTTCGGAGGCCCGCAGGATGGCGCGTTCCGCCGTGTCGGGCGCGTTGGC